>JAQWHT010000129.1 GCA_029249225.1 Flavobacteriaceae bacterium
AAAAGATTTAAAAAGTGAAAATAATTTTCTATTAAATCTTTTTGATATTCGTCTGAAATATAGTTGGCGATATAGGAATTGTATTGGTAATTCCCTCCTTTAGTAGCCTCAATAGGATTAATACGATCTTTAAACTTATAATAATCTTCAAAAATTTCATTTATAGATTTTATTTCAGATGTATTTTCATTAAAGGGAGAAGTCTTGCAACCGATTAGGATGGATACAAGTAAGGTTAGAAATAGTGAATACTTCTTCATTTATTTTTTTCTATTTAGATGTTTAATATCCTGCTGCTTGTCCATCTTTACGGCTCTCGGAGGCACCATGGTAGACTTTGTTTTCTTCATCCCATAAAATTGCTTGATAACCACCGTAAATTCCTCTGGCAATTCCTATTTTATGACCTCTGTCCATCAATCCTCTAACAGTCGGGTAGGGGATTCCAGATTCTACTCTGATAAGTCCGGTATTGGTAGTTGTTTGTCCTGTGGGGCTAGCACCTCCTGTGTGATCCCATCGAGGAGCATCCCCTGCTTCTTGGAGATTCATTCCAAAGTCGATTAAGTTCATTACAATTTGACTATGGCCCATAGGTTGAAAATCACCCCCCATGACTCCAAAGCTGATAAATGGCTTTCCATCCTTGCTGACAAAAGCTGGTATAATGGTATGGAAAGGTCTTTTACCTGGTTCAAGGCTGTTTGCTTGTCCTCGTTTGAGACTAAATAATTCACCTCGATCTTGCAACATGAATCCTAATTTTGATGGAGCCATACCTGAGCCCATCCCGCGATAATTACTTTGAATCAATGATACCATAGTGCCCTCATTATCAGCAACCGTCATATAAATTGTTTCTCCGGCAGAAATCTCACCTGCCTTATACGTCCCTGCTCGTTCTCCAATAAGTTCTCTCCTGGCATTGGCGTAATCATCTGAAAGTAATTGCTTAACAGGGACTTTAGCGAAGTCCATATCAGCATAATATTTAGCGCGGTCTTCAAAGGCTAATTTCTTGGCTTCTGTAAAGAGATGTAAATGTTCTGCACTACCGAATTCGATATCAGAAAAATCATATCCCTCTAAAATTTTAAGCATTTGCAGTGCTGCAATTCCTTGACCATTAGGAGGTAATTCCCATACATCATAACCTCTGTAATTTATAGAAACGGGTTCAACCCATTCAGACTTGTGGGAAGCTAGATCGTCGGCTGAAAGAAATCCTCCCTGCTCTTGGATGAAGTTCACAATTGTTTGTGCAATTTGGCCCTCATAAAAAGCATCTCTGCCCCCTTCAGCAATTTTTTTATAGGTATTGGCGAGGTACTCATTTTTATATAGTTCTCCCTCATCGGGTAATTTTCCACCATTTTGGTTTTTGTAAGTATCTTTAATATTAGGAAACCCTTTAGATTCAAAAAAAGGAACAGTCCGTTGCATATACCATGCAATAAGCTCAGTCAAAGGAAATCCCTTTTGAGCATAATCTATTGCGGGAGCAAGAATTTCAGCCATGGATTTAGTTCCAAATTTTTGATGAAGTTCAAACCACCCATCTACAGCTCCAGGTACACTCACAGGGAGCGGGCCATGAGAAGGAATTTTTTCCATACCCTGTTTTTCAAAAAAGTCTATAGATAAAGTTTTAGGAGAACGTCCACTGGCATTTAAGCCATAAAGTTTTTTAGTTTTTCCGTCCCAAACAATTGCGAAAAGATCTCCACCAATTCCACAGCCAGTGGGTTCCATAAGTCCTAATGCAGCATTTATAGCGATAGCCGCGTCTACAGCATTCCCTCCTTTTTTTAAAATATCAAGCCCAATTTGGGTGGCTAAAGGATGACTAGTTGCGACCATACCATTTTGTGCTAAAACTTCTGAACGAGTTGCAAAGGACGAACCTGTTATTCGATCTTGAGCGTTTGAAAAGATAAAAGAAAATAAGAGGATAGGGAGCAAAGAAAATTTAGTATTCATCTATTAGGATTTTTATAATAATTAATAACTCAGAACTTTAATTCCTTTGACAAGAAATGATTAATTTATGGCTTCTGTCATTTAAAAGCTTGTGTGTTCAATTAAACAATTGAAACTAAATTACAAAAATTAGTTCAAGTTTATTTTGTGAATTTCCAGAACTTGATAAGAGAAGTTTTTTTGTTTTTTTCAATAAAATATTGAAAGATATTATCCTTTAACTTCTAGGTGTATAATTTAAAATCCGTTTTTTAGAAAGCTACACTATAGTTTGGCTAATAAGATGTCCTGACTAATTTTTTTAATTCAAATAAGCTATTCTTATAGTCCTGAAGGAATCTCAATTTGTTTTTCATGAATCTGAGTTTGGAAGTAAGTAGTGATTTTAGTGTTTTATCTTTTTGGACTATGTCGGTAAAAATAGATATTTTTTCCAATTCTGAAATTCTCATTTTTTCAATATCAACTAGAAGTTTTGGATAATTGTATTGAATGTATTTTAAAACATCCCTTTGGACAATAATTTCGTCCTCCATATTGGCTATGACACCGTATTTTGTTCCATTGTACAAGGATTCGATCGCAATTTTAATACTGTTAAAACGTATGAACTTCAATCCTCCGTCATACTTTAGCGAAGTATAGATCTCCTCACTTGGGCTAAACCCTCTGTAATCAGTTGTTGCAATTAATAATTCAGGATAATTAAAATTGACATTATTTAAACTATCATTCAAGATCATTGTCAAATTTTCAAAATCAAAAGTGAAAGCACTTTCTCTGTTCTCGACACTTAGTTGAATAAGATCCAATTCAGTAGCTAACTCAGAAACAACTTCTTTTTCTCTGTCAATATTGTCCAGTGAAACTTGATATCGATCAAACCAAAATGAGACAGATATACCGACTACAATGACAAAAAATTCAATCATGTACTTTACAAATACTTTCTTCATTTGAAAATTATAAGATATAGTTGTTACAATTTAATCAGATTAAATAGTTTGACAAGTTTTAAGTTAAGGATTAGCCTTATTAAATTGGTCTCGAGGAAGGAGTTTTAAATAAATTTATTTCACCAGAGGTAAGAACTTCATTCCACAGTATTTAGCAATTAATCCAATAGGGACTTACTGGGTTCTAGTGTAGGAGGTGTTTTTAGGTAATCATCCAAAAAATATTTAATTCTTCTATACCCGTTAATTTGATTTTCTTTTTTTCTAAAACCATGTCCTTCATCATCAAATATTAAATATTCTACTATTGTATTATTTTTTTTCAATTCTGCTACAATTTCATCTGATTCTATTTGGAGTACTCTAGGATCATTAGCACCTTGTAAAACCATGACAGGGTTTTTGACTTTTTCTGCATGAAATAAAGGAGATATTTTTTTTAACCGAATTGAATCTGCAGAATAAGGATCACCCAATTCATCATACAATGCTTTTCTATTGGCTTCCCAAAATGATGGAATTGATTTTAGGGTTCTGATCCAGTTAGTTACTCCAAAAATATTCACACCAACTTTAAATTCTTCTGGAGAAAAAGTCATTGCTGCCATGGTCATATATCCTCCATAACTTCCTCCAATTATCCCAATCCTATCAAAGTCTATATAGTCTTGTTCTTGAAGCCATTTTTTTCCCCAAATGCAGTCTTTTAAATCGTTTTCTCCATGATTTTTATCATCCATCTTATAAAAACTTTTTCCATATCCACTACTGCCTCTGTTGTTGACTGCTAAAATCGCATAGCCATTATTTGTCAAATATTGAATTAAGGGATTGAAGTTCATACGTGATTGACCTCCGGGTCCACCATGAACCCATACCAGAGCAGGAACTTTATTTGTGGGTGAGGCGTTGAGTGGTTTGTAAAATATTGCAGGGATTTCTAGGTTGTCAAAGGAAGTGTAGCGAATAACTTCTGCTGCAACTAAGCTTTTAGAATCGATCACTGGATTGAGACTATTTGTAAGCTTTACAAGCGATTCATCCCGAAGGTCATATAGAAATAGATTGTTGGGTGTTTTTGATGACCCAACACTAAATCTGATTTTATTTTCACTTTCTGAAAATTCAACTCCAGTAATATCTGCATCCTTAAAGGATGGAAATTTTATCGGTTTTTTTGAATTATTATCAATTACTTGAATTGAGTTTTTGCCATCTTCATTTATTCCAATGATTCTAAATTGTTCATTTTTACTAGAATAGCTGTACATCACATCCCAATTTGTTTGGAAAACGACAGTAGACTCTCCGGTTTGAATATCGTATTTGTTCAAATAAGCAAATTCCTTTTCAATGTCAGTAATATAATAAAAACTCTTATTGTCTTTTGAAAATCCAGCAGCAGTATACCTTCCTGGGAGAGTAGATATTTCTTCCACCTGACCCTGAATCTGATCCAAAAGGTAGAACTTGTTTTCACTTGTAGTAATAGCTTTGGTGAGCAAAAGGTAGTGTTCGTTATTGGAAATCGACGATGAGGAAGTTCCGTTGAAATAGCTTAGTGAAAAATTATCTTTATTTTCATAAATCATTTCCGGTTCCCACTCATCTATTTTCATTTTATAAAGATCAAAATATCTAGAGTCCCTTTTGTTTGATAGATAGTAGAGGAATGTTTTGTCTTGAGACCAGCCATAAAAAATAGATTTTTCATTGATCCCTGGGGTAAGGTCGAGGGTTTCTCCACTCCTTTTTTGAAGATATAAATGCGAAATTTCATTGCCACCCTTGTCAGCAGAATAAATAAAATCATCACTATTGGGTACATAGGATCTCACATAAAAAGATTCTTTTTCTGAGAAAGATAATTGTGTAACTGATTTACTGGTTAATTCTACCTCATATACATTAACAATTCCACTTTTATTCGTACTGTATATCATCTTTTCTTCAGATGAGGAAAAATACCCCCCGGAGATATTTACATTATCGAAGAATTCTTTGATGTCGTACGTTGCGGTTTTATTTTTTATTGACGATTGACAGCTGGCAGCTAAACAAATAAACAATAGTAGTAGTTTTTTCATTTTTGGTCTTTATTATAAATATATAGATACTGATTCACAAATCAAATCATATTTCTTGAAGTTAAGCTTGAACTGGGTCATTTAAAAAATATTTATTTATCTTGAATAAAAGAAATGTATGATGACTTTACTTGATTCACTATGGAAAGAAATTATTGGTTTTTTTGGTGTCAACCAATTTATTGAGATTCTTCAAAAACAAGACTATTCATTATTATTAATCTATGATGGAATTGTTGCACTCATACTTCCGATTATCCCACTTCTTCTTTTCTTAGAGCTTTTTTTAGGTTTTATTTATAAAAAGCCACAAACGAAAGTCTATAAGGTCATTTTTTTAATCTACCTCTTCAACAGAGTTATTGGGAGATTTATTGCAATAGGTATGGTTGCGTTTTGTATTGGGATTTTTCAACCACTTGCAATTTTAAAAACATCGATGACATGGTATTGGTTTATTTATGGTTATATCATTTGGGAGTTTGCACATTTTATCTATCATTTTTTAGCACATAAGGTTCGGTTATTTTGGTGTCTTCATGCAACACACCATAGCCCTGAGGAAATGAATCTAAGTGTTAGTCATGCCCATTTTTTTTTGGAAGCGCCCTATGCTGACTTCATACGGACAACTATCTGTATTTTATTTGGGCTAGACCCAATCATGCTCTTTACCATAATGTTTATTGATGGAACTTATGGAGCTTTTATTCATGTGGGGGAAAATTTGGTTAAAGACGCTCGTTTTGGTTTTTTGAATAAAATGATCTTAACCCCCTCTCATCATCGAGTTCATCACGCCAGAAATCCCTTATACCTAGACACCAATTATTGTAATCTTTTAAATATTTGGGATAGGATTTTTGGAACCTATCAAGAGGAAAATCCCGATTTAAATATTGATTATGGAATTACTAGGGAAATAAATTCTGGAAATTTTATTCAAGTTTATTTTGGTGAAATAATATACCTAACTCAAGACGTAATTAAAGCACCTGGTTTATTTAATAAATTACGCTATATGTTCTATCCCCCCGGATGGAGTCACAAGTCTGGTTACAAAACAGCAAAAATGATTCGTGAATCGTATTTGAACAAGGTGGAATAAAAGTAACGTTTTAGGCAGCTAAAATACTACTGCTAAACTTTCTGGGTAGTAGCATTAAAATAGTCGGTATGATCTTTTTATAGCTTTTATTTATAACACTTTATGTATGGTGCTATCTGTTCCGTTGAACTTTATCGAATCATTTATTGTTTTTCCAATGAGTAATCTTCCAATTGGACTTTGAGAGGAAATACAATAAAAGATCTTAGAGTCTATCTTACAAAAATCAGCTGCAATAGAAATGTAATAGTTTGCTTTGTCAGTAAAAACAATTGAGCCCAAGCCAATAGTATTCTGATGAGAATTTTGATGTGCTTTAATTGAATGGAGTTTTTTTTGATTTAACTCTAACACTTTTATTTGGGCACCTAACTTTTCTCTTTCCAACTGAATCATTGCTCTACCAGTCTCATGTTTGTCTCCAGCAGAACTTTTAGTTTCAGCACTTAAGTCGTGAAGCAAACTTTTTTTGCGATGCTCCAAGGTTTGTATCCTTTTTTCTAAATGAACTTTGCAGTGACTAAATAATATTTCTTTTATCACAATTCTTTTTTTAATAGTGCTAATGTTTTATCATAGCTTAAGATTTTATTTAGTGGAATAGTTGCAAAGCTTAAAACAACTAACCAATTTGTCTGTACTTTTTCATTCATAAAATTATAACAACTCATGAAGGACTTTTGGGAAAATTACGTAAAAAAATAAGGCTAAGCCTTTGAAAGTATGAGTAAATTAAGTCATATATTTACCCTTTATAATCATAAACTAATTAGATGAAAAACACATATTTGTTGCTACTAGCAGTGGTAATTTTTTCGAGCTGCTCAGAAGAGATAAAGAAAAAAGAAGTTGTTTCAAAGCCCAATGCAGAGATTTTAATGAAAGAATCCATGCAAAGGTTTTCGAGTGCTTGGAATCAAGGGGATGCAATTAAAATCTCAGATGAATTTACACAAGATGCGATAAGAATAGTTTCGAACCCTTCAAGTCCAATTAAAGGACAAGAAGCAATTCAGCAGGTATTTAAAGAAACCTTTTCGGACGAAAGCGAATTTAAAAATAGTCACATAGAAGTAGAGGTAATAGAGACTCGTTCTGTTTCAGATGAAATCTATCTAGGTGCTGGGAAATTCAAAATTTTAAATGAACAAAATGAGATTATTGAACAAGGTAAATGGGGAAATGTTTTTAAATACAATGATGGGAAAATCAAATTTTTAATGGAGTCTGCTCATAGAACACCCAAAGAATCAACTGCTTCAGAAAGTGTTTCTGAAATTAAAAATTCAATGTCATCAGAGGAACCTCACTTTGAAAAAATCAAGGAGTCTGTTAGTGATTACATCAGTACTCATAATAGTCAAAACGCTGAAGGATTATCGTCATTGTTCATAACCAATGGGATCCAAAATGTAAATTCTAAGGAGGGAATTATTCTTGGTCAGCAAAATATTAAAGCAACCGAAAGTTACTCAGATGGAGAAGTTTTAGACGCAAATGTTTTGGGTTATAGATATTTGGGGAATAACATAGCAATTGCTTACGGTGAATGGAGTGCAACATCTAAAGACAATTTAACAGTTAATGGACACTGGGGAAACCTTTTCACAGTGAGGTTCCTCT
>JAQWHT010000018.1 GCA_029249225.1 Flavobacteriaceae bacterium
ATCACTGTTTCAAAAAATAGCAGCTTACATTCGGGGGAACTATTTTATACCCGATGCACGAAAAGGCTGGATTCCTTTTGCACTGAAAGCGGCAAAGAAACTTTTAAAAGAGGAATCTTTTTCATATTTGATCACAACGGGCCCTCCGCATTCTACTCATTTGATAGGCTTGGCCTTAAAAGACACCTATCCAATTTCATGGTGGGCAGATTTTCGTGATCCCTGGGCAGATCTTTTCTACAACGCCTCCTTGTATAGAACTCAAAAATCGATTGCAAAAGACCAAGCCCTAGAAAAACTGGTTTTACAAAAAGCGAATGGGATACTCACTACCCTGGGTGGAAAACTCCACGATCAGCTAAAAGCCATAGCACCCAAACAAACTTTTACTGCGCTTCCCAATGGTTATGATGCCGATTTAATGGCCTCTATAATGGGAATGCCTCCTAAAGGGATTTTCCATGTTGTTTTTACAGGTCTATTAACACATAATCAAGAATACGATTCTGTTATTAAGGCACTCGCAAAATTTCAAGAACAGCATGCCATTCAACTGAGTTTGTCAGGTCAGATTTCCACGGAAATTTTTACTGAAATTCAAAAGGCATTACCGCTTATCAAAGTCATCAACAGAGGCTACCTCTCTCATAAAGAAGCGATTAAGTTGATGAAAAACGCCCATTTATTATTGAATTTTATTTTTAAAGGAGCGCAAACACAAATGATCTCGGGGAAGTTATTGGAATATATGGCGACTGGAGTTCCTATACTTTCCATAGGCGATCCCGATTCAGAGGCAGGGCGGTTTTTAATGCAAGGAAGTTGTGCCAAAATGCTGAAAGCGGAGCAAGTTTTCGAAATGGAAGTTTTTATTGAATCCCTTCTTAAAGGAAACAGAGTAGTTACCAATAATTTTCCAGCCCTTCAAGATTGGTCGAGAAAAGCCATTTGCAAACGACTGGAAAATGAAGTTTTAAAAGAGTACCATTGAACTTGTGGTTTTACCCCCAACTTTTAGGTAGTTAATAATGGGTGTTCAAACAGTTGAATGTGTTCCCATAATATTGGAATAGCTTTATCAATCAATTTTTCTCTTTTATTGAACCCAAAGACTCAGAATTAGTCTGAAAGTAATATAAATCGATCTTACAACATACATCATTTTAATTCAAAGAGAGAGTCCAATGTTTTATACTGAAAAGAATGCCTCATAGAGCCTATTCGAGATGACCTTCCAGTTTTAAGGTAGATCTTTAAAGAAAGAAAAATTATTGATAAAACTTATTTTCTTCTAAATAGGTCACTATTTGGGCAGGAATCAAACTTTTTGCTTCACCTCCTCTGCTTAAGATTTTTCTTATATCTCGAGAAGCAAAATCTAATTTTGGAGCAGGAACAAGTTCTATTTTAGGATGTTTTAAAAGGCTTTCAGGAATTTCATTTTGATGTTTCCTTGGGTATACGTACAAGTCAACAAGTTTTAAAATGGATTCAAATTCTTTCCATTGATCAAAATACACTAAGTTATCCTCTCCCATCAAAAGGGCAAATGTAATTGCAGCTTCTTTTTTTATAAGGAAGCGAAGGGTTTTGATGGTGTAACTAGGTTTAGGTAGATCAAATTCAATATCTAAATAGCTTAGATTTGGATGGTTCTCTAATGCAAGACGAACCATTTCTAATCGGTGGTTTTCTGCTAAAAGCTCTTGATCTAGCTTAAAAGGATTTTGAGGGCTTACGATAAACCAGACTTCATCTAAATCAGTATATTCAATAAAATAATTCCCCAGAGCTATATGTCCGTTATGAATAGGATTAAAAGTCCCGAAATAAAGCCCAACTTTTTTCACACAGCAAAGGTATAAATTCCACTAAGATTCTATAAAGTTCCGAACGACTTGGACCACCTCTTTTTTAGCAGTTTTTAAATCTTTATTAATAAGTACGGTATCAAACTTTGGAGCATATTCAATTTCCATTTGTGCTTTTTGAATGCGTTTTTGTATAGTTTCTTCACTATCCGTAGCACGTTTTTTTAAACGTTCTTCTAAAATTTTAATTGAGGGGGGTTGAACAAAAATAGCAAGGGTGTTGTTGGGATATTTCTTTTTAATATTTAAGCCTCCTATTACATCAATATCGAAAAGGATATGTTTTTCTTGATTCCAAAGCCGATTTAATTCCGATAGTAGTGTTCCGTAATACAATCCTTGATAAACCTCTTCATATTCCAAAAAAGCATCCTGTTGAATTTTTTCTTGAAATTCTTTTGGAGTCATAAAATGATAATCTATTCCGTTCTGCTCTTTTCCCCGAGGGGCTCTGGAAGTTGCTGAAATAGAAAAACCGAGGGGTAGGGACTGAGAAAGTAAATGCTGGACTAAGGTTGTTTTACCACTTCCAGAAGGTGCAGAGAACACGATGAGCTTTCCAGTCTTCACCTTAGAGAATATTTAAAAGTTGTTCTTTTATTTTCTCCAACTCATCTTTCATCTGAACAACGATTTTCTGAAGTTCAGAGTGATTGGCTTTGGATCCTATGGTGTTTATTTCTCGTCCTATTTCTTGTGCTATAAACCCTAATTTTTTTCCTACGGGCACTTCACTTTTCATGATTTTTGTAAAATAGTCTAGGTGGTTTTTAAGACGAACTTTTTCTTCTGTAATATCAAACTTTTCAAGGTAATAAATCAATTCCTGTTCGAAACGATTGGCATCCACTTCAATTTTTAAATCTTCTAGAGCATCCTTGAGTCTAAGTTCAATTTTATGATTCCGTTCAGGATCGATTTTTTTGACGTTTTCTAAATGATTTTCGATTAACCCAATTCGATGTAAAAAGTCT
The DNA here is from genome assembly GCA_029249225.1 of Flavobacteriaceae bacterium. Lineage (GTDB taxonomy): Bacteria > Bacteroidota > Bacteroidia > Flavobacteriales > Flavobacteriaceae > MS024-2A. The sequence continues at coordinate 2,846 of JAQWHT010000018.1, forward strand.
TTCTCAAGTTCTGCACCTTCATCTGCTCGGTATGAATTGATTTCTTCGATTACCTGATTTAAAAGAGTAAAAACGGTATCTTTCTCTTGATCGCTTAATACCTCGCGTTCTGAAGTTAGGGTATCTGGTAAACGCATAGCTAGGGCAAGGCGTTCACTAAAAGTTGAATTGCCCAGGGCCTCTAGTTGCTTGACATACGAATTAACGACCTGGGTGTTGATTTTAGTAGGTGCATTTTCTCCATTAAATTCGATATGAATATTTAAATCAATTTTTCCTCTATTCATTTTGGCAGCCAGACGCTTACGAATTTCAGTATCGAGAGATCTGATGTAAGAGGGAGTTCTTAAGTTTACATCGGCATTCTTACTATTCAGTGCGCGTATTTCTATACTGATGCGTTTATCCTCCCACAGGGTTTCTTTTTTTCCGTAACCCGTCATGGATCTTATCATACAATGATTTTATTATAGTTTTCTAATTTTAATGTTTCTGAAGGAGACTTTATCTGAATGATCCTGTAATCCAATTTTTCCAGATTTAAATTTGCCAAAGTATTTGAAATTACAATCATCGTTAAATTTTGAGTTGGATACCAAGGTGTCCCATTCAGGACCACTAAGGGGGAATTCTACAATTTTTGTCCCATTTAGTGTTACGCTTCCTTTGTTTAGATCATGATCGATAGAGAGTAAAATATGGTTCCATTCTCCTGCAGGATTACATACATCTTTAGTAGGCTGAACTAAGTCATAAAGTGCCCCTGCTTGATGAAACTTTGGATTAGCTTTAGCATCTGGATGGCGTTCATTGTCTAAAACCTGAATTTCTGGTCCTGTAGAATAGGGCTTGCTAAAGGATTCTCCTTCCTGTATACCCCAAAAAATTCCACTATTTCCACCTTCTGATATATTCCATTCAATAGATAGTTCAAAACTTTTATAGCTCTTATCTGTGACGATATCATGTATATAATCCCCTTTTGGACGAAGTGAAGGATCAAAGGTTAAGATTCCATCCTTCGCAGTCCAGACTGGAGTTACTCCCTTTCTATTGTACCTGTGCCAGCCATTGAGAGTTTCTCCATCAAAGAGAGTTTCCCAATCTTGTTTTGCTTCAGTTTGATAAGGTAAGCTAGTAGCAGCTAGTAATGCTAATGCAACGCTTAGGATAAAAATTTTTTTCATTTTAAACCAAGGATATTTTTTAGAAATTCTTCATCAGAACTGCCCCCTGCAAAATCATCAAATGTTTTCTGAGTAGCTTCAATAATGTGATTTTGAATAAAAGGCGCTCCTTCTCTTGCTCCCTGTTCTGGGCTTTTGATACAGCATTCCCATTCCATTACAGCCCATAAATCACATCCGTATTCTGTCAGTTTAGTAAAAATGGTTTTAAAATCAATTTGACCATCACCTGGAGAACGGTATCTTCCAGCACGATCAATCCAGTCACCATATCCCCCAAAAGCTCCTTTTTTACCATTGGGTTTAAATTCTGAATCCTTAACATGGAATGATTTGATGAACTCATGGTAATGATCAATATATTCGATATAGTCCAGCTGTTGTAATACAAAGTGACTTGGATCATAGAGAATATTTACGCGTTTGTGATTTCCAGTAGCTTCTAAAAAGCGTTCAAAGGTCACTCCATCGTGGAGGTCTTCACCGGGATGAATTTCATAACATACATCCACTCCATTATCGTCAAACACGTCAAGTATAGGCTTCCACCGATTTGCCAGCTCTTTAAATCCTAACTCAACTAATCCGGCTGGGCGTTGAGGCCAAGGATGCCAAGTATGCCAAAGAAGTGCACCAGAAAAAGTTGCATGGGTTTTTAAACCTAGGCGCTTACTTGCAATAGCTGCTTTTTTCATAGTTTCAATAGCCCAGGAAGTACGAGCCTTTGGATTATTTCTTACCTCCTCAGGTGCAAAACTGTCAAACATGAGGTCGTAAGCGGAATGTACCGCAACCAATTGCCCTTGTAAATGAGTAGAGAGCTCGGTTATTTCTAGACCATAGGAGTTGATTTTACCTTTGAGTTCATCACAATACGTTTGACTCTCAGCGGCCTTATCCAAGTCGATTAAAAAATGTTCCCATGTGGGTATTTGAATTCCTTTGTATCCCAAATCTGCAGCCCATTTACACATTCCATCTAAGGAATTAAATGGAGCTTTACTATCAACAAACTGTGCAAGAAATACACCGGGTCCTTTTATTGTGTTCATTTGTTTTCCAGGCTGAGCCATACATTTCCGTTTTTATGTGATTCTACAACTTTTTCGATAAAGAGCATCCCACGAACTCCGTCGTTCATATTAGGATATTCACCATCAAATGATTTTTCATTCCGAAGTGCTTTTGCAACTCCTTTGTAAATATTTCCCATAGCATCAAAGATCCCTTCGGGGTGTCCTCCAGGCAGTTTTGTGCCATCTTGAGCTACAGCAGAAGCGTATGCATTTCCTGGCTTGATAACCCTTCTTGGTTCGTCATCTTTGAGGTGATAAAGAAAGTTTGGGTTTTCTTGTTCCCACCTGTAAGCGCCTTTTTTACCGTAGACTGCAACTGTTAGTCCATTTTCCTCACCTGTGGCAATTTGACTGGCTCGGATCACTCCTTTTACTGTGTCAGAAAATCGGACAAGAACCGTACCATCAATGTCTAAAGTATTGTCCTCATACAACATATTTAAATCTGCAAGGATTGATTTTACTTCCATCCCTGTAAGGTATTCGGTCATTTGAAACGCATGAGTTCCGATATCACCAATACAAGAACTTATTCCAGCTTTTTTTGGATCCAAACGCCACACCGTTTTGCGGATCTCAGGATCGTGAATAACGGGATTGATCCATCCCTGATAATATTGAACGTCTATTTTTTGGATTTCTCCAAGCTCTCCTTGAGCAATCATATGTTTCATGTGACGAACCATAGGATAACCAGTATAGGTGTAGGTAACCGCAAAAATCGCGTTGTGTTCTTTTTGAAGAGCCTCCAGTTCTTTTGCCTCGTCATAAGTAGTAGTGAGTGGTTTTTCACAAATCACATGAAAACCATTTTCAAGAAGTTTTTTTGCCATAGGGAAGTGCAAAAAGTTTGGAGTTAGTACAGAAACGACTTCGATCCGTTCTTCTTTGGGTTTCTTAACTTCTTCAGCAATTAATGTATCAAAGTCTACATATACACGTTCAGTGTTCACACCAATTTGCTCTGCAAACTTTATATTTTCATCATGTACTGGATTAAATACACCTCCTACTATTTCGTATCGGTCATACATGCTTGAGGCTACGCGATGAAGTACTCCTATTAAAGAGTCACCTCCTCCGCCTAAAACACCTAGTCTTATTTTACTCATGTTGATTTTATTTTGATGGTTTCGTTTTTAAAAGAAAATAAAAATAAGATTAAAATAACAAAAGAAAAAATAGCGGGTTGAATCCATATCTGATCCCAATAATGACCACTTTCACTGACATATTGATCAGTAAGCCATCCGGCAAATCGAAAACCGATCAACATACCAAGACCATAAGTTGCAAGAGTAATAAGCCCTTGGGCCGAACTTTTGAATTGCTCTCCAGCTTTAAAATCTGTATATATCTGTCCAGAAACAAAGAAAAAATCATAGCAAATTCCATGTAAGATAATACCAAATAGCAGCATCCATGTATTTTCACCAGCATCTCCGTAGGCAAATAAGAGGTATCGAAGTCCCCAGGCAAGTACTCCAAAAATAAGCACCTTCTTAAGTCCGTAGCGATTTAAGAAAAGTGGAAGGAGTAATAAAAAAAAGACTTCCGAAATTTGACCCATTACCATTTTAGAGGCAGCAGCCTTCATTCCTACTTCGTTTAAAAATTGATTGGCATGCTGATAATAAAAAGCTAGAGGAATACAAACTAACACAGACGCTACAAAAAAAACAAGGTAACTTCTGTCTTTAAGCAGCGTCAGTGCATCAAGGCCTAAAATTTCTTTTAAACCGATTTTTTCACCGGACTTTAATTTTGGGGGTGTATTGGGGAGAAAAAAACTATAAGTACCAAGAATTGCTGAAGCCAAAGAGGTCATATAAAAAGTATATTTTAATAACTGTGTGCTTTCCCATGCTAAATATCCAATAGTTAGACCTGCAATAATCCACCCCAAACTTCCTAGAACTCGGATGGAAGCAAATTCTTTTGAAGGGTTTTTCATTTGATGAAAGGCAACTGAATTTACTAAAGCTAGCGTTGGCATATACAACAGCATATACATAAAAATATAGGGGTAAAACTGAGTAAAACTATCTGATTCCCCTGCAAGAAAGAGAAGGCCAGCACCCAGTAAGTGAAGTATTCCTAAAATCTTCTGCGCTGCAAAATAACGATCAGCAATTAAGCCAATGATAAAGGGAGCAATAATGGCACCAATAGATTGGGTTTCATAAGCCATTGCTAACTCATTTCCACTTGCACTAAAGTTTTGAGAAAGAAAGGTGCCCATGGTTACAAACCATCCCCCCCAAATAAAAAACTCTAGAAAAAATAAAAAAGAGAGTTGAAGTCTTGTAAACAACTTCATTTTTACAAATTACTAACCGTTTTTTCAATTAATTTTCTTGTAGCGATAATCCCCTCTTCTTCGGACAAATGATCTCCCTCATATTCAACTCCAATAAATCCCTTGTAGCCAGATTTTTTTACAATAGAGAGAAGTTTTTGGTAGTCTAGGATTGTTTCGTTTCCGTCAGTGTCGAAATCATACGCTTTAGCACTCACCCCAAAAGCCTTTGGCATCATTTCACTAACACCCAAGTAAGGATCGTAAGGGTTGTTACATTTGTTATCCTTTAGAGAACCCCAATCTTTACTCAAGCAAAAATTACCAAAATCAGGTAATGTTCCGCAATTATCAAATTTAACTTGATTAATTACATTCATCAATAAACTGGCATTGGAAGAGTTTCCTCCATGATTTTCAACTATAATATTGACGTTTAATGGTTTAGCGAATTCGGAAAGTGTCTGAAGGCTTGTTATAGAATTTGTAGTCCATAATGTTACATCATCCTCTCCATGAAGGTTTAATCGAATCGAACTGCATCCCATCTTATGCGCAGCCTGAATCCATAGTTTATGATTTTCAATTGCTTTCAAACGACTGTTTTCATCTGAGGTTGAGAGATCTCCTTCATCATCAACCATGATCAAAACATTTTTGATTTTATATTGGGCTGCAAGAGCATTGTTTTTATCTACAAATGCTTGGATAGCAACTGGCTTATCCTCGCTTTCCATAACGTCAGTGTAGAGCTGACTGACATATTCCAAGCCTTCAAAGCCCAGTTCACTTGCCATTTTGGCAAACTCATAAGGAGAAACATCACCAGATTTAAAGCTTTTATTGAAAGACCATTGAGCTAAAGACAACTTATAAACTGATTCTTCTTGGGGAGGAGTAGATTTTTTTTGATTTTGACAAGAAAGGATGAAGCTTAGGGTAATGAAAGATAATATTAAAGATTTCATGTTTAAATTTATTGGTTGTTTTATAGGAATTCAATTGTTTTAAATTGATTTTAACTTAAATCGTTATATTAGGTTTTGAATCAATAACAATATAACTCTAAATATATTCAATTTATTAGAATTCAATTCAAAAATATTTATATTTGATAATTACCTAAAAGAATAAAAAACAAATTGATGGAAACAAAATACGATGCTATAGTCGTTGGGACAGGAATAAGTGGCGGATGGGCCGCAAAAGAACTTACAGAAAAAGGACTTAAAACTTTGGTTCTCGAACGCGGGCGGATGGTCAAGCATATCGAGGACTACCCTACCATGAATGACGATCCTTGGGATTATAAGACAGGAGATGTGATTACCCAAGAAACAATGAAAGTCCAGCCTAAGCAAAGTAGAACAAGGTATACGACAATAGAATCTAGCAAGCACTTTTTTGTTAATGATTTAGAGCATCCTTATAACGAAACAAAAAGATTTGATTGGTGCCGAGGTTACCATGTAGGAGGACGTTCATTAACTTGGGGAAGACAAAGTTATCGTCTTACAGACTTTGATTTTGAAGCGAACTTAAAAGATGGAATATCCGTTGACTGGCCTATAAGATATAAGGATATGGCACCATGGTATGACTATGTTGAAGGTTATATTGGTGTTAGTGGAGAGAATGTCGGGTTGCCACAATTTCCTGACGGGAATTATTTAAAACCAATGGAATTGAATTGTGTTGAAACTCAATTGAAGTCTTCAATCAAACAAAATTATGAGGATCGAATTTTAACCATTGGGAGAACAGCCATAATTACTGAAGGAACTAAGCCGGGGTTAGGAAGAGTAAATTGTCAGTACAGATCAAGGTGTAGAAGAGGCTGTCCTTACGGTGCATATTTTAGTAGCAATTCCTCTACACTGCCAGCAGCTGAAGCTACAGGTAATATGACCCTCAGACCAAACTCGATTGTTCATGAAGTTATATATGACGCAGACAAAAAAAGAGCGACTGGTGTTCGAGTGATTGATACTGAAACAAAAGAGGTTTTCGAATTTAATGCAAAAGTAATTTTCTTATGCGCTTCGACAGTTCCAACAACTTCCATTTTAATGCAGTCCAAATCTGAGGCTTTTCCAAACGGTATGGGAAATGCATCTGATCAACTTGGAAGAAATATCATGGATCACCATCTAGGTGTTGGTGCACAAGCATCTACAGAAGATTTCAGAGATAACTATTATACAGGAAGACGAAATAATGGGATCTATATACCAAGATTTAGAAATATTGGAGGAGACACAAATAACGTTGACTTTTTAAGAGGTTACGGTTACCAAGGTGGTGGCGGTAGGTCTAGCTGGTCAGAAAACATTGCGGAGTTGTCTTATGGTGCTGGATTCAAGGAAGCCATCATGAGTCCAGGCGATTGGCGAATTGGATTATCAGGATTTGGAGAAATACTTCCTTATGAAGAAAATAGAATGACTCTAGATTATGAAAAACTTGATCAATGGGGTCTGCCAACCGTAACATTTGATGCAGCTCTCATGGAAAATGAGATTAAAATGAGAAAGGACATGCAGAGTCAGGCTGCAGAGATGCTTGAAAATGCTGGATTTAAAAACATTAATGAATACGATAATGGTTATGGATTTGGATTAGGTATTCATGAGATGGGGACTGCACGGATGGGGAGAGATCCTAAAACTTCTGTTCTTAATGAAAATAACCAAATTCATGGAGTACCGAATTTATATGTAACCGATGGGTCAGCAATGACCTCTGCTGGTAACGTAAATCCATCATTGACTTATATGGCAATGACAGCTCGAGCAGCTAATCACGCTGTCGAACAATTGAAAAAAATGAACTTATAAAACAGATTGAAATGGATAGAAGAAAAGCATTAAAAAATATAGGAACGGGAATTGGAGCGATTGCAGTTACCCCAACAGTTGTTAGTTTATTACAAAGTTGTCAATCGGCATCGACCTATACTACTGTTTATTTTAACGCAACTGATTTTGACAAGATTTCGCAGTTGATGGAGTTAATTATCCCTTCTACTGATATCCCTGGAGCAGTTGAATTAAAACTGCCAGAATTTACAGATAGTTACATTGCAGCCGTCTGGGATACAGAAAGACAGGAAAAATTTTCATCTAAATTACAAGCATTTTTTTCTGCAAGTTCTGAAACTTCAGGAAAAAATGTAGACCAAATGAATGTTTCAGATTGGGATGCTGTTCTTTCGAAATATCTTAAACCAGGGAATGAAATTACTGATGAAGAGAAAGATGCCGCAGCTTTTGCGAATGAGTTGAGAAGCTTAACTGTTAGTGCTTTTAAAACAAATGAATATATCGGTGAAAATGTTCTTGCTTATGCCCCAATTCCTGGAGAACAAAAAGGATGTGTTGATTTAATGGAAGCTACAGGAGGAAAGGCTTGGTCTTTATAAAGTCAGTCATCTGCTCCACTATAATGGCTCGGGCTTCATCCTGCATGAGGTTTTGATTGAGCATGAGAAGACTGCTTATTTAACCTCACATTACATTTAATTTTTATAAGCCTGTAAGCTATTGTTTATGGGCTTTTTTCTTTTTACGCTCAAATTTATACCTCAATATTATTTTGAAATAGAAGAAAATATAAATTAAAAAAAATATTGACCCTACTATGAACATTCCTTGATCTTTCATTGCTTTCTTTTTAAGTCATCTTTTCTTCTTTGTCTTAAAGCAATAGCAAATCCTAAAATAGTAATCGGCCAGAGCCCAACGTACAACCCTTCAAGTTGTTGTCCTGAAAACCATAAATATATTGAATATAGAAAACTCAAAAAGGCAAGAAGAATGGGGTAGTATTTTTCTAAAAATCTCATATTTTATAATAGTTTTAATTTAAAGGTAGGTATTTACTAATCTACTTCAACATCATTTGATGATAAAATTTGACAACTCATATTCTAACAAACTAACAACTCGGTTTACAATGATTCTTTTACACTTGATACTTCGTTAAAGATTCATTTCACATAAGGAATTAATAATAGATTTCGATAAACTTGTAAGATGTTGAATAAGAGGACCAACAGTTTTGATGATAAGTCAAGGGGAGTTACCCAGCATAAGAATTAAAACACAAAAATCTATTTCTTTTTTGATTTTAAAATCAATTCATTCTAACAATAACGATTACTGGCAGAAAATCAGAAGTGCCGAATAAAATAAAGACAGAAGTTAGTGGGATATGCCGATGATTTGAATTAGGATTCTAAAAATTCTTTCCATTCATCCTTATTCCAAGCTTTCCCAAATAATTCGTAGATGCCAATTGCATTTATATAGAAATATTTAATTTTTTTATTAATTGTATAGAGGAAAATAACCTCATCCTTTACAGAACTCGGCTTTATTTTAACGATGTTACCAGCTAATTCAAAATTTATTATTTTTTGGGTTTTAATAACCTTTTTAAAAGTTTCAAACAAATTGTTTATGTCATCGGATGTTGAAGGGAATGTGACTAAAGTTTTTTCTTCTATCTTGTCATAATCTTTATTTGTCCAAATTAATTGATGAAACTCTTTCCCATTAATATTGGTTAATTTACTCAGACTAACTCCTCCATTTTCTCTTCCTAAAAAGTATATGATATGTAAACCGATATGTTCTCCAACACTATCATTGGAAATTATATTTATTTGGGCGTATGAATATATCGGGAGAAAAAATAAAAAAAGTTTTTCCATCTACCCAAATCTACAATTTCTACCGCAAAGTTTTAGTAAATCCTCAACATTCCTTTATTAAAGAGGATTAAAAGTCCCTGAACTTCATAAATAAGGTATACCATTGATTGATCAACTGTTTATGGACAAGCATAAAAAACTATCCGGAAATTAAAATTTGAATAAATACGGGTGGGGTTTCATAAAAGATGACGAGAAGATATCGTTTTATATTATAAAGGGATTAAAGCATTAATAAAATTAACAAGTGAAAGTTTTTTTTAGAAAAATAAACACTATACTTATTTAGATTAAATAAAAATAATTACTTTTATATGTTTATTTTAAATATCTAACATGTGTAAAATTGAAAAAAATATTATTTCAAAAAACTCAAATGGTGAACTTTCCTATTGTCAGAATTGTAAAGTATTTGATTTAACGTTCAATAATATTCTTATTGAGATGACTCCCAAAGAATTCGTTAATTTTCAAAAGCTTGTCAAAAATATAGATGTTGAATATTGGGATTCTCATTTTAATAGAAAGTACGTAAAAAGGAATATACCAATCGTTACCTGTCAGCAGAATTTACTTTTAATCTTTAGCTTTCAAGAGTTACTCTCACTAAAAGAATTAATTTTTTCTTCTAAAGGAAATAAACTAATATCATCTTCAAATTTTTATTTGAGTATGAATTGATTTTATAGTTGAAGTGAATCCTAATTTAGGAGCCTCTTAACTTAACGAATAGGATATACTGATTTTAAAGATTCTTTAAGAGGTTTTATTAAGTTCAATTTTTATATATCCAGCTAATCTTTCCGAATTAGAAAATGCTCCTTCAAACATTCTTGCATATAAGTATATAATTCTTTTAAGTTCAAAAAAGTAATTTCTTAACTCACTATCTCTTTTCATCTTATCTAGTTCAGAATTTGAATAGTAGAAACTTAAGAACCCTGTTGACTCCATCCCTCTTTCAACTTTTTTCATTGAACTTACGCTATAATTTTTTTTCATAAATGACATCAAATCAAGATAAAGCTTGTTATACGATTTTGATTCACCTATTAACGCCGTATACTCAAGCTCATAGTAATTAGACAGTCTTAAAGCTAAACTATCTGACTTGATATACTCTATAGCTCCAGTTGAAATCAGTGATTTATAGTTAGAATCAAAATCGTATAACA
>JAQWHT010000003.1 GCA_029249225.1 Flavobacteriaceae bacterium
CAATTTCAGCTAAAATATCACCTTCATTGATGGTATCACCTACTTTTTTAAACCATTTGGCCACAGTTCCTTCTTCCATGGTATCACTCAATCTCGGCATGTTTATGATCTCTGCCATCTTCTATAATTTGTGTTTAATAAAAGGGTAATCTTCCTGTTCGTATACTGCATCATACATCAAACTGAGGTCTGGATATGGTGAGGATTCTGCGAATTTTTCACATTCAGCTACGCGATCTTTCACAGCTTTATCAACTACGTCTAATTCTTTCTGTGTAGCATATTTTTTTGACAAAATAACTTCTTTAACTTGAGTAATCGGATCTATTTTACGGTATTCTTCTACTTCGTCTTTTGTTCTATAATGCTGAGCGTCTGACATCGAATGCCCTCGGTAACGATATGTTTTCATTTCAATAAAAGAAGGACCTCCACCTGTACGTGCCAATTTTATCGCTTTGTCCATCGTTTTAGCAACTGCAACTGGATTCATCCCATCGCAGGGCTCACAAGGCATATCATATCCTAAGCCCAATTTCCAAATTTCTTCGTGTGAAGCAGTTCTAGCAACAGAAGTACCCATAGCATATCCATTATTTTCGACCACAAACACGACAGGTAATTCCCATAACATGGCTAAGTTTAGAGTTTCATGAAGTGATCCTTGACGGGCTGCTCCATCTCCCAAAAAACAAAGTGTCACATTATCTCTTTCGAAATATTTATCTCCAAAGGCATACCGGCTCCTAGCGGGATTTGACCTCCTACAATACCGTGACCACCATGAAATTTATGTTCTTTAAAAAAATATGCATAGAACCACCAAGTCCTTTAGAGGTGCCTGTTGATTTTCCATAAAGTTCTGCCATAACGCGTTTGGGATCAACACCCATTCCAATAGGTTGGACGTGATTTCTATAGGCTGTGATCATACGATCCTTTCCGATCTCCATGGCGTGGAGTGATCCAGCTAATACAGCTTCCTGACCGTTGTATAAGTGTAAGAACCCACGAACTTTTTGCTGAATGTATACTGCTGCGAGCTTGTCCTCAAACTTTCTCCAGAAAAGCATATTCTCATACCAATCCAGATAAGTTTGTTTTGTTATTTTCTTCATAAAATCCTAATAAATAATCCCATTTGCTAAGTGCAAAATTACTCATTTCTATTCTTTAGGTAAAATATTCACTTAAATTTATTCTTAAAGAATTACATGCTTACTGAATAGCTACTTCCTCTGAGGATTGGGGAACTGGTGTTTCCAAATTTAAGGCTAATGAAAAACGAATTGTATTCTCAAGCGGGTTTCGGACATTAGAGGTTGAAAACAAATATGAAATATCGATGTCAATAAAATTCAAATCAAAACCTGCTCCTAGTGTTAAATAACGTCGAGATCCCTTGTCTTGACTTTCATTGAAGTATCCTGTTCTTAATGAAAAAACATCCTGGAAAAGGTATTCTAATCCTACCGCTACAGTAATTTCGCTGAGCTCTTCAGATAGGCCGCTTGGAGCATCACTAAAAGAGGTGAAAATTCCTTTTAGAAAATCAATATCAGGTTGACGATAGCCTAAAAAAACATTTTCATCATCATAAACCGCAACGGGTGTAGGAACCAATAATTTATTAAATTCTGTGTAAATTCCAAGGCTGTTTTGGTCATCAAATAATAAATCCATTCCGAATCCTAATTTTAAATTAGTAGGAATAAAGCTCTTCTGACCCCCCATATCATAATTCAATCTCGGTCCAATATTAGAGACGTTAATTCCGCCTCTAAACACGGCATCATTGTTTCCAAAATCAAAAGAATTACTTTCATAATAACCAGCAATATCTATTCCCAAAGAATTAGCAGAGGAGGTATCAGCATCTGAGGCAATCTTTAAATCAGAACGAATATAACGTACAGCAATAGCCGTGGAAAACTGTTCACTTAACTTTAGGGCATAGGATAAATCAAGGGTTAACTCTGAAGGGCGCTCTTGACCCTGATCTACAATAGACCCTCCAACAAATTCATTAAACTGAATGTTTCCTAGACTGAAATACTTTAAACTAGTCGCCCAAGAACTTCGATCATTAAGTTTTTTATAAAACGTTAGGTTTCCCAAAAATATATCATCCACTAACTTACTTAGATATGGAGTGTAACTTATTCCAATCCCTTTTTCAGAGGACGCGAAGGCATACTTTGCTGGATTCCACTGCTGCGAATAGGCATCAGCAGGAGTTGCAACACCAAGTTCTCCCATTCCGGCTGATCTTGCATCTGGAGTGATCATTAAAAAGGGAACACCCGTTGTAATAACACGGTTAGAATTCTGACCATAACCATTGTACATAAAGAGGGCTAAGGCCAGTAATAAAGATTTATTTAAGCTTTTCACTATGTAAGAATTGTAATTATCTAACGCTCAAGAATCAATTTTCTTATTTGATTTTATAAGTTTTTAACAATAATTAAAAAATAGTAGCGTTAAATACTTAAATAACTGAATTTAAATGAATCGCAATTCTTTCAAAGAAAACGATTATTTGTATATTGCATAATGTTTTGAAAATAACATCAAACTATATGAAACTTAGTCAATTCAAACAACTACTACTTTCCTGTCTGGGCCTTTTAATTCTCACTTCTTGTGGTGGTGGGAGCAATGCCTCTAAAGCAACCGGTTGGGATATCAATTCCAAAAAAGGAGGATTTCAATTCAATGTTGAATTTGAAGACCAAGAAACGGGACCCGGACTCGTTTTTGTAGAGGGAGGAACTTTTACTAAAGGGCAGGTTCAAGATGATGTCATGCACGATTGGAATAACACTCCTAATAAGCAACATGTCATGTCTTTCTACATAGACGAAACAGAAGTCACTAACCTTATGTACATGGAATATTTAGATTGGCTTGAATATGTATTTCCAACAAACGAACCTCGATACAGACAAATTTACGAAGGTGCACTACCTGACACACTTGTTTGGAGAAACCAACTCGGTTATGTAGAAGAACTGACTACCAATTATTTACGTCACCCTGCCTATGCAGAATATCCTGTGGTGGGTGTGAATTGGCTTCAGGCTGTTCAATATGCTGAATGGAGAACAGACCGTGTAAATGAATATATACTTGAACGTGAGTCGTATGTTCAAAAGGATGTTCGCTACACCGAAGTAGAAACGAACAGCACCTTCAACACTGCTGCCTATTTAAAAAGGCCTGAAACTGTGTACGGAGGCAAAATGGATAGTCTTAGCGGCAAAAAAGCTGAGGTAAAAAAAGGAGACTCAATTGTAAAAGCTTATGCAGGTGTTGAAAAAGGAATTTTACTTCCCTCCTATCGGCTTCCGACCGAAAGTGAGTGGGAATACGCTGCTCTTGCTTTGGTGGGAGACAGAGAATACAATACTTACAGAGGAAAGAAAAAATATCCTTGGTCTGGTGAATATACCCGCTCAAGTGATAGAAGAACTGAGGGAGATCAACTTGCAAATTTCAAATTGGGTAAAGGAGACTACGGTGGCATTGCTGGATGGTCAGAAGACGGAGCAGATATTACCATTCAGGTAGGTCAATACCCGCCCAACGACTTCGGGATTTACGATATGGCTGGTAATGTAGCTGAATGGGTATCTGATGTGTACAGACCTATTGTAGATGACCAAGCGAATGATTTCAATTATTATCGTGGAAATGTATACTTAAAAAATGTAATTGGTGAAGACGGTAAAGCAATAACAATTTCTCCAGACGAACTTGTATTTGACACCTTACCTAACGGAAAGGTTCTACTCAAAAAATTACCTGGTGATTTAGCTCAAGTACCTATAGACGAAGAAGAAACTTTCCTCCGTCAAAATTTCTCCGAAAGTGACAACCGAAATTTTAGAGATGGAGACGTGGAATCGTCAAAAAATTATTCTGCAGGAGCCCCTGAGGAGGGGGAAATTAAATCTGAAACCTCATTAATGTATGACGCACCAGGATCACCTACGGTAAGTTATGACGGAGCTGTCGTTACTAGAGAAATAGATGGCTCATCAAAAAGAACAAGTTTAATCACTGACGAAGTGCGAGTCTACAAAGGTGGGTCTTGGAAAGACAGAGCCTACTGGTTAGATCCTGCACAGAGAAGATATCTGCCACAGTATATCGCAACAGATTATATTGGTTTCCGATGTGCAATGTCACGATTAGGTTCAAAAAGTAAAGTCAAGAAGACAGCCCGCCATAAAAGACGCGGTTAATATAAACTTAAAAGCATCTTAACACTAAGATGCTTTTTTTTTAGAATGGAAATAGCAAAGCTCTACACCTTCTTTCGAAATGCCACAGAAATAAGTACAGATACTCGAAAGTTAAAAAAAGGGGCTTTATTTTTTGCACTGTCTGGTCCAAATTTTGACGCTAACCAATTTGCTGAACAAGCCCTTGATAAAGGAGCCTCAGCTGTTATCATTGATGATCCAAAATTAAATCTTAAAAAAACAAATGTAGTACTTGTAGACAATGTACTTCATACACTTCAAGCTTTAGCCTCGTACCATCGTAAAGAATTAAAAACCCCCTTAATAGCCTTAACTGGAAGCAATGGAAAAACCACCACTAAAGAATTAATTCGAGAAGTCTTATCCTCCAAATATAAAGTACTGGCTACACAAGGTAATTTAAACAATCACATAGGTGTACCTTTAACCCTTCTAAAACTAAAACCTGATCATGAAATTGGTATCATTGAAATGGGCGCCAACCATCCAGGAGAAATTGCAACCTTGTCTGAAATAGTTAATCCAAACTGGGGGTTCATCACAAATTTTGGAAAAGCGCATCTTGAGGGATTTGGAAGTTTAGATGGCGTTATACGCTCAAAATCTGAACTGTATGTTCATCTAATAAGCAACAAGCAAAACATACTTATCAATGCTGATGATTCTGAGCAACGAAAACAAACTCAGAATTATAAAGTTTCGAGTTTTGGACAAACAAATAAAGCCAATTTTGTATGGGAAAATTTAGACTTAAGTCCTGAAGAGGGAATTAAAATAAAGTTTGAAGGCCAAAACTATCTGTCAAGACTATACGGTTCTTACAATACGAGTAATCTTGCAGCTGCACTTTCCTTTGGTGCTCTTTTTAAAGTCCCCACTGATAAGATCAGAAAAGTCCTTCTCAAGTATGTTTCTGAAAACAACCGTTCTCAAATAATTTCTATACGACAGACTGTATATATATTAGATGCTTATAATGCCAATCCTACCAGCATGCTCGAGGCTCTTCAGTCTTTTAACAACAAGGAAAGTTCAAATAAAGCAGTAATCTTAGGAGATATGCTAGAACTAGGAAGTGTATCAGCTGAGGAGCACCAAAGTTTACTAAAGCTTTGCCTCAAACTTTCTTTTAAAAAAATTATCGTTATTGGATCTAATTTTAATGCTATCACGTTAAAAAATGACCGCATTTTAAAATTTAAAAACCTTCAAGAGTTCAAAAAAACCATTAACCATTCAAATTGGAATTACAGTCATGTACTTATAAAAGGATCAAGAGCACTACAATTAGAAAATTTAATTCCATTTTTTAAATCTATTTAGTTTTCATGAAAAAACTAGTACTGTATTTTTTTTTACCCTTCTTTTTTAATTGCCAAAAAGATGACGAACGTTGCGGTCAAATTATTCAAAAAGTAACTAAAGACAACAATTACTATTTCGTGTTACAAACAGACGATTATATAAATTCATACGGTGATCCCAATCTTCCTTCTGTACCAGACGATGGGGTACGGCAAGGAAGTGTATCCCAAGAAATTTATGAGTCTTTTAAAGTTGGAGACGATTATTGCTCAGAAGTCTAAGTTTATCAAAGCCCAGCTCCTTTTATGATTTGATCTACAATTTCTGGATTGAGCAAAGTAGAAGTATCTCCCATATTTGATATATCGCGACTTGCCACTTTCCTCAAAATTCTTCGCATTATTTTTCCAGAGCGAGTTTTGGGTAACCCTGGGACTATCTGGACAGCATCAGGTTTTGCAATAGGTCCAATAATTTTTCTAACTGTGTCTTTAATCTGAAGGATGAGTTCTTCTTGAGTATTGTCTTCCATATCACATATAGCATACGCATAGATCCCTTGACCCTTAATGTCATGTGGATAACCCACAACGGCTGATTCAATTACCTTTGGATGTTCGTTAATTGCATTTTCCACTTCAGCAGTACCCATTCGGTGACCAGAAACATTAATCACATCGTCTACTCTTCCTAAAATTCTTAAATATCCGTCATGGTCGCGTTTTACCCCATCACCCGTAAAATACAATCCTGGATAGGCAGAAAAATAGGTTTCTTTACAACGTTTATGATCTCCATAAGTGGTTCTTAAAATTGAAGGCCAAGGAAATTTAATACATAAGTTCCCTTCAACATTGTTCCCTTTGAGTTCCTCACCTTCAGCATCAACAATTATAGGCTGTATTCCTGGTAGTGGCAAAGAGGCGTGCGCGGGCTTGTTAGGCGTGATTCCTGCCAGAGGAGAAATCATGATTCCTCCCGTTTCTGTTTGCCACCAAGTATCTACCAAAGGGCATTTTCCTTTACCAATATGATCATGATACCAATGCCAGGCTTCTTCATTAATAGGCTCTCCTACTGAGCCAATAACTTTTAAAGAATCTAAAGAATACGGTTCTAGCGGTTCTAATCCATACGCTTGTAAAGCACGTATTGCTGTTGGCGCAGTATAAAACTGATTTACTTTATACTTGTCAACTATTTCCCAAAATCTACCAGCGTGTGGATAGGTAGGTACCCCTTCAAACATTAATGTAGTAGCTCCTTCTAAAAGTGGGCCGTAAACTATATACGAATGGCCAGTAATCCATCCTACGTCAGCTGTACACCAGTATACATCATCCTGATTATATTGAAAAACATTCGAAAAGGAATAATGAGAATAAACCATATAACCAGCTGTGGTATGAACAACTCCTTTTGGTTTTCCGGTAGAACCTGAGGTATATAGTATAAACAAGAGGTCTTCAGCATCTAAGCTTGCTGCAGCATGAGATCGGGATTCATTTTCGATGACTTCATGCCACCATACATCCCTTCCTGCTTTCATTGTTACCTCCTCTTTAGTACGTTGGTAGACAATAACTTTTTCAATACAATCAGTACGTTCTAGGGCCTCATCAACTACTGCTTTTACAGCGATATTCTTAGCTCCCCTAAAATTTCCATCTGAAGTCAAAACCATTTTAGCCTGACAATCGTTAATTCGATCAGCCAAAGCAGTAGAGGAAAAACCAGCAAATACTACTGAATGAACAGCTCCTACACGTGCACAAGCCAGCATAGCAATAGCAGCCTCTGGTACCATTGGCATATAGATAATTACACGGTCACCTTTCTGGATTCCTTGTGACTCTAGTGCGTTTGAAAACTGACAAGTGAGTTCATACAATTCAGAATAACTAATTCTGCGCTCCGCTTCTTTAGGATCATTTGGCTCCCAAATGATTGCAGTTTTTTCACCAAGATTAGGGAGCTGTCTTTCAAAAATATTTTCTGTTAAATTCAGTTTTGCGTTCTCAAACCACTTGACACTTGGACCCTCAAAATCCCAGGAAAGAACTTTATCCCATGGTTTTTTCCAGCGGAAGTTTTCAGCAATTTGACCCCAAAATTGTTCAGGTTGATCTATACTTTTTTGGTATTCTTGGAAATACTCAGACAATGTTTTTATTTTATGACTCATATATATCGATCAGAATTTTGATTTAATGCAATGTAGAAGCAGTATTTTCTGCCCCTCTTGGAGTTCTAATTCGTTCCGTTAATTCTACTACATCATCAGGCGGTGGACTGGTCATTCTTGAAACTGTTAAAGCCACTCCAAAATTTAAAATCATTCCAAGAGTTCCAATACCCTCAGGAGAAATTCCCCACCAGAAATTTTCAGGAAGACCTGGACCTCCTAGCTGAGGTTTAAAATAAATAATATAGGCCGCTGTAAAAACTATTCCTAAAATCATTCCACTAAGGGCGCCCTCTCTATTCATTCTCTTATCAAATATTCCAAGAATAATTGCTGGGAAAAAGGATGATGCCGCTAGCCCAAATGCAAGAGCAACAACTTGTGCAACAAAGCCGGGTGGATTTAAACCTGCCAAACCAGCTGCTACAACAGCCACTGCAATTGCGACCCTGGCAGCATATAACTCTCCCTTTTCACTTATATCGGGACGTAAATAATTTTTTAATAAATCATGAGAAATAGACGTCGAAATAACCAATAATAGCCCTGCAGCTGTAGAAAGGGCTGCAGCTAAGCCACCAGCAACAACCAAACCAATAATCCAAGCAGGTAAATTTGCAATTTCTGGGTTTGCCAGTACAATAATGTCTTGGTCTACAGTTAGTTCATTTGTCAAAGGGTCTGCAACGTATTGAATTGTACCGTCTTGATTTTTATCATCAAAAGTTAGAAGCCCGGTACTTTCCCAGTTTGTAAACCAACTTGGCACTTCCTCATAAGAAGCATTTGATAAGGTGTTCAGGATATTGGTTCGTGCAAATACAGCTACAGCAGGTGCAGTAGTATAAAGGATCGCTATAAACAACAACGCCCATCCAGCTGAGATCCGTGCATCTTTTACTCGAGGGACTGTGAAAAATCGAACGATAACATGAGGTAAACCAGCCGTTCCAAACATCAGTGCTCCGGTAATAAAAAACATATTGACCAAATTATTCTGATCAATACTTGTGTAAGAATCAAATCCCAGATCGACCGAAAGTTGGTTTAATTTTTCAAGTAAGTAAACGCCATCTGTTCCACGAGATCCAAAACCCAATTGAGGAATGGGATTCCCTGTCATTTGAAGTGAAATAAAAATAGCAGGTACAGTAAATGCAAAAATAAGAACACAAAACTGAGCAACCTGAGTATAGGTAATTCCTTTCATTCCTCCCAAAACAGCGTAAAAGAAAACAATTCCGATACCAATTAAAACTCCCGTATCAAAAGGAACATTTAAAAATCGGGCAAAAGCTACGCCTACACCCTTCATCTGGCCCACTACATATGTAAATGATACAAAAAGTGCACATATCAAAGCGATTAATCTTGCATTTTTTGAATAATATCGATCCCCAATAAAATCTGGAACAGTAAACTTTCCAAATTTTCTTAAATAGGGTGCCAATAAAAGGGCTAATAGCACATAACCACCAGTCCATCCCATAAGATATTGACCTCCAGAAAATCCCATAAAAGCAATCAACCCTGTCATGGATAAAAAAGAAGCAGCCGACATCCAGTCAGCAGCAGTAGCCATTCCGTTTGCTATAGGACTCACTCCCCCACCAGCAACATAAAATTCTTTAGTAGAACCCGCACGAGAAATAATTGCTATAATAATGTATAAAAGAAAAGTGACCCCAACTAAAATATAGGTCCAAACCTGAGCACTCATAAATTTAATTTTTAAATTTCATCAACATCAAACTTCTTGTCCAATCTGTTCATCAAGTAAACGTAAACGAAGATCAAAATAACAAAAGTGTAAATTGCTCCTTGATGGGCAAACCAAAAACCTAAAGGAAATCCTCCTATATGAAATTGATTGAGTGTCTCAGCCATTATAATTCCAAAAAGAAAGGAAACAGCAAACCAAATAATAAGAAGTATAACAAGATATTTTAGATTAGTCTTCCAATAGACTTTAGAGTTTTTTGCAGTCATCTGTTTAAGTTGAATTTCAAAAGATACAGAAGTTCTATTTGAATCACTAAAAATAATTAATTTATTCATCAAAACTTGAGATAAGCTTTAGTCCAAAATACGACTCAAACAAAAACTATAATACCGCTCTCAACTTAAAAGCTATTTCCCCCTTCCAGTTTTTCGAACTGCTGTTAATCGTTTAGATGCATTTGGAGTGGATCCTTTTTCTTGTTTTGCCCTTTGGGAGTATTTACTTTGCTGTTACCGAAAAATTTACTGCTCATAATTCGGTTTTAATAAAATATAGTGTTAAATAATTTTGGAGCTTGTTATGATTACGCTAAGAGATAAATAACTCTATGGAACCTCTTCGAAGTAGCTTGTAACCCAATAAATTTATTGACATGAATGAGATGAGTCAACTAAAGATTTGTAAGAAGAAGCCTCCAATTATCTAGAAGACTTTGTGAAAGTCAAAGAGGTACTTGATAAAAATGAAATTGACATTATAATTCAT
>JAQWHT010000031.1 GCA_029249225.1 Flavobacteriaceae bacterium
AATTGGAGCTCACAATTTCACTCAAGCTTTCAAATACAGGCCCTCTATGTGCACTTGAGACAAATACAAAAAAGCAAAGCTCTCCTTTTTTTACTACTCCAAGGCTATGATAAATGTGCATACAACTGAGGTTGTATTTTGAAAATGCAGCTTCTCGTATCTCATGACAAACCGAATTAGCAATTTCTTTTTGAGCAGTATATTCTATTGCACTTACTTCTTTTCCCTCAATATTATCAGCTCTTACTTGTCCTAAAAAAATATTGTGAGCTCCAATTTTTGTTTTGGATTGATGATGACCAATAGATTCTGCTATTCTTGAGGGAAAAATAGGTCCTTCAACAAAAATATTTTTGACTTTAATTTCCATTTAATTCTGTGTTTTTAATCCCCATTTTTTAAGTTCTTCAGCTCCTTCTTTCAAGCTAAAACAATTTTTAATTCCCTTGTTTTTCATCTTTTGAACAAAAACTTTACTTCTTGTTCCTGTTTTACAAAAAGCTATAATCTTGTCCTTGCTGTTTAAAAGCAAATCTAAAGAAACAGTATGACTCAGGGGATTTAAATGATTTACACGTGGCAGTTCATCGTGTTCCCGAACATCAATCCACTTTATTTTTTCCTTAGATGAAAGCTGATTTAAAGATAGTTCAAAATCAACAAAGCAGTCTACGTTTTTAATAGGAATTGCTGTCCCATGTGTGTTTATTTGGTCAATTTCTTTCTGATTTTTTTCAAGAGTTAAAATTGTGCTTTGATGGTTTAATAAATTTATACAAAGTAGTTTGCCATTAAGAATAGTGCCTAATTCTAAAATCACCTTTATGGTTTCTGTAGCTTGATATATTCCAATAATACCAGAAACGACACCTAATACTCCTATTTCACTACAATTTGGAATAATTCCAGCCTCAGGAGGGCTGGGAAATAAGCAGCGGTAACTAGGTCCGTTTTGGTAATTAAAAACAGAGACCTGACCTTCAAATTTATAAAGGGCACCATAAATCATTACTTTATTGTGTAAAATACACTGATCACTGATCAGATAGCGGGTATAAAAATTATCTGTACCGTCTAAAACAATATCAAATTTCACAATATATTCAGCTGCATTATCGTGATTTAATGCTATTGGGAATGCTTTGAGTTCAACCTTTGAGTTCAATTTTTGCAAGTGTTCTTTGGCACTCAATGCTTTATTTTTGCCTAGATCATTTTCATTAAAAAGGATTTGCCGTTGAAGATTGGAAATCGAGACCATGTCAGGATCCATAATACCAATAACACCCACACCCGCGCCGGTAAGGTATTGAAGTGCGGGACAACCTAGCCCTCCAGCACCAACTACGAGTACTTTGGCCTTTTTTATTTTTAACTGACCTTCGGTACCTACTTCATTGAGCTGTATATGTCTTTGATAACGTGTTTCCATGATCATCCACCAGAAAATGGGGGTAATAAATCGATAAGACTTCCATTTAATGGACTTGAATCTGAGTTGATCTTGTTGTCCTGAGCCATTTTAAAATTCAGTTCATCAAGCTTAGGATACCGTTCGATTAAATATTGACGAAGGGCTCCAACTGTATCTAATGATACTGTAAAAACCTCCTCACTTTTTCCAGTGAGCTCCTGTAGTTGTCCAAAATAACGCAGCTTAATTTCCATTTTAAAACAAGATAAGCTTAATTCCTGCTGAGGTCAACACCAGTACTAAAAAATATTCTAAACGTTTATTATTCCAGCGTTGACTTCCGTAATAACTTCCAAAAAGTCCTCCTGCTAATGCCAATCCAACTAAGATAACCGTATCGGATGTAAGGCTGATTCCACTGCTGAGTTGGCCTATTAGTCCAGAAGCTGAGTTGACCCATATAAATAAAGCAGAAACAGCAGCAGCCTCCTTCATATTACCCCAATGAAAAAGGAGTATCACAGGAGTAAGTATAATCCCACCTCCAATCCCGATTAGACCAGAAATTAGTCCAATCATGATTCCTATAACTAGGGCTGTTATAACTGGAATTTTTTTGATTTTTTGATTTGTAGTTTCCTTCATATAAAGCATTCTTATGATGGCAAAAAATAAAACAAAACCCAGAATCTTTTTATACAACCAGGGGTCTAACGACCAAAGTCCACCAACGAAAGCTGCTGGAACAGAGCCTAATGCAAAATAATAAAACAGTTTTTTATTGAAATATCCAGCCTTGTAATAATGATAAAATGTGATTCCAGCAACAAATAAATTGAGTATGAGTGCTGTTTGTTTGGTCATATCACTAGGAAAAGAAAAAATTGTCATTAATGCCAAATAACCACTTGCACCTCCATGTCCAACACTTGAGTATAAAAATGCCACTAAAGGAATGAGAGCAAAAAATAAATAGGATTCACTAGTCATAATGAGTTCTTTAGGTAAAGATTGTATTGGGTAAAAGTAAGGTTTCGACTATTGCTCCTTTTTTTATATCAATACCCTGTTCAGGGATATAGACCAGTGCATTGGCTTTCGCAAAACTGATAAGCATCGAGGAGTGTTGATGATCTAAAATACTCACAGTTTTGTTGTTGAATGAAGCTTTCAAAAATAGTGCTCTAGGTTCTTTGGAGCTAAAATCATGTTCAATTGGAATAGATACCCGCATTAAACCATCGCTTCTACTTCCTTTCATTCTAGCAAGAAGTGGAAGTACATAAACATAGAAACAGCTAAGGGTTGAAGCCGGATTTCCTGGAAGAGCAAAGACGAGTTTAGCACCTTTTTTTCCAAAAAAGAGAGGTTTTCCTGGACGTTGTCTTACTTTATAAAAAATTTGTTTTACGTCAAGCGCTTCCAAGGCTTGCTTTACAAAATCATAATCCCCAACAGATATTCCTCCAGAAACCAAAACTACGTCAGCTTTTAAAAATGCCTTTTCTAGGGTGTGAATTGTTGCTTTTAAATTGTCTTCAGTGAAAGAAATAAGTTGTGTTTCAATCCCTTGTTGCTGTAAAGCAGATCGAAGTAAAATACTATTACTCTCATATATTTTTCCTCTTGTGAATGTCTCGGTAGGTTTAATTAGTTCATTTCCGGTAAGAATAAGAGTTACTCTGGGTGATCGAATCACCTCCACTTCATGAATCCCTAAGCTTTGCAAAAATGCTAAGCCAGACGCTTGTAGAACTTGTCCCTTCTCTAAAGGAAAGTCTCCTTTTTGAACTTGCGAGCCTATAGGCCTAATATTTTGTCCATTTTTGACTGGTATTTCAATTGTCAATACCTTGTTTTTGTGATTTGTCTGTTCCTGCATGATTACAGCATTTGCAGAGTCAGGCACTACAGCTCCTGTAAAAATCCGTACACACTCTCCTGGTTCAAGAAATGGATTTGATGACTCACCGGCTTTTATTTCTCCTTTAATTAAATAGCGGTTGGAATCATGCAAACAAAGTGCATAACCGTCCATCGAAGATTGTTTGAAAGTGGGAAGATCTATTGGAGCCTGAATAGAATTTGCTAAACATTTACCAAGACATTCTTCGAGGGGAAGCGTTTCGGTTTCTTTTAGGGAATAACTATTTTTTAAAACTAAGTCAAGTGCTTCTTCAACTGGAATCATAGATCAAATAAATAAAACAGGAATTTACTTCATCGCTAAGTAAATTCCTGTCAATATAGTGTGTTGGATTAAAGTTACTCTATCCCGCTAAAGGTTTATCTGTGATAAATGGTTGATTGTAATGTCTTACTCCTGTAGCTTTATAAAGAGCGTTTGCCATTGCTCCCATAATTGGTGGGAATGGGGGCTCTCCAAGTCCAGTTGGGTCTATTTTATTATCAACAAAATGCACTTCAATTTCTTTAGGTGCTTCACTGTGACGAATTAAACGGTATTTGTCAAAATTATTTTGCTCAGGGACACCATCTTTGAAAGTCATTGCACTATACATCGCGTGACCAATTCCGTCGACAACTCCACCTTCTGCAAGGTTGGTTGCAGCATCAGGATTGACAACAATTCCACAGTCAATTGCACAAAAGACTTTTTTCACCACAGGATTTCCGTTTTGTATTTCTAAATCCAAAACATTTGCAACGTACGAATTGTGACAAAAATAGGCAGCTGTTCCTCGATGTACCTCCGAATCTGTTTCTTTCCAGTTCGATTTTTCTTTAACAAGTTTTAATACGCCAGCATAACGAGCAGCTTCGTAATCATTTTTCTCACCCACAGGGTTTTTCTCTGCACGTTCTAGTAATTCCAGTCTGAAGTCGATAGGATCTTTCCCCATGGCTTCAGCCACTTCATCTAAAAAGGACTGTTCAGCACCGGCTATAAAATTTGAACGGGGAGCTCTAAAAGCCCCAACTGTAATATTGCTTTTTTCAGTCCACTCTTCTGCTAAATAATGGTCAATCGCTCCAGCAGGAAATCTGTTTGCAGCAAGAGGACTTTCTGGAATACCTCCAGTTTTGACATGAAATGCAATAAGATTATTATCTTCATCCAGAGCAGCTCTATATAACGCGTGATAAGCAGGACGATAGGTTCCTTGAGTCATGTCATCTTCTCTTGAATAAATGAGTTTGACTGGGTGCCTCATTTCTTTTGAAATTACAGCTGCTTCGGTCATAAAATGGCCATAAAGTCTTCTTCCAAAGCCTCCTCCCATTCGAGTCATTTGGATATCAATTTTATCTTTATCCATACCCAGACGTTTAGAAATACTTTCTTCCATAAATTCTGGAGTCTGGATTGGACCTACAAGATTTGCTCTTTCATCAGTAACATCTGCAAAAAAGTTCATAGGCTCCATAGTATTATGCGCTAAAAAGGGGCAGGTATAAGTACGCTCAATAATTTTGGCAGCTTTATTAAACATTTTATTGGGATCCCCATCTTTACGAACAATTTTTCCTTTTTTAGAAGCCATTTTCTCAAACACCATTCTGTGGTCTGCAGTACTTTCAAGTCCAGCAGGAGTTTCAACGGTTGTAGTTCGTCCAAAAAAGTTCATTTCCTCGGTCTTTGCTGGTGCTAATTCCCATTCGGTTTTTAATGCTTCCTTAGCTTTCATTACTTCCCAAGTAGTATTACCTACAACTACCGCTACTTCATTAAAGGCGTCATTGTCAAAAGCGCCCAGACCATAATCTCCAAGATGGGTTTTCATGGTAAATACTTTTTTAATGCCCGGCATACTAGCGGCTTGACTATCGTCGATAGATTTAAGCTGCATTCCAAAAGCAGGAGGATGGACAATCATCGCAATAAGCATTGCATCCGTAGAATAATCTAAACCATAAAGTGGCTGACCAGTGACTATTTTTGTTCCATCTACATTTTTCCGTGAAGTACCAATAATCTTAAAATCAGAAAGTTCTTTTAGTGCAACTTCTTTAGGGATATCAATTTCAGCAGCTAGAGAAGCCATAGAACCGAAGCCTGATTTTTTACCGGAAGCCGCGTGAATTAATTGACCTTTACTGGTGGTAATTTCTGCGGGCTCTACTCCCCAAGTTTGAGCTGCGGCTTGGATTAACATAGCTCGTGCTGTAGCACCTGCCATTCTTAAACTATTCCACCCTTGACGAATGGACTGACTGCCACCTGCTAATTGCCTTTTGAACAGTGTTGTATTAAGTGGTGCTTGTTCTACGATAACATCATTCCAGTCTACATCCAATTCTTCTGCAACCAACATCGGCATGGAAGTTTTAATATTTTGACCAATTTCTGGATTTGGAGACATGATGGTCACTAAACCATTTTCACCAATTTTTAAAAACCCATTGATTTGAAACCATTCCTTAGGCAATGCTTTCACTTGACTCGGAGTCATATCGCATGAGGTAAGCCAATTAAAGCTCAGTACGATTCCGCCACCAGCTAGGGTGCTTCTCTTTATGAAGGAGCGTCTGCCAATTGATGTTTTTATTGTTTTCATCTATTTCAATTTTTGTAATAACTTATTGTTCAGTAATTCATTTATTTAGTAGCTATTGACTAATATCTCACAAGGTGCGTATGGGTATTCTTAAATAATTTTCAAGAATTTGAAGCGGTTTTAATAGCTGCCTTTATCCGAGTATACGTTCCACATCTACATATATTTCCATTCATGGCTGAATCAATTTCCTCATCAGAAGGATTTGAATTAGCTCCTATAAGAGCAGAGGCACTCATGATTTGACCAGATTGGCAGTAGCCACATTGAGGAACATCGTGTTCCAACCAAGCTTTTTGTACTGGATGATCACCTTTTTCAGATAACCCTTCAATTGTTGTTAGCTTGTTGTTCCCTATTGAAGATACAGGAAGTTGACAAGAACGAACAGCGATCCCATTTAGATGAACTGTACAAGCTCCGCATTGGGCAATACCACATCCGTATTTTGTTCCCACAAGACTTAAATGATCTCGAAGTACCCAAAGAATAGGAGTGGAGGGATCTACATCCACTTCGTGAGCTGTTCCATTAACGTTGAGTTGAAACTGTGCCATTTTTATGTTTATTTTAGTTTATACGTATGTTATGTATTAAATATAAAAAAAAATCAATATTAAAACAGCGTTAATGACCTAAATATATTTTTGAATGGCTGATTGTTAGCTAATTAAATGTCTTTTCTCTAAAATATTAAGCATTTGTCTTCTAATTGGATTTCTTTTCTTGGATATAATTTAAAATTTGGGACTCCAATAAAGGGAGGGTCAATGTTCCCTTTTCAAGTATTTTCTCATGAAATTCACGAATGTCAAACTTATTACCCAATTCATTTTCTGCAAGGGTTCTCAACTCACGAATTTTTAGTTCACCAATTTTATAGGAAAGTGCTTGTCCAGGCCATGAGATATATCGATCAATTTCTGTGTTTACCTCATGCATAGAAAGGGCAGTATTCTCTGACATAAAATCAACGGCTCTTTGTCTAGACCAACCAAACATATGCATACCAGTATCGACAACTAAGCGACAGGCACGCCACATTTCATAAGTTAATTTTCCGAAATGTTCGTAAGGGGTGGTATAGATTCCCATTTCATTGGCTAAAAATTCTGTGTAGAGACCCCATCCTTCTCCATAAGCTGAGAGGTATAAATTTCTTCTGAATTGAGGTATACTTTCGGGGAGTTCTTGATTTAAAGCTCCTTGTAAATGGTGGCCTGGAACAGCTTCATGTGCAGTAAGAGAAGGAATCACATAGAGTGGTCTGCTTGGTAGGTTGTAGGTGTTGACCCAATAGTACCCTGGATCGGTACTTTCTGGTGAAGTACCCACATAGCGACCTCCTGTATATTTTGGTGCGATGGCATCAGGAACTGGAGCTACTCCGTAAGGTTTTCTTGGTAATGTTTTAAAAAACCTTGGTAGTTGTTCATCGAGTTTTTTGGCAATATTTCTCGCATGTTTGAGGAGTTTCTCTGGAGTTTTTGCATAAAATTGAGAATCTGTTCTGAGGAAGGTTATAAATTCTTTCAGTGTGCCTTTAAATTCAACTTCTTTGACAATTGATTCCATTTGAGCTTTAATTCGGGCTACCTCTTCTAGCCCTTTTTGATGAATTTGCTCTGCACTTAAGTTCAGTGTGGTGTAGTAATCAATTCTACTTTGATAGTAGGCTTTTCCATTTGGGGTCTCAGAGACCCCAATAGCGCTTCTTGTTTTGGGGTAATACTCCTCCTCAAAAAATCTTTTGACAGATTTAAAGCTAGGAATAACTTTTTCTAAGACTACTTTTTTAGCAGCAGCTTGTAGAGAGTCTTTTTCTGTTTTAGAAAGTGGAGTTGGTAGATTCAAAAATGGACTATAATAAAAATTTTCTTCAGCTGTTGGTGTAATATGCTGTTCGTATGTAGATTCATAGCCTTTAAATATAATCAAGGGTTGCCCCATGTTTGCCTCAAGTCCTTTTCTTATAAGTTCGGATTGTTGCTCTATGTAAAGCGGAATTGCTTTAAGTTTTTTTAGATAATTAAGAGCTCCTTTTTTGTTAGTGATCGGTCGGACCTGATAGGTTAGGCTTGAATGAAATCCGGCATCTGATAATATTGGATTCCAATGGGTTTTAAATTTGTATTGAGTAATGATCTCTTTTAACACAAATTCAAGAAGTTCGTATGAAATTTTATCATCCTCTTGGAAGGTCTCTGTGTTAATTTCCTTTAGTTGAGTTAATAAGGAATCACTAAGCAAAGCTCTTTGCTCAAACTTTGATTCACTGTAATCGCCAAGAATAAAATTTGCATTTGGACCCTTTTGATAATCTTGGTAAGCTTGGATTAAAGATTCAAGTTCTTGGTCAGGAGTTAGAGTATTACACCCAAAAAAAAGGAATATTGCGGCTGCTAAGGAGAAGTTTTTCATTTGACAAGTATTTAAATGTTTAGACTAGTAAATTGTTAATTCACGTACTTCACATATTCCTACAAGGTACAATAATGAAACACTAATCGGAAATCACTTTCTTTTGGTGCTGAACAACTTAAGTTTTATGTCATCTAGGCCATCATCATCAAAAGGATGTTCCATTTGATCTTGAATATTGTAAAGAGAAATCAAAATGAACTCACTTAAAATCACAATAAAAAAGGTGAGCCAACTAGGGTTGTCAATTCCAATTTTATTTATGATTGTTGGAGTGTAAATCACAGGAAAAATATAAATAAAGATCAAACAATAGGCTTTCAAGCTAATGGGTGTTCTGTGTGAGTGAATGGCTATTAAATTGTCAGCACTGTCAAGAACATCTTTCAGAAAACGAAAAACTTTTTCACGAGTCCCTCCAGAAATAGTCTCACTTTTTGCTCTCACATAATCCAAAAAACCTTCATAAGCATCATCAAATTCTTTGGGATCTTCGATTGGAGTTGTTAGATGGTTGTAAAGAGCATTGTTAAGGTTGTCTATTTTTTCTTGCCCTTCAATTTTGTCTTCATCACTGATCTTTGGTGAAAATTGAATTAGGTTTTCAATTGTTTTAAGAGCAGCTCTGAAAAGACTTAAGTGCTCTAATGCTTTTTCTCTTCTTCTAAATGCACCGCGAATGGTAAACACCAGAGGAAAAATTATAGCAATACTCATAAGAGTAAGATCAATGTTGTATACAACTCTAAATTGGTATGCTACAACAGGAACAAGCAAGGAAAGAGCTAATGTTATTAAAGTACGATAATTGATAATGCTGAGATACCTAGACATAAAAAAAACATTTATTATATTTGAGTGAATTTATTAACTATATTATGAATAAGCAAAAGATATTTTCATTCATTTTGTTGATCACAGGGATACTCTCTGCACAAAATGCTCAAAAATCAGATGAACTCTACAAAGATCAGACTCCACTTGAAATAAAACTTGGATATTCAAACAAAGACCTCAACAGAAATACTGATGATTCAACCTTTATTACAACACCTATGGCTTATCTTCACGAGGGAAAGTGGTCTGAAATTGAAGTGAATTTAAGGGCGAGAGGAAATTTTCGAAGAAATGAATGTTACTTTCCTCCAGTAAAAATGAAAATAAAAAAGAAGCAATATTCTGGAACTATTTTTGACGGGAATAAAACCATGAAGTTGGTTCTACCGTGTAAGATTGAAAAAGAAAATAATGACAATGTCTTACAAGAATATATCGCTTATAAAATTTATGAAAAAATATCTCCCTTTCATTTTAAAACTAGAAGGGTTAACATTCAATTTTCTGAGCCGAAGGGAAAGAAAGTTAAGGAATTTCAGCTCAAAGGATTTTTAATCGAAGATGACAAGCGTGTCGCTAAAAGACATGAAGGAAAGGTTATGGAACGCTTCATTCATCCTATGGCAATGCAGCATGTAACTTCAGTACAAAATGCCTTCTTCCAATATTTACTCGGAAACACAGATTTTTCTGTAGCTTATCAGCACAATGGGAAGCTTCTATACATTGACAAAGAAATCATTCCTTTACCCTATGATTTTGACATGACAGGATGGGTTAATCCAAGTTATGCCACAGTTAATAGCACTTTGGGAATAAATTCAGTACAAGATAGGAAGTACAGAGGTTTCAAACGTGAGCAGCAATATTTCGACCAAGTTAGAGGTCAATTTTTGGATCAAAAAGATGCTTTAATGGAAATGGTAAGTTCTTACCAAGCTGAATTTTCTGATCCTAAAGAATATCAAAACATGTTTGAGTTTATGGAATCCTTCTATGAAGTTTTAGAAGATGATACGAGCTTCAATAAAGTTATCGTTGCTGAAGCAAGAACAAAATAATTAGCTACTCCATGACGGCTTTCAGCATTTTATCAAAAATTGCTGTGTTATCATATATGCCAGAAAAAAGTTCAGATTTTGGGCCGAAACTAAATACAGGAACCATAACTGCGGAATGACCTCCTGTTCCAAAATTACCTTTTACCTTACCTTTTTTTAGATTTCCAGCATCGAGTGTTAGTCCGCCAGTTTCATGATCAGCTGTTACTATTACTAGAGTGTTTCCGTCAGCTTTTGCAAACTCTAAAACTTTTTGAATTGTATGGTCGAATTCAGTAAATTCTGAAATCACATAATTCAACTCATTTGCATGACCACCCCAATCAATTTGTGAACCCTCTATCATCATGAAAAAAGGTTTTTCTTTGGCACTTAATTTTTTTAAACTCAATTGAGTTAACTCGTCTAAAGCGGGTTTTCTTCCTGACAAAAGTGAAGGTGGTTCCTCTTCATAGGTTAAAAATCCAATTTTATCTGAAGTGCTATTTTTAAATTCATACTCAGAGTTTACGAATTCATAAGTATCCATCTCATTTATTAGATTTCGATTATCCTCTCTCATAACAAAATATTTTTCACCCCCACCTACAAAAAGATCAACATCATGTTCGCTCAACTGAACTGCAATTTGCTCATACATTTTTCTGGACCTTACTTTTGCATAAAAAGAAGCTGGTGTGGCATGAACGATACTCGAGGTCGCTAGAAGAGCAGCGGCATAACCTTGCTCTTTACACAGTTCTAAAATACTTGGTTTATTTATATTTTGAGCATCAATACCTATGACTCCGTTAAAGGTTTTTACTCCAGTAGCCATGGCTGTTCCACTGGCAGCTGAGTCAGTTACAAGTTGGTCAGCTGAATGTGTTTTAGAGAGTCCGATGTGTTCAAATTCCTCTAATACAGTTTGATTTTTATTAGCATACATACCTGCACTTATTTGGGTAAGTCCCATTCCGTCTCCAATCATTAAAATGATATTGGGAGACTGTTCCTTGGTTTGACAAAAAAGAGTGCTCGTAAACAGAAACAAAAGAATTAAATTTTTCATTAACTAGCTTTAAAGTTGATTCAAATATACAATTCCTTAGTCTTTTGTTATCGAAATTTAATTTCAAGTTTTTAGTGAGTTCTTTACCCAAACACATTTGCTTACCTTTACGCTGTAATTAGAGATGTGAAAAAACAAACACAACATCCGATAGATATTGTTATTGCATGGGTTGATGGTGCAGATCCAGTGCTTCAACAAAAAAGATTGAGTTATTTAAAACCGTACAAGTCTTTCTCACATCCGGGTGTAGCTCAAACTCGTTTTCATTCATTGAATGAAGTGACGTATTGCGTACTGTCAATTTTAAAATTTTCTTCTTTTGTCCGTAATATTTTTATTGTCACCGATCAGCAAGATCCACAAATTGATCAAGTAGTAAATCGGTATTTTCCAGAACGATATAAAGACATTCGTATCGTCGATCACAGGGAAATTTTCGAGGGTTTTGAACAGTTTTTACCTACATTCAATAGTATTTGCATCAGTAATATGCTTTGGAGAATCAAGGGACTGTCAGATCAATTTGTATATTTCAATGACGATATTTTTCTCTTAAGACCTATGTCCCCTTCAGATTGGTTTGTAAACGGAAGGCCTGTACTACGAGGTAAGTGGAGAGTTGCCCCATATGAGCGTTTGCTGTGGGATGAGTTGAAAGAAAAATTTAAGCATCTTTTTTCTTCAAAAAAAAACATGGAACGTTCAGCTTCTTTCCAGGTAAATCAGTGGAATGCAGCTAGAAGGCTAGAGTTTCAATGGAAATATTTTAGGTCAGGGCATACCCCTTTAGCGCTTCACAAGCCAACACTTGAGAATTATTTTAACACTAATCCTGAGATATTGAAAAATAATATCTCTTTTCGATTTCGAAATTATTTTCAATTTAATACTGTTGCACTAGCAAATCATTTAGAAATTCTTTCTGGAAACAACAATAGAGCTGAATCTCAAGCGATTTATATTCAACCTTATAAGCGTTCGGAAAATTATGTAGAACGTAAATTTATGTTAGCCGAAGAGAATAAAAAGTTCCTCTTTATTTGTGTCCAAAGTTTGGATTTAGCGAGTAAACAAGATCAGGAAAAAGTTTTTCAAAAAATGAAGTCGATACTTCAATTGGATCTATAATGACAAAAAAAAAGTCAATAGCTGCAATTTCGATGGTAAGGAATGATACTTTTTTTGCCGACAAATGGATTGCCTATTACGGAACGCAATTTGGTTTAAAAAATCTGTACCTTTTTGTAGACGGTATGGATCAGAAGTTACCTAAGCTGGCAGACAAAATCAACTGCTATCAAGTCCCTCACGTTGATTACAAAAGAGCTAAAGGTGATCGAAAACGCGCACATCGTATTTCAAAATTTGCACAGGATTTATTTGAAAATTATGAAGCTGTATTAGCAATGGATATCGATGAGTTTCTTGTTGTAGATCCAATACAAAATAAGACTTTAATTGAGTATTTGTCTCAAGATTTTAATGGGAGTTCCTTGTCTGCACTTGGATTAGACGTTGGGCAGCATCCGAGCATTGAAAGCCCCATAGACTTAAATAAACCGTATCTCTCCCAAAGGGCTTTTGCTCAAGTTTCAGATCGTTACACTAAACCAATTATAGCCCTTAAACCTCTACAGTGGGGTTCTGGATTTCACCGTGTTAAAGGTAAAAATTTCAATATTGATCCCAATTTATTTTTATTTCACTTTGGTCTAGTAGATTATAATTATGCTACGAAAAACACTCAAAATCAACATTTGATTTCTTCGGGTTGGAAAGGTCATTTTGATCGAAGATTTAAATTGTATGAAATATTAAAAACACAAATCCCTCAAGAAGGTGATTTGGTTATTAAAAAAGCACAACTGCATTTTGCAAAGTACAGAAAATGGTACGCTTGGAATAAACCTGCACCCATGAAAGGGAATGCTTTGATTCGAATTCCAGCTCGATTTGAAACTTTACTATAGTGCGTAAACAAGTCTAATTTTTTAGTTAATTTGCAAAAAAAAAAGTGATGAGAGATATCCAAATGGTGGATTTAAAAAGCCAATACCAATTCATTCAAAAAGAAGTGGCTGAAGGTATGGCAGAAGTGTTTGAGAACACTTCGTTCATCAATGGACCTATGGTTAAGGCTTTTCAATCTGATTTGGAAGCCTATCTAAGTGTGAAGCATGTCATTCCGTGTGCAAATGGTACAGATGCTCTTCAGATTGCTCTTATGGGGCTTAAGTTGCTACCAGGTGATGAAGTTATAACAACTGATTTTACTTTTGCAGCTACAGTGGAGGTTATTTCACTGTTGAAGTTAAAACCTGTTTTAGTAGATGTTGATCCTAAAACATTTAATATTGATCCTGCTGCTATTGAAAAGGCAATTACACCAAAAACTAGAGCCATTATTCCGGTCCATTTATTCGGTCAGTGTGCTGCTATGGATGCCATCTCTGATATTGCCAAAAAGCACAATCTATTTATAGTTGAAGACAATGCACAGGGTATAGGAGCAACCTACACTTATGCAAATGGAACTAAAGCAAAAACAGGTACTTTAGGTCATGTTGCAGCAACTTCCTTTTTTCCTTCAAAAAACTTGGGAGCTTATGGCGATGGTGGAGCAATCTTTACTAATGACGATGATTTAGCCCATTTTATTCGAGGAATTGTAAATCATGGGATGTATAAGAGGTACTATCATGATGTCGTCGGTGTAAATTCAAGATTAGATGCACTCCAAGCGGCTGTATTAAAAGTTAAATTGAAGTATTTGGATTTCTATAATGAACGACGTAAGGAAGCTGCACTGAGCTATTCAAATTATTTTAAAGATCATCCTAACCTTATCGTACCTTTCAGATTAGGTGACTGTAAATCACATGTTTTTCATCAGTATACCTTAAAGGTTGTTGAGGCAGATAGGGATGCTTTGGTAGATCATTTAAGCAAAAATAAAATACCTTGTGGAATATATTATCCAGTTCCTCTTCACGCTCAAAAAGCATATGCTGATCCCCATGTTGATTCAGCTCAATTTCCGGTGACTAAACAGCTGGTCAATCAAGTTGTTTCACTGCCAATGCATTCCGAATTAACTACTGATCAAATCGATCATATAGCGGCTAAGGTTTTGGATTTTTTTGATTAAAAAGTATTAAATACCCGAGTCAGTTTGCATACTTCGATCTATTTTTTTAACCAATCCCTGAAGTACTTTTCCAGGGCCAACTTCTGTAAAATGAGAGGCTCCATCGGCAATCATTTGCTGAACACTTTGTGTCCAACAAACAGGAGCTGTTAATTGTGCCACCAGATTTCTTCTGATTTCTTCTGGATCAGTAATCCCAGTTGCAGTGACATTTTGATAAACAGGACAACTAGGAGCATTGAAGGTTGTGTTTTCAATTGCATTTGCCAATCGGTCTTTGGCGGGCTCCATAAGGGGGGAGTGAAATGCACCTCCCACAGGAAGCAATAAGGCTCTTCTAGCTCCAGCTTCTTTGAGTGTTTTGCAAGCGTTTTGAACTGCTTCTAAAGCCCCTGAAATTACTAATTGTCCAGGACAATTATAATTTGCTGGGATAACAACACCAGGTGTCGATTTGCAAATTGACTCTACTTTTGCGTCCTCTAAACCTAAAATAGCCGCCATGGTTCCGGCTTGTTCATTACAGGCTGCTTGCATAGCTAAAGCCCTTTCGCTTACCAATGTGAGTCCTTGTTCAAAACTCAGTACTCCAGCTGCTACTAAAGCTGAAAATTCACCCAAAGAATGTCCAGCGACCATTTCTGGCTGAAAACGCTCACCCATGACTTTGCTTAAGATTGTAGAGTGAAGGAAGATTGCAGGTTGGGTAACCTTGGTTTCTTTGAGTGCCTCTGCATCATCACCAAACATAATTTCAGTAATCTGAAACCCCAAAATTTCATTGGCTAAATAAAATTGCTCCTTCGCAACCAAACTGTGCTCAAAAAGTTCTTTGCCCATGCCAGTGAATTGAGCTCCTTGTCCTGGAAATATAAATGCTTTCATGAGTTTCTTTTTTTAAAAGTCAAATAAGAGTAATCATAGGGTTGATCGGTAGTACTAAAATGGTTTTCTTCTTCTTCTAATTTCCAAAGTTGGGTGTCAATCTGAGGAAAGAAAGCATCAGCTTCAAAAGTACTATGAACACGAGTTAATTCTATCCGATTTGCAATAGAAAGAAAAAGAGTGTAAATCTCTCCACCGCCAATAATAAAGGGTTGCAAATCTCCCTCTGTTAAGTCTAAGGCTGCTTCTATGCTATGAGCTACCCATGCATCTTTTGCTTGATAGTCCTTATTGCGTGTTAGAATAATGTTTTTCCGATTGGGGAGTGCCCTAGGCATGGATTCGAAAGTTTTTCTACCCATAATGACCGCGTGTCCTTGTGTCAATCTTTTAAAACGTTTTAAATCTTCAGAAAGGTGCCAGATAAGTTGGTTGTCTTTACCTAATGCATTGTTTTCTGAAGCGGCAGCAATTAATGTAATTTCTTTTGAAGAATCCGACTCGTTCATCCTGCTAAAAAGATTAATTTTGAGGCAAAAATACACTTTCTTGCGAACCCATGACTAAAGAAAACTTTCCGTTATTAACAAAAACAACTTATTTAAATACTGCTTACGTAGGATTAATCTCATCACGGCTAGCAGAATTTAGAAGGTCTAGTGAAGAATTTTATTTATTTAAAGGGGGTGACAAATACAAAGTTCAAGCCTATGATGAATTGGTCTCTATACATCAAAATTTTGCTTCTTTTTTTGGCTTAACCCCTAACCGCTGTTTTGGAATCCCAAATTTTTCCTTAGGAATTCGTGTAGCACTTTCACTCTTTCCTAGAAATTTGAAAGTATTGTTTATTGAGGAAGATTATCCTTCTTTGACCAATGCTGTTAAAGAGCAAGGTTTTGATTTTATCACAATCCCCATGCAACCTAAACTCGAAAAGGCGATTGAGAAAAAACTAAAAGAAGAGTCTGTTGATATTTTAGCATTAAGTATAGTGCAGTATACTACAGGACTGTTAATCGATCAAGAGTTTTTAAAAAAAATAAGAGAGACCTATCCGGATTTGGTAATCATTGGCGATGCCACGCAATTTTTGGGTGCTCACGAATTTCAGTTTGATGAGTCACCCTTTCATTTAGTCGCTGGAAGTGGTTATAAGTGGGTTTTGGCTGGTTTTGGAAATGGGATTTTAATGATTTCTGAACTACTATTAAAGAAATTTGAATTGAATACTGAACTAATTAGAGAACGATTTTTCCAAGGACATTTCAATATTTTGGCCCTAACGAGTTTAAACTTTGCAATACAACAATTACAAAAACATAATTTTAAACAATTAGTTCAAAAAAAAGAGGATCTAAGTCAAACAGCTAAAATCGAACTTTCTGATCTAGGATTTTTAGCTCCTTGGGTTTCAGAACGAAAAAACCACAGTTCAATTTTTAGTCTTAAAGGAGGGGAACCACTTTTTCATTTCCTTCAAGAAAAGAACATAAGAGCTGTAGTTCGAGGTACTGGAGTTCGTGTATCATTCCATTTTTATAATACGTATCAAGATCTTGAAAAACTTTTAACTGCTTTAAAAGAGTTCAAGAGTCTAAATAGCCACCTTTCCTTTAATTAGAGGATGAGGTTCGTAATTTAGAAGTTCGAAATCCTCATAAGTAAAGTCAAAGATATTTTTAACGTTAGGATTTAATTTCATTATTGGCAGTGGCTTAGGGGATCGTGAAAGCTGTTCTTTGATCTGTTCTTTATGATTAGAATATATGTGAACATCTCCAAAGGTATGTACAAAATCTCCTGCTTCATAACCGCATACTTGGGCAACCATCATAGTCAAAAGGGCATAGGAGCCGATGTTGAATGGAACTCCTAAAAAAACATCTGCACTACGCTGATACAACTGGCAAGAGAGTTTGTTATCTGCGACATAAAATTGAAAAAATGCATGGCAGGGTGGTAGAGCTGCTTTATTATTTTTTACATTTTCAGAAAAAGAAAGACTAGTGTCTGGAAGCACGCTTGGATTCCAAGCTGATACAAGCATTCTTCGACTGTCCGGGTTGGTTTTCAAAGTGTCTA
>JAQWHT010000074.1 GCA_029249225.1 Flavobacteriaceae bacterium
GTTTAGATATGTGTTTGAAGTTATAGTTATTGTCTTTTCTGTATCTCTTTCCTTTTACATTCAAGAGCTATTAAATGATCGTGAAAAAAATCTTCAATTAGCTTTATTCTATAATAAATTACATCTGAAGCCATTTTGAATTGAGATTTATCCACAGACAAATCATTCAAAACACCGTTAAGACCTTCATTTTTAAGAAGATTTTTTTCACGATCATTTAATAGCTCTTGAATGTAAAAGGAAAGAGATACAGAAAAGACAATAACTATAACTTCAAACACATATCTAAACACCAATTTTTTATTCATCTCTTTATGGGTTGAACTCTTAAAAATATAAAAATCAAATAAGATTTAATATCTTTGAACTTAATGAAGATGCCATTCCTAGTGATGTAAAACCAAAAAATGAGTTTTTTAGATTGCTGATTCTTACGTCAAATTAATAAGTAAATGGCGTTACTAATATTATAGTAACTTACTAAATCAAAGATAATTATAAAGTTCTTAGGTACTCCGCAATAGCTCGGGCTTCGTCCTGAGTAAGATTTTGATTGAGCATCATTACATTGTTGTATTCTTTTAGTAATGCATTAGCTATAGGGTCTTCCTTCAACATTTGAGTTGGATTCAATAACAAGTTGATGACCCATTCAGGACTTCTTCGATCATAAATTCCACTCATTGCAGGGCCTATTAGTTTTCTATTAGCCATGTGACAAGCCATACATTTTTGTTTGAATGCATTCTCCCCTAGAGTTACCATTTCCACATCTATAGGATTGCTAAAGTCTACAGTCTCGATTGGGCCTATTCCTTTATTGCTTAAATCAACAGGAACCTCTGAGCCTCCAACAGTTGTTGATTTCTTAACTTCTTTTTGAGTTCGATTGTATTCAAACCCTTCTTTCTTTTCTTCTTTAGAGCCACAGCTAATAAAAATGCTAATGGCTAGAAGTAAAAAAATGTTTTTCATGGGATATAATTTTTGCTAAAAATAGAAAAAGAATAGCTTTATAAAAAATTGTAGTATGTTTTTAAAAGAATTTGAGATACGATGGAATGATTTGGATGCAAATAGACATTTGGCTAATATCACTTACCTGAGTTACGCTAGTGAAACGCGAATGGCTTTTTTAAATCACGTAGGCTTATCTCACAAATACCTTCATGATAAGTCAATTGGTCCTGTAGTGTTCAATGAACAATTATTTTATTTTAAAGAGGTCATGCCAGATGATAAGATTCGAGTTTCATTTGAATTGGCTGGTATGAGCGAAGAGGGTACTTTTTTTTCTTTTGAACACAATTTCTATAACAGCAATGGCCAAAACGTAGCCCGCTGTGAAATGATGGGGGCGTGGATGAATCTTAAAACGAGAAAATTGAGTTCCTTGCCTAAAGAACTTCTTGTGGATTTTTCGTCTTCTAACAAAACGATAGACTTTAAAACATTAACAGCTTCCGATACACGTAAACATGGGAAAATGCCAAAAAATTTAAAATGAAATATCCAAAGCGACTTATATTGGGATTTTTAATTGTGAGTTCTTTTACTTTTGCGCAAGAAGTAGTTAGTGTTGACAAAGGCTATACTAAAGCCACTCAAAAGCTCCTGAAAAATAAAAAAATAAAAGCAGCTTTTAATCGCATTGAAGCTCTAGATCAGTTGACAGTAAAGCGGCATATTGAACTAACAGAAATAGAAGCCCCTCCATTTAAAGAAGAAAAAAGAGCAAAAGTTTTCGCAAACTACTTTAACGAGTTAGGTTTGGATTCTGTTTGGGTTGACACTCGGGGAAATGTTTTGGGGCTATTGCGAGGAAGTGTTGGAGAACGAACAGTCGCACTTGACGCCCATTTAGATACTGTTTTTCCTGAGGGAACGGACGTAAGAGTAAGGATTCAAAATGACACTCTTTATGCTCCAGGAATCGGTGATGATACTCGTGGATTAAGCATGTTACTAACCATTATAGAAACATTAAAGACAGAAAAAATTCAACCTAAAGATGACATCCTATTTGTAGGTTCTGTTGGAGAAGAAGGCTTGGGAGACCTTAGAGGGGTAAAACATTTATTTCGGGAAGAAGGCCCTAGAATAGACAGCTGGATTGCAATTGACGGCGGATCAATTGGACGCGTTAACAATAAAGCACTTGGATCGTATCGATACCGGGTAACCTTTAAAGGACCTGGTGGACATTCATGGGGTGCCTTTGGGCTTGCTAATCCTCATCATGCCTTGGGGGAGGCTATAAGTAATTTTGTGAAAGTCGCTGATGAATACACCAGCGAAGGCCCAAAGACAAGTTATAATGTGGGAGTGATTTCAGGTGGTACTTCAATCAATTCAATTCCCTTTGAATCCGTCATGCAAATTGATATTCGCTCCCTAGATCCAAAACGTTTGGATGCTATGGAAGCACTATTACAAACTGCAGTTCAAAAGGCCTTAGTACAACAAAATAATACAAAAAGACAGGGTCCTGACTTAAGTGTTGAAATTGATAAAATAGGCAATAGACCCTCAGGTGAACTTTCGGATCAATTACCACTTGTGCAACGAACACTTGCAGCTACAATTGCCTTTGGGACTAAGCCTTACCTTACTAGAGGGTCTACAAATTCTAATATTCCTATTGCTAAGGGAATCCCTGCTGTGACCATAGGTAGAGGAGGAGATGGAGGTAAAGCACATTCTCTGGATGAATGGTGGATCAATAAGGAAGGATATAAGGCAATTCAACTTGCATTATTAATTCTTCTTTTGGAAGCGGAAATAAAGTAGGCGCATCTGCTTGTTACTGTGTTTTGAATAATCTTCAATTTAACAGTATTTAATTCAGCTGTAGCATGCAATATATTTCTTGTGAATTACGATTCACTATTGAATAAGCCTAATCTGTTTTCGAAGCCTTTCTAGCTTGTAAAGATAAAAACAAGCTATGTTTCTGATATAAGTAGTAGAAAATAATAGACCCACACTGGAGTTTATAAGTTAGGTTTTAATATTTCTTTTCAAAACCCTAGTAGTTAAGTGAGCTTAACAGCTTTCACTTTTTTAGAAACCAAATACACACCTAAAAATACCAGTAAACATGCACTGATTTTTACCCCGTCCAACACATCATTTCCAGTGATGACTGCATAGAGAATGGTA
The DNA here is from genome assembly GCA_029249225.1 of Flavobacteriaceae bacterium. Taxonomy (GTDB): domain Bacteria; phylum Bacteroidota; class Bacteroidia; order Flavobacteriales; family Flavobacteriaceae; genus MS024-2A. Next base: position 3,163 of record JAQWHT010000074.1, read on the forward strand.
ATCAGTGGTTGTAAATAAGTAAAGGCTCCAATGGTAGTGGCAGGGAGGGTTTTAAGAGCATATACATTGAATAAATAGGTCAAAAAAGTAGTCCCAATTATTACAAAAGCCATTCGCCAAATTGCCTCAAAAGGAAGGGTATTCCATGATACAGCACTAAATTCTGTATAGGTTACAGGGAAAGTCATAAAAATTCCAATTAAAAACATCCATTTCATAAGGGTGATAGTATTGTATTTCTTTGTGAGGGGTTTGACAATTACAAGATACGAGCCATAACAAATAGAATTAATCAGCATCATTGAATTTCCAAGTGTTACATTGGGTGCATTAATAACTCGAGTTGTATTTCCATATAAAATGAGCAGTAATGCACCTGAAAATCCTAATGTGATTCCAAGAAACTTCAAGCTGGTCAACTTTTCTTTTAGAAAAAAAGCAGATAAAATAAGAATGATAATAGGAGTAAGTGTTACGATAACACCACTGTTTATTGGCGTAGATAGTTGAAGTCCCTTAAAAAACATCAGCATGTTGATACACATCCCTAGTAGGGCTCCAAAAAATATTCGAGGATAATCTTTTCGATCAATTTTTTCTTTTGGAGTAAAAAGGCTTAACAACCAAAAAAGACTTGCTGCGCCTACAACACGTAGCATGATAAATCCAAATGCACCGATATAATGCGGCATGATAACTTTAGCAATGGTGTGGTTCAACCCATAAATTGTTGTGGCACTGAAGGCAGCCAAAAGAGCTAGAATCCTATTGTTCATTTAAAAAGCTTTTTGCCGCATCAACCACCTTTGAGCTATTACCCACAAAAAGGGTCTGATCGTAAAGCAAGACAGGTCGTTTTAAGAAAGTATAGTGTTCTAATAAAAGCGAACGATAGTCGGCTTCTGTCAAGGTTTGATCCTTTAAGCCTCTTTGTTTATATAATTGGGCGCGTTTACTGAAAAGGACTTCATAGCTTTTGGAGTATCTATACAATTCATTTAGCTGATCTTCTGTAAGAGGATTTTTTTTAAGGTCTATTTGTTCAACTGAGGCATCTAAGTTTAGGGTGTTCATAATTCGTTTACAGGTGTCACAATTGCTCAGATAAAAAAAGACGCGCATAATAGTTAGTATTGAATTACAAAGAAAAATCATTTTATTGAAAAACGGAGGTTTTGTTTAAAATCAAATACCTTTGTTGCGTATAAAATAAAGGATAAGATGAAGGAAAAGTTACACTTTAACAGTAAAACAATTCACGGCGGACAATCACCAGAGAAAGCTTACGGTGCCGTCATGCCTCCAATTTATCAAACATCGACTTACGCTCAAAGCACTCCTGGGGGACATAAAGGGTTTGAGTATAGTCGAACCCATAATCCAACTCGTCAAGCCTTGGAGCGTTCGCTTGCAAGTATCGAAGCTGGAACTTTTGGATTTGCTTTTGGTTCTGGGCTAGCTGCTATGGATGCCGTTTTAAAGCTCTTAAAACCAGGAGATGAAGTCATTTCTACTGATGACTTGTACGGAGGATCCTATCGATTATTCACCAAAATTTTCGAGGATTTTGGGATACGATTTCACTTTGTGAATATGAGTTCTATGGTTCACATTGACGCAGCGATTAATGAAAACACACGATTGATTTGGGTAGAGACGCCTACCAATCCGATGATGAATGTAATTGATATTAAAGCCGTAGCTACCCTTTGCAAATCAAAGAATATCCTGTTGGCTGTAGATAATACTTTTGCATCTCCTTATTTGCAACAGCCCCTTGTTTTGGGCGCAGATATTGTGATGCATTCAGCAACAAAATACCTTGCTGGTCACTCAGATGTAATTCTAGGGAGCTTAGTGACTAATGATAAAAACTTGGCTGAAAAGCTAGGATTTATACAAAATGCAAGTGGAGCTGTACCAGGTCCTATGGATAGTTTTCTAACTCTAAGAGGAATTAAAACACTACACGTCAGAATGCAACGACATTGTGAAAATGCAGCTCAAATTGCACTTTATTTAAAACAACATCCTAAAATTGAGAAAGTATATTGGCCAGGATTTGAAGAGCATCCTAATCACCAAATTGCTAAATCGCAAATGACTGATTTTGGTGGAATGTTGTCATTTGTAACTAAGGGAGCAAATTATGATTCAGCGATTCGAATTGTAGAAAACTTAAAGCTTTTTACTCTAGCTGAATCTCTTGGTGGAGTAGAAAGTTTAGCAGGTCATCCAGCTAGTATGACTCACGCTTCTATTCCCAAAGAAATACGAGAACAAAGTGGAGTTGTAGACGCTTTAATTCGACTGAGTATTGGAATAGAAGACGTCCGAGATTTAATTTCTGATTTAGACCAGGCCATCGGTTAGACTTGTCAAATGAAAATCCCAAAAAACAAAAAGATCTTTTTTGCCTCTGACCAACACTTCGGTGCACCTACTTTGGAGGGCAGTAAATTGCGTGAAAAAGTGTTTTTGAATTGGCTCAATGAAATTGAAAAAGAAGCATCTGCTCTATTTTTATTGGGAGACTTATTTGACTTTTGGTTTGAGTATAAACATGTAGTACCTAAAGGGTTTGTAAGGGTTTTAGGGAAATTAGCACATTTTGTAGACAGTGGCATTCAAGTACATTTTTTTGTTGGCAATCACGATCTCTGGATGCGTGATTATTTTGAAACAGAATTGGGAATTGCTGTATATCATTCGTCTCGTGACTTTACAATTGAAGGGACAACATTTTTTATAGGGCATGGAGATGGATTAGGACCAAAAGATAAGGGGTATAAACGGATGAAAAAACTATTTACAAATCCATTGGCTAAACGTTTATTTCGCAATCTCCATCCAGATATTGGAATGCGTTTAGGGCATTATTTTTCTGTAAAAAATAAACTCATTTCTGGCGCTGAAGATGTCGTTTTTTTGGGAGAGGATAAGGAATGGTTAGCACAATATTCTCAACGCAAACTAGAGCAAAAACACCGTGATTTTTTTCTCTTTGGACATCGACATATCCCCATGCAAATTGAATTAAATTCAAAGTCAATGTATATCAATCTTGGTGATTGGATCACCCACTTCACTTATGGGGTTTTTGATGGTAAAAACTTCGCATTAAAAAAATGGACGGTTTGATATGATCGAAGAAAAATCACTTGATGTTGAAAAAACGGTGTTGGTTGGTATAATTAATTCTAAGCAAAACGCCGTAAAATCGAAAGAATATTTAGATGAGCTTGCCTTTTTGGCGTACACTGCAGGAGGAGAGGTAATGAGGCGTTTTACTCAGAAAATTGATCCTCCTAATCCAAAGACATTTATAGGTTCTGGGAAAATGCAGGAAGTTATTGATTATGTTAAAGAAAATGAGATTTCATCTGTTATTTTTGATGATGAACTCACCCCTGCCCAACAGGGAAATATTGAAAAATTACTGAAGTGTAAAATTCTGGATCGCACAGGTTTGATCTTAGATATTTTTGCCCAAAGAGCACAGACTAGTTATGCACGAACACAAGTAGAGTTAGCACAATACGAATATTTACTGCCACGTCTCAAAGGGCTTTGGACGCATTTAGAGCGACAACGAGGAGGAATAGGTATGCGAGGCCCTGGGGAAACTGAAATTGAAACAGATCGAAGGATCGTACGAGATAAAATTACGTTGCTAAAAAAGAAACTTATAACCATCGATAAACAAATGGCAACCCAAAGAGGAAACCGTGGAGCTTTGGTTCGAGTTGCATTGGTTGGGTATACTAATGTTGGTAAATCGACTTTAATGAATGTGGTTTCAAAAAGTAAGGTTTTTGCAGAAAATAAATTATTTGCAACTCTGGATACTACAGTAAGAAAAGTAGTAATTGGGAACCTTCCTTTTTTGATGAGTGATACGGTAGGATTTATCCGAAAGTTGCCAACTCAATTAGTAGAATCTTTTAAGAGCACTTTGGATGAGGTCCAGGAAGCCGATTTATTACTCCATGTAGTAGATATTTCTCACCCCAATTTTGAGGAACATATTGAATCTGTAAACCAGATTTTAAAAGAAATTAATAGTTTGGATAAGCCTACGATAATGGTCTTTAATAAAATTGATGCTTATAGACCTGAACCCTGGGATGAAACTGAGTTGATTGAAGAGCGTGGGACCCAACATTATTCTCTTGAGGAATGGAAAAAAACGTGGTTTAATGAAGCCAATAGTATTGCACTTTTTATCTCGGCACTCAACAAAGAAAATTTAGAAGATTTTAGAAAACGGGTTTATCAAGAAGTTCGACAAATTCACATTACTCGTTTTCCTTACAATCATTTTTTATATCCAGAAATTAAAGAAGAGTAACTGGATCTCAGTTTTTTTTCCCTATTAGAATATACACTGGAAAATGATCAGCATATCCATTTAATTTTGCTCCAATAACTTTGTTACGGTACGGATAGCCTCTGAATTTTCCTTCGGGTGTTCTTAAAAATGATGGGTTGAATACCGCTGCTTTAAAAAAAATTAGATTTTCTTTTGATCGCCAATTTTTTGAGATTAGAATTTGATCGAATAAATACCAGCGGTCACGATAAGCCAAACTACCAATCCCGTTTTGAAACTCGATCTATGGGTCGTTTTGATGAACAACATTGGATAAATTGGATTGAAAAAGGAACGGTGTATTGGGAAGTTTATGAAGACGAAAACAGCCTAGGACAATCTCTTAGAATAGGATCCTATCGTTCACGAGATGCCAAGTCTATTTGTTGGCTAATTACTCCGGTTTTTACTTGAATAAATTGTCCAATCCTGTTTTAAGTTTTAGAACTTCAACTGCTTTTGCAGACAACAGTAAATTGGAAGTCTTTTATTCAAATAATTTTAATGGAGATGCAACTCAAGTAAAAAAAGCTTCGTGGAAAGCTTTAAGCGCCTGGATCTCCTCTGCGGAGGATAATGATCAAATCTGGATTGATTCTGGAGATATCCCATTGAACAAGACTGAGGGAGAGCTGTATTTTGCATTTCGTTATACAGGAAGCGGAAAAACTGCAAGTGATGGGACCTTTGAACTTGACGATATACGTATAGTTGATTTAAAGGAATAACACTATTGAGCAGGATAGAGCACTTTAGTTATTAGTTTTGATTCTGGGGTATCCATGGGATTATTTTCATAAACTTCTAGCGGAGGAACTTTTTTGAGGGGTTTAAACTGTTTGCTTCGATGATACATCATTTGTGCAGCCCAAGCATTTGGCAGGTAATTGTATGAACCGGCCAGTTCAACACAATGTACATTCATTTTTGGCAAACTATTGACAAAATAGTTTTTATCAGAGGTTATGATATGGTATTTAATGGGGAATCCAATTGTGTAATCTACTTTGTTTTTAATTATATCAAATTGATGATAGATGGAAAAAGGTTTACCACAACATATTTCTTTATAATGTTCATTCATATAGGGTATCAGATCTTTAAAATCTTTAGCCATTTCATTTTTAAATTGAGAGAAAGAACTTTTTCTTCGTGTTCCAAAGTAATGAGTTGCTTCAAAAGGGATAATCCCGTTGAAATTGAGTTTGAATTGTTGACTCCCATTTTCCACAAGACTTTTCAGCAGTACCAGCCCTCTTTCATAATCCATGCCTACAAAAACTTCCATTTGCTTCTTCATCCAAAATAAATAAAAAGGCAGGCTACTTTTCATAGTCCAAACCACTTCTGTTCCTCGATCTTTTGGATTCAAATAAAAGGTCACTTTTGCTTTTGGATCTGCAATTAACCAGGGAGACCAATCAAACCAATGATGAAAGTCGTTTATTTTTTTATAAACTGCTGAGCAGTTTTTTTCTATAAGAATTGTTTTACGGATAAAGAGTTGTGCCATAAGGTTGTTTTTTGATTGTTAGGGGTTTAATGTCCGATTTTAAGAAACGAAGGGGTCCAAAATATTTTGCTTTGATTTGGATTCCTTCTTCATTAATTAAATCGAGGGTAATTTTATTAACATTGTTTACTTTTTCAATAGTCATTTTTCCTGAAAGTAAGGCTACGCCGTTATATTCAAAATAGGGTCCAACTACATTTTACTCATTAAAATCTAGAGAATAAAATCCGATACCGATATCATTGACTTTGTAAGGGGGCCGAAGATTAATAAAGTAGTCTCTGGGCGCAAGAGAGGTTTCATTTTCAGAGAAAAAGACTATACCCATGAGTGCTCCTGCTCCTTTGAGTTCTAATTCACCTGAGATTTGTTCTGCAAAATCGATACCCTCAGTTACAAAAAGGAGCACATTCATAAATCCTTCATATACACTTTTGTCTGGGTTAGGGTCATAATTTACAAGACCAGCCTTAGAAATAGGGAAAAACTGATTTTCAATAAAAAAACTGGAGAGACTAGTGTCGGACTCTAGATTTGAATCTTCACAAGATGGACAAAAGTAAAGAGCAAATACGATGGCGATAAGAGAGGCTTTCATGGTCTAGGATTTGGGTTAAATAAAAGTACAAAAAATTATTCTCTAGACGATATGTCTAAAAGGATCTTAGAAATGAAATCCCAAAGGGTAGGGTATATCTTATGACTAGGCTTTCCTATTTTGAACGTAAGCATTTGCTTGACGGGTAGGTAAAATGACCAGGTCAGCAATATTGACTCTTTCAGGGGCTGAAGCCATATATACGATAGCATCTGCTACATCCTGGGCCGTAAGAGCTTCTATCCCTTTATAAACCTTTTCAGCACGTTCTAAGTCACCTTTGAAGCGTATTTCTGAAAATTCTGTTTCTACCAAGCCAGGGTGAACTGCACTTACACGGATTTTAAAAGGATTAAGATCAATTCTTAAGCCATTTGTAAAAGCATCTACTGCAAACTTACTACTACAATAGACACTACCATTAGGATATACTTCTTTTCCAGCAATAGATCCAAGGTTGATGATTTGCCCTTTTTTAGCTTCCAGCATCTGGGGGAGTACGGCTTTTGTCACATACATTAGACCCTTAACATTCCCATCAATCATTGCATCCCAATCATCAATATTTGCAGTTTGAACAGGATCAAGTCCGTGAGCATTTCCAGCATTATTGATTAAAATCGCTATCTGTTTCCAGGAATCGGGTAAACTAGCAAAAGCCTCAAATACAGCTTTTCGGTCTCTGACATCAAAAGTCAGTACTATTGTGTCAACATCAAGTTGCTTTTGCAACTCCTCTAGTTTATCTTTTCTTCTTCCACAAAGGATTAAACGTTTATTTTGTGTTGCAAATGAATGAGCTGTAGCCCAACCAATTCCGCTACTTGCTCCTGTAATACATACTATTTTCTCTTTCATGTTTTATTTTTTAAGGAACCTCCTGTTCTTGGCTTGCAGCTAAAAGTGAAAACCAATCAGTAAGTTCAAGTTCAATTTTTAATGCGTTAATAGCATTTTCCATTCTTTGGACTGAGGTAGTACCCACAACAGGGTGTATTTTTGAAGGATGAGTTAGCAGCCAAGATAGGATAAGTTGATCTTCAGTACAACTGTATTTTTCGCAGAGTAAATTCAGACACTCTTTGATACGCGTTGTATTACCCTTATTTTCTTTAAAATAGGAGCCCAGAGGACTCCAAGCCATGACACCAATATTTTGAGATGCTAAAAAATCCAGTGTTCCATCAAACATTGGTATTTCGTGAGTGAGTGAGCATTCAATCTGATTCCAAGTAGTTTTAATTTCTTTTTCTAACAATGTTATTTGAGAGGGTGTGAAATTTGAGACACCAAAGGAATTAATTTTTCCTTCATTCTGAAGTTGTTGGATGGTTTCAGCAACAACTTCAACCTTTAATAAAGGGCTAGGTCGATGAAGAAGTAACAGATCAATGTAGTCAGTATCTAAAGCCTTCAGTGAATTTTCAACGCTTTTTCGGATATGTTGAGATGAATAGTCATAATGTTTTAGAGGAAGTGGTCGATTATCGCAAGGCATCTGGATTCCACATTTAGTAATGAATTGAAGCTGGGTTCTAGGAATATTGGTTTGGGCAAAAGCAGAACCAAACTCAGCCTCTGTAGTGTAGTCACCGTAGATATCTGCATGATCAAAAGAGGTAATTCCGAGTTCAAAATACTTTTCGATTTTATCTTGCATTTGAGTGGTTGACATTCGAATACCCCACGTGCCCCAAGTCATGGTTCCAGAAATAATTCTCGAAAAAGGATTCATCTAAGTAAAATGCATTAAATTCACTCCTAAAATAAGAACAATTAAAACCAACTCTAGTAGTATTGGCTTGATTTTTTAACCAATTGTTAACAAGAAAACGAATATTAATTTTTCAAATTTGCAATCCAAAAAAATGCGATAATTTCTATGGAAAATAATAGTATGGATATGATTGATATTAAGGCAATAAATGATAAGATAGAAAAAGAAAGTGCCTTCGTAGATTTACTCACTCTAGAAATGAATAAGGTGATTGTAGGTCAAAAGCACATGGTTGAACGTCTTTTGATAGGGCTTTTAGGAAGAGGTCACATCCTTTTAGAAGGAGTTCCAGGATTAGCAAAAACGCTTGCGATCAATACTTTAAGCCAGGCTGTAAAAGGAAGTTTTAGTAGAATTCAGTTTACACCTGATCTACTTCCTGCTGATGTGGTAGGAACTATGATCTACAACATTAAAGAAAATGACTTTTCTATTAAGAAAGGTCCTATTTTCGCCAATTTTGTTTTGGCTGACGAGATTAATAGAGCACCTGCAAAAGTACAGTCAGCGTTACTAGAAGCAATGCAAGAAAAACAGGTAACTATTGGGGATACAACATTTAAGCTTCAAGCTCCCTTTCTGGTCATGGCAACTCAAAATCCTGTTGAACAGGAAGGAACCTATCCTTTACCAGAGGCACAGGTAGACCGATTTATGCTCAAAGCAGTAATCGATTATCCTAAGTTGGAGGAAGAGCAGCTTATCGTTCGGAATAATTTGAATAACAACAATACACAAGTTAAACCTGTGGTAACGACAAAACAAATACTATCGGCTCAAGAAACCATTAAAGAAGTTTACATGGATGAGAAAATTGAAAATTACATTCTAAATCTCATTTTTGCAACACGGTATCCAGAGAAGTATAATCTTGAATCGATCAAGCCTCTTATTAGTTTTGGAGCCTCACCAAGGGGGAGCATCAATTTAGCAACTGCAGCTAAATGCCATGCCTTTTTGAGACACCGTGGCTACGTGATACCAGAGGATGTTCGTGCAGTAATTTATGACGTTCTTAGACATCGGATAGGACTCACTTACGAAGCGGAGGCTGAAAATGTTTCTTCAGAAGATATCATTACGCAGATCATAAATGAAGTCGAGGTGCCTTAGCCTTATCATTATAAACTAAAGCTTTCACGTACAGCACTGCATGGATACTAAAGCGCTTTTAAAAAAAGTTCGAAAAATCGAAATTAAGACTCGTCGTTTGAGCGATCATGTTTTTGGGGGAGAATATCACTCTACCTTCAAAGGTCGAGGAATGACATTTAGTGAAGTGCGTCAGTACCAATTTGGAGATGATGTACGTGCAATAGACTGGAATGTAACTGCACGATATAATGAACCTTTTGTGAAAGTTTTTGAAGAGGAAAGAGAATTAACTCTAATGTTGGTGGTAGACGTTAGTGGATCAGAAGCATTTGGTACTCGTCTTCAGTTCAAACGTGAGATCTTAACAGAAATTGCTGCAACCCTAGCCTTTTCTGCACTTCAAAATAATGATAAAGTCGGTCTTGTTTTGTTTTCAGACCAGATAGAATTATTTATTCCTCCCAAAAAGGGACGATCTCATATTTTGAGAATCATTAGAGAATTATTAGAATTCAAACCTTTGAGTAAAAAAACTGATATTTCTTCTGCATTGGAATTTTTGTCTAGTGTTTTAAAAAAGAAAGCCATTGTATTTTTGCTATCTGATTTTATGAATGATGGGTATCAAAAAACACTTCGGATAGCTGCTAAAAAACACGATTTAACAGGAATTCGAGTCTTTGACCCGATGGAAGAGACCCTCCCCAATTTAGGAATGGTCCCCATGGTAGACGCTGAGACAGGGAGTATGAAATGGATCAACACCTTTTCAAAGCAGATACGGAATAAATATGCTTCAAAATATAGAGAGCATGTTGATAATTTTGAAGCGCTTTTCAAAAAAAATGGAGCAGGTAATTTGAGCTGTAGTGTAGAAGAAAGCTATGTGAAAAAACTATTAGGATATTTTAAAGCGCGTGGATAAAAGAAAAAGATATAGTTTGGGTTTATTGACTTTTTTAATGTCTTTTGTGATGTGGTCTCAGCAGACTGCTGAACTTCAAGTGGCCGTGGATTCAACTCATATTCGTATTGGAGAACAATTGAATTATACTTTACAAATTAAAGCAGACAGTACTGCTCAAGTTGTGTTTCCAGAGCAACCCATTTTTGCTCCATTTGAGTTACTAGAAGAAAGCCCTATAGATACTTTAAAGGCGCAATCACATTTTTTGTACACTAAAAAATATGCACTCATTCAATTTGATTCGGGGACCTATTTTTTACCACAACAGCAAGTGTTGGTTAATGGATTTTCAAAAATTGCAGATCTCATTCAAATTCGTGTCAATCCTGTGGTGGTAGATACGATTCAGCAAAAACTTTTCGACATCAAACCAATCAATGATGTAAAAAAAAATTATGATGTATTGATTTCCCGTATTCTTTGGGGACTACTAGCTGGTTTAGTTCTCATCGGGATACTCTACACCTATTTATTTCAAAAAAGGAAAAAAGAACTTAGAGTACGTGAACTCCCTCCTTTTGAACGTGCTATTGAGGAACTCAAGGCACTCGAAAGTGAAACACTCTCTGAGCAAGAAGAATTTAAACGGTATTATTCCAGACTAACCGATGTGGTAAGACGCTATCTCGAGGAAGAAGCTAAAATTGATGCCTTAGAAAGTACTTCAGAGGAACTGTTAGCAAAGCTGGAACTACGAATAGACGCAGGTTCGTTGGACTTAGATAGGAAAACTTTAAAAAGCCTCAGGGGAGTACTTCAAAATGCAGATTTGGTCAAATTTGCCAAATCATTACCTGAACTGTATACCGCAAACCAAGATAGAAAATCAGTGGAACATGTCGTTAAAGAGACCAAAGAGGCTCTTCCTGAACCTACTGAGGAAGAACTTCGAGAAAAAGCTGCCTATCAAGATTTTTTGGCAAAAAAAAGAAGAAAAGAACAATGGATATGGGGCATTTCAGGAGTTGGATTTTTAGCAGTTTTAACTCTTGTTATTTGCATGCTCGTTTACGGATATTATCCCGTAAGAGATACATTATTTCGATATCCCTCTAAAGTATTGAATAGCGGACAATGGTATAAAAGTCAGTATGGTACACCTCCATTAGCAATCGAAACTCCAGATATTCTTGAACGGATTTCCTCTGCTGACCAACAAGTACAACAATTTCGCCTTGGAACTTTTGACAGCCCATTTTACATCAATCTTTCGTTTGATTTTCCGAAACCAAAACCCAATGCTCCTGAATCACCACCATCAGATCCGAAGCAGGCAGATCTTGAAAAAGGACAAGAGCTGGTGAATTCAATTATTTCAAGTTTTGAATCAGAGGGTGCTGTAAATATTTTCATTAAAAATGATGCAGTTACCCTTCCTTCTGGAGCTCCGGTTGCAAAAGTTTATGGAACTTTAGATTATCCTAAAAAAGAAGAGAAAGAACGTGTGCGTTGTACTTTTAGTTCCTATTTATTTGCCTTTGATCAAGGGACGATTATTTTGACACTTATGTACGAAAAAGAAGATCGCTATGGCGAAGCAATTGAACAGCGGATTTTGAATAGTCTTGAATTAATTAAAGAACTCTAGGGAATGTTTGAAGGAATTTATTTTGCAAATCCAAATTACCTCTGGCTACTTCTTCTTTTGCCGGTTGCTATTGCTTGGCATGTCTTGACTTGGAGAAAAACTCAAGCCAGTCTTAAAATCTCCTCGCTCTCTGGATTTGGAACTCAAAGCTCATTTTTAAGCAAATTAAGACCCCTACTTTTTATTTTCAGAATCTTGGCTTTAGGGTTCATTATTCTAGCAATAGCACGCCCTCAGACAGTTGATGTTTCTACACGAACAAGAACCAATAAAGGAATTGACATTATTATGGCGATCGATGTATCATCCAGCATGTTAGCTCAAGATTTAAAACCTGATCGCTTGAGTGCATTAAAGCGGGTAGCCTCTGCTTTTGTAGATGATCGTCTATCTGATCGAATTGGTCTAGTGGTTTACGCGGGAGAAAGTTATACAAAAACTCCTATCACCAGTGATAAGTCAATTGTTAAAGGCGCACTTCGTGAAATAGCTTACCAAGGATTGATTGAGGACGGTACAGCCATAGGGATGGGATTAGCGACTTCCGTAAACCGACTCAAAGATAGCAGAGCAAAAAGTAAGGTGATTATTTTGTTGACTGACGGGGTAAATAACTCAGGTTTTATCGACCCAAAAATAGCTATAGAATTGGCTGTTGAATTTGGAATTAAGACCTATACAATTGGACTAGGAAGTAATGGAACTGCACGTGCTCCCGTGGCAATTTTACCTACAGGGAAGTTTAAATACGGCATGACCAAGGTGGAGATTGATGAGGTCTTGCTAAAAGAAATAGCAGAAGCAACGGGTGGAATCTATTTTCGTGCAACAGACAATAAAAAGTTGGAAGAAATTTATGCTGAAATCAATAAACTTGAAAAAACAGAAATTGAGGAGTTCAAGTATTATAACTACGAAGAAAAATATAGACTTTTAGTTTTATTTGCCTTGGCCTTTCTTTTGTTAGAATGGTTGGGGAAAAACACCTTGTTTAAAAGCTTTATATAAAATGTATCAAATAGACGCCTATCATTTTATCTACTTTTTTGGAATTCTTCCAATACTTTGGTTGGTTTACGTGTTTGTAGCAAGGTGGAAACGTAAGTTGCAATCTAGATTTGCAAATCCCAATTTGTTAAACGAGTTGAGTCCAAATCAATCACATTTCAAGCCTATCTTAAAACTTATATTGATTAGTATATCTCTGGCTTTTATGATAGTAGGGCTTATGAATCCTAAAATTGGAACCCAGCTTGAAACAGTTAAGCGAGAAGGGGTAGATATTGTTTTTGCTATTGATGTTTCTAAAAGTATGCTGGCTGAAGATATTGCACCTAACAGAATAGAAAAGTCAAAACGATTGGTTTCGGCAATCCTCAATCAATTGGCAAGTGACCGAGTAGGAATTATAGCTTATGCTGCTCAGGCTATTCCTCAGTTACCAATCACTACAGACTATGGTGCAGCTAAAATGTTTTTACAAGCACTAAATACAGACATGTTATCTTCTCAAGGTACAGCCCTAGATAATGCGATTGATTTATCTGGTACTTTTTTTGATGATGATGATCAAACTAATCGTGTTATCTTTCTGATTTCTGATGGAGAAGATCATTCTGATGAAGCAGCTAACGCCGCTTCAAGAGCAGCCGAATTAGGAATAAAAATTTTTACCTTTGGTGTAGGGACAGAAAATGGTGCTCCTATACCCCTAAAACGAAATGGAGTAACTGAGTCTTACAAAAAAGACTTTGATGGAGAGGTTGTTATTACCAAAAGAAATGCTGCAGTTTTGGAGTCTATAGCAGCAACAACTGAAGGTCAATATCAGGACGGGAATGACACACAGGCAGTGTTAGACTTTGTTTCTGAGCAATTAAAGGCAATGGATAAAAAAGAGTTTGAAGCAAAAAAGTTTGTCAGTTATAAAGACCGTTTTCAACCTTTTTTAATCGGGGCTCTACTTTTTTTATTAATGGACTTATTTTTGTTTGAAACCAAAACAAAATGGGTGCAGTGGTTAAATCTTTTTAATGAAAATGAAAAATAAACTGTTTTGGATTTTTATTTTGAGTATGCAAAGTTTTCTTCAAGGACAAGAAGGGAAGGTCATTAATCATATTTATGAAGGCAACAACAATACAGAAGATGGAGCCTATGTTGCAGCCGAAAAATCATACCGAAAAGCACTTTCTTTAGCTCCAGAAAAATCCATCGCGTTACATAATTTAGGAAATACAAACTTTCTTGCAGAACAATATGACGAAGCTTCCCAACGCTTTTTCCAAACCCAAAAATTTGCTTCCTCAAAAGAAGATAAACACCGAGCATTTCATAATATGGGGAATGTTTTTATGAAAAAGAAAGAATATCAAAAAGCGGTTGAGGCCTATAAAAACGCTTTGAGAAATAATCCCTCTGATGACGAGACGCGATATAACTATGCGCTAGCTAAAGAGCTTTTAGAAAACGAAAAGCCACCAGAAGAACAAGAGCAAGACGACAAAAAAGATCAGAAAGAGCAACAAGACAAAGAGCAGGAGGAAGATCAAGAGAAAGAGGAGCAAGATAAAGAAGGCGATCAGGAAAATAAAGACGAAAAAGATCCGAACAAAGAAGGAGAAGAAGGAGAAGAAAATAAAGATGAGGGTGAACCCAAAAATGATGGCGATCAAAACAAAAAAGAACAAGACCAACAAAACAAACCCCCAGAACAGCAAAAACAAGCCCCAAAAAAAGGTCAACTCTCGCCTCAGCAAGTTCAAAGTTTGTTAGAGGCAATGAACAATCAAGAAAAAAAAGTTCAGGATAAAGTCAACGCCAAAAAAGTTAAAGGAGTACCAGTTAGAGGGAAAAAAGATTGGTAACTATGATAAAGACTAAAGCATTATTGTTCTTCTTTTTTTTGGCTGTGGGAGTATCATCTCAACTACATGGGCAAATAACTTTTGATGCTAAAGTGAGTAAAAAAAGGTTGGGATTAAATGAGAGACTTCGAATTGATTTTGTAATGAATGAAAACGGGGACAATTTTGTCCCTCCTGTGTTTGCAAATTTTACGGTAGTCAGTGGTCCTCAACAATCTGTAAATCGATCATGGGTAAATGGTGTTAGTAGTTTTTCAAAGACATATACTTATTTTTTGACGCCTAAATTAAAAGGTACTGTCGGTATTGGACAAGCTGAAATTACGATTCAAGGTGAAGTCTACAAGACCTCGCCTATCGAGATTCAGGTTACAGCAGCTGTTGAAAAACCCAACGATCCCAATAATATCGATTATCTTACCGATGAAAATATCCGGCTAGTTGCCGAAATATCAAACCCTTTACCTTACCTCAACGAAGGTATATCTGTAGTGTACAAATTATTTTTTAGAAACCCCATTTCCATAACTGATGTTCAAGAGTTAGAATCACCAAGTTATGGTGACTTTTGGAGTAGTAAAATCAATATTGGTCGAGCTCAAGTCAATCCAAGAGGGCGTTATAAGGGGGAGTCTTACAATGAGGTAATTTGGCAAAAAGTTGTACTATACCCCCAAAAGTCTGGCAAGTTAAATTTAGAGCCTTTGACTTTAAACCTTAGTTTAACTGTTCCTAGTAATCGGCGTGATTTATTTGGAAGGAGAATTCTTACCCAAGGGCAAAAAACCATAACAGCTGGGCAACGCATACTAAACGTAAAACCACTTCCACTTGAAGGCCAACCTGAAAGTTTTTCTGGAGCTGTTGGACAGTTTGATTTTGACGTTATTTTATCCAAGGATGCACTGAAGGCTTCAGAGTCTTTTCAAGCTAAAATTAAGGTAAATGGTAAAGGAAATTTAAATCTCTTTAAGTTACCCGAAATTAACGTTCCAAATACGCTTGAGGTATACGAGCCCGAGCGAAGTGATAAAATCAAGACTACCCTGGCTGGTACGCAAGGATCAGTAGAAGAAAATTATACAATAGTTCCTCAATACCAAGGAAAGTACCCAATACCGCCAATTCAATTTTCCTATTTTGATCCCAAAACAAAAGCCTACAAAACCATGAGATCACAAGAACTACTGGTCGATGTTTATGAAGGCCCTTCAGCAGGAACTCAGAGTCCAAAAAATACTGTTGGGACTTCAAAAACTCCCATAACAGTTTCTGATAGTGCTTTTAGATTTATCCAATTAGAAACAAAATTTGGACCTATAAAAACGGCCTCCTTTTGGATGAGTTCTAGATTTTGGGTTCTATTTTTCCTGCCTTTTTTAATACTAATTTTAGGCTATTTAGTAAATCGACTTATTTTTCAAAAATCAGAGGATCGCGCAAGTACTAAACAACGTTTGGCACAAAAGCTTGCAAAAAAATACTTGAGCTCTGCCAGAAAAGCATTTGGCAGTCAAGTTCAATTCTATGAAGCATTGGAGCGTGCACTGCATAATTATTTAAAAGCGAAGCTTAAAATTGAAACTTCTGAACTTAGTAAAGCTAAGATTGAGGATTTACTAAAAGCAAAAAATGTAGATACTGACGTGGCAAAAGATTTTATTGCGGTAGTTGAAAATTGCGAATTAGCACGCTATGCTCCTGGCTCGGATGGTAGCATTCAGGCTGATTATGAAAGAGCTAGCCGTGTAATGGCAACAATAGACAGACAGTTATGATACAGATAATACACGTCATTCTAAAATTTAAGAAAGTCCTTATTTTGGGTTTAATTCTCCTTTTCAGTAGTTTTTTTGTCAATGCACAAGAATCCTCAGAGACCCTTTTTTCTAAAGGGAATACTGCTTACAACGAGTCAGACTATAGCAAAGCAGTAAAATTTTACGAGCAAATAATTGAAAATGGGCAACACAGTGCAGAATTGTACTACAATTTAGGGAATGCATATTATCGCTTGAGCCAGGTTGCAGAAAGTATTTACTTTTTTGAAAAAGCCAAACTATTGGCACCTGAAAATCAGGACATTCAAATCAATAGTTCTTTTGCAAATAACATGACCATAGATGCTATAGAACCACTCCCCCAGTCACAATTAGTTCAGATTAAAAATAAAATTTTTGAATTTTTAAGTGTAGACAGTTGGTCTAAAATAACTTTAGGGTTTTTATGGATTTTTGCAGTTTTGTTATTGGTATATTTCTTTGTTCAAACAGTAAGTCTGAAGAGAAATTTCTTTTTTCTTTCTATTGTTTGTCTGTTTCTTTTTATTGGGAGTTTTAGTGTTACTTTCTCAAAGAATGCAGATCTAAAACAGAACCAGTACGCCATTCTTTTTTCTAAACAGATTGATACTTGGTCAGAACCCAATCAGCAAGGGGACCTATTATTTACTCTTCATGTAGGAACTAAAGTGCAAGTTTTAGATTCATTAGCTGAATGGAAGAAAATAAGGATTGCTAATGGATCTGAAGGTTGGTTGAGAAATGCTTCTTTAAGAAATCTAAATTAAAAACTAAATAAGTTCTTGTCCCGAAAGTGGATTGTTTTCGAATATCCATTCAAATAAGAGACTACCTAGATCAATAAAAAAAAGATAAGTTATAGATTCATTAACATAAGCTTCTGGCACAAACGAAATCATACTTTCAATTTGATTAAATGCCAATAATAGCGCACTGAGTATTACAAACCATTTGATTAGGCCAAAGATCCCACCAGCCAGTCTATTAAGGAACCCTAATGAAACTATTTGAAGGGTTTTAGTAATCATTTTGGCAATAAGGGAGACCCCATAAACAATCCCCATAAAAAGAAGTAAAAAACTGACTACTTGAATAATTTTGGGTTCCAGCTCAATGTAATTACTCAAAAAATGACTAAATGTAGAAGCAAATTTAAAAGCTCCTAAGACTCCTAAAAATAAAGCAATGACTCCTGCAATTTCAACAATAAATCCTTTGATTAGTCCACGCACCATGCCATAGCCTAGACAGATAAGTACAATTAGATCCAATGTATTCATAGTGTAAAGTTCTGTTTTTTAAATCGAATTTTTGGAGAACAATCTATTTTTTGTTTTCAGATTCATAGAAATAATATCTTTGCATATGGCAAATTACACCAAAGATCAAGAACTAATAAACCGGTGGGTACAAGTAATTCAATTTCTTTCCCATAAATTTTCCGATGGTGTTGACGTGGACACCGAGGGTGTTCTCTATCTGATCGGTCTTCAGGAATATGGAAGACCGCATGAACCTCTTAAAAAAGAAGATAATGTAAACCTTATACACGTTGGATTATGTACTGTACTTGAGCCCTTTGGATATTATCGTTTTAATTTTTATGACGATGAAGGATGGCCTCATTTTGAGTTGATAGAAGCATTGCCAAGTTTAAAGCCAGGTGAACAAAGTATATTGGTAAAAAGCGCTATTGTAGATTACTTTGTTCGACAAGGGGTCATTTCCTAAAACTACCTTATTTTTGCTGTATGATTGAAGAAGTAAAAAAACATTTAAAGGAAGTCAACTCCTTTTCGAGTAAAGACGCTGAAGAGATTGAGAAATTCAGGATAAGTTATGCAGGTAAAAAAGGAATTCTAAATGAATTGTTTGCAGCCTTTAGAGCAGTGCCCAACGAGGAAAAAAAGGCCTACGGACAGGAACTTAATACACTTAAAACGGCCGTATCCAATAAAGTAAAATTCCTTCAATCTGAATTTAAGGATACAGGCGGAAATTCACTAATTAAGGATCCAAGCAGAACCCCATTTCCTTTGGAAACAGGAAACCGTCATCCACTTTCAGTAGTTAAAAACAGAATCATCGATATTTTTACCCAAATAGGATTTACTATTTCTGAAGGTCCAGAGATCGAAGACGATTGGCATAATTTTACTGCATTAAACCTCCCTGAACACCATCCTGCAAGAGATATGCAAGATACTTTCTTTATACAGACCGATCCAGATATTCTGTTGCGAACTCATACCTCATCAGTTCAGGTTCGCTACATGGAAAAAAATCAGCCTCCTATCCGAACCATTTCTCCAGGCCGAGTGTTTAGAAATGAGGCTATCTCAGCAAGATCACATTGTATTTTCCATCAAATTGAAGGATTATATATTGCTAAAGAGGTTTCCTTTGCAGATTTAAAGCAAACCTTGCAGTATTTTACCAACGCCTTGTTTGGAAATTCTAAAATTCGTATGCGACCTTCTTATTTCCCTTTTACTGAACCCAGCGCTGAGGTAGATATTTACTGGGGCTTAGAGACTGAAACTGACTACAGAATTACCAAGGGTACAGGCTGGTTAGAAATCATGGGTTGTGGTATGGTAGATCCAAATGTTCTTGAAAACTGCGGAATTGATCCTGAACAATATTCCGGCTACGCATTTGGAATGTGTATAGAGCGTATTGCGATGTTATTGTATCAAATCAGCGATATCCGTCTATTTTTTGAAAATGACGTGCGTTTCCTTAAGCAATTTAAAGCGACTCTTTAGCTTAAGCTTTTGATAAGTTTTTCGAATATAACTTTTGCGGACTTTTTATTGTAGAGAATATCGTACACAGCATCCACAATAGGTGTTTTTATATTCATCTCTTTTTTTAGCAAGTGAATAGTTCGTGATGCAAAATACCCCTCCGCTACCATTTTCATTTTTTGAGCAACTTCTTTGGGGCTAAAATCTTGTCCAATGAATTCTCCAAAGCATCTGTTTCTGCTGTGTCTCGAGTAAGCTGTTACAAGTAAATCTCCTTGATAAACAGAACTGTTGATGTTCCTTTTGTGAGGATTGATTCTATTCAAAAACCGTTTCATTTCATTGGTTGAATTGCTTATTAGTACACTTTGAAAATTATCTCCGTAACCAAAACCTTTTGCTATACCCGCGGCTAATGCAAAAATATTTTTTAGAGTGGCTGCATACTCAATTCCCATTACATCATTAGATGTTTTCAACTTAAGGTATGGTGCATTCATCATCTGTTTCAAGCGATTAGTTGTGTTTCTTTCAAAGCAACCGATGGTTAAAAATGAAAGTTGGTTTAGGGCAATTTCCTCTGCGTGAGAGGGTCCTGATATTACAACAAACTGTTCTTGAGGGAGTCCAAAAACTGTACTGAAATAAGGACCAATTAGAAGATTGCTTTTGGGTAAAATCCCTTTCACACCAGAAATAATTATTTTTTCATTTAGTGGAATTTTTATTTTTTCTAAAGTTTCTTCTAGATAGACAGAAGGTATGGCCAAAGCAATCCACTTGTTTTGTTTTATTACAATGCTGAGTTCTGAACTAAGCGTTATATCACTGGGGTTAAACTTAACATCGGTTAAATAATTCTTATTGTGAAGGTGTTTTTTTATAAAATCTACATCATCTTTTTTTCTTAAATACCAGTGTACATGTACTCCACTATCAGTAAATATTTTTACTAATGCTGTTGCCAAACTACCACTTCCCAATACGGCTATGGTTTTAATTTTGGGATTATAATTTTCGGGGTTCGGAATGTTCAAAAGTGAAGTTCAAATGATTTATAACCATGAATCCCATGGAATCCTACTTAAAAGAAGAATTAAACCTAGGGTATAAAATAAGCCTATTCTAAGAAACTTTTTGGAAGAAAGATCTTGTCTTTTGTGCATAGACCAGCCCATAGTGATTAAAATTATAGCAACTATATTCGTTATGGGGTGCTCTATTAAATATAACCGGGTTTGAGCATCTTTCATCACTCCCATACCCAAGGCACTCCACTGATCAAACCAAGGCGAAACAAAGTATAAGATCAACCCAATCAACAACTGAATGTGAGAAAAAATAAGTCCAAAAAGACTGATCCTTAAGTCTTTTGCTGTGAATTCACGGCCTTTAGATTTTCCTACAAAAGCGTTTAAAATTCCTACAACTAAAATAATAAGAACAAAAAAGGCCCAATAGGAGTGAATATTTTTTAGAATTGAATACATACTTTTTTTTTGTAAAAATACTCTATTTTGAATAATGAATGAATTTACAAAGACTGTTTAGTTTAAAAACAGAAAAAACTTAACTTTAATAAAAAAACAAATGCAACTTAACTATTCAAGTATTCGACTATTTTTTTTACTGTTTATAGCTTGTAGTCCATCTTCTGAAAAAACTGATACAAAGACACAATCCATTGGTATAGTTATTCATGGAGGGGCTGGAACTATTTTACGAAAAAATATGACTCCAGAAAAAGAAGCTGCTTATCGAAGTGTCTTAGCCCAAGCGGTTAAAGTGGGATATAACATTCTTAAAAATGGGGGGAGTAGCCAAGAGGCTGTCGAAAAAACGATACACATCATGGAAGATTCGCCTCTTTTTAATGCAGGAAAGGGAGCTGTTCTCACGGCTGAAGAGACCATAGAATTGGACGCATCGTTCATGAATGGA
Organism: Flavobacteriaceae bacterium; assembly: GCA_029249225.1. Lineage (GTDB taxonomy): Bacteria > Bacteroidota > Bacteroidia > Flavobacteriales > Flavobacteriaceae > MS024-2A. Next base: position 24,433 of record JAQWHT010000074.1, read on the forward strand.
GCAACACTTGATGCAGGGGCAATCTCTGGAGTAAAAACCATTAAGCATCCAATATCAGCCGCAATAAAGGTGATGTCAAATTCTCCTCATGTAATGCTCTCGGGCAAAGGAGCTGATGAGTTTGCACATGAACAAGGGTTAGAAATAGTAGAACCAGAATATTTTTTTACTGAACGAAGAATTAATTCACTTAGAAAAGTCAAAGAAGCAGAACAAAAAGAAATACAGACTTCCGCTTTAGAGGAGACTTTTCTTAGAAATCAGCGTTATGGAACGGTTGGTTGTGTTGCACTTGATTCTGAAGGTAATCTGGCTGCTGGAACATCTACTGGTGGGATGACCAACAAAAAGTGGAACAGGATTGGTGATGCTCCGATCATCGGTGCAGGAACTTATGCAAATAATGCTACATGTGCAATTTCTGCTACAGGCTGGGGTGAATTTTTTATCCGTTCAGTAGTAGCATATGATATTTCAGCTCTTATGGAGTATAAAGGACTTACTATTCAAGAAGCTTCAAGAATTGTAATTCATGAAAAAGTAGCTTCCTTAGGAGGAGATGGTGGGGTTGTTGGAATTGACAATCAAGGAAATATAGCTATGGAAATGAACACTCCCGGAATGTACAGAGCTCATATAGATAATGATGGAACCCTTACGGTGAAAATTTATAAAGATGAATGAAAGTATTTTATTTCACTGTATTTTTTTGAGCAAGTCAATCTTTTGAAATAACCATGATCTACTACGAATTCTCAAATAAAATGCATATCGAAGCTAATAAAACACATGACCTTTTTTTGGGAGTAAAAACGAATCGAGCAAGGTTTAAATCGTTTAGGCAAAGGATTCTAAAAAGTGAATCCCTTATGTGTCAGTATCATAAAAAAAAATCCATTTACGCTTTTAGTGCTGATCTAAAAACTTGTGATGAGGAGAACTACTTTAATCTCCTAATACCTAACGCAAACTAACTTAAGGGAGATTCTCGGATGTCATCTACCACTCCATCAAACAGCGAACGTAAAATCATTCATGTTGACATGGATGCTTTTTATGCCTCAGTAGAGCAATTAGATCATCCTGAGTGGAGAGGTAAGGCACTTGCGGTAGGAGGTGGAGGCAATAGAGGCGTTGTAGCAGCAGCTAGTTATGAAGCTCGAAAATACGGAGTTCGCAGCGCAATGAATGGAAGAAGAGCCAGGGCACTTTGTCCTCATTTGATCTTTGCTACCCCACGCTTTGAACGCTATAAAGAAATATCCGAGACTATTAGAGCCATTTTTTTAGAATATACACCACTGGTAGAGCCATTGTCTTTAGACGAAGCCTATTTGGATGTTTCAGACTATCCCTCGGCAACCCTAGTGGCAGAAGAAATCCGAGAAAAAATTAATCAGCAAACTCAATTGACTGCTTCAGCTGGAATTTCGGTAAATAAATTTTTGGCTAAAATATCAAGTGATTGGAATAAGCCAAATGGACAAAAGACCCTGCCTCCAGAGGAAATTATACCCTTTCTAGAATGTTTGGATGTAAAAAAATTCCATGGTATTGGAAAAAAAACAAAACTCAAAATGTATCATTTAGGGATATACACAGGAAAAGATCTCAAGGGACGCTCGATTTCTTTTTTAACTGAGCATTTCGGAAAAGCAGGACTATATTATTTTAATGTGGTACGCGGTATACATAACAGTCCTGTCAAACCCCACAGAACTCCTAAATCAGTTGGAATTGAAAGGACCTTTAGTTCAAATTTGAGTAGCGAACTTTTTTTGGAAGAAAAACTCAAAGATCTGGCAGAAAATCTTGAAAAAAGACTCAAGAAAAATAAGGTAGCAGGAAAAAGTCTAACATTAAAAATTAAATACAGTGACTTTATTCAGCAGACGAGAAGTAAGACAGGAAAACTTTATCTCTCAACAAAAGACCTGATTCTTGAAGAAGCTAAAACCCTTTTATATCAAGAGAAGCTTCTTAATTCGGTTCGTCTTATTGGAATATCGTTATCGAATTTAAACACCAAGCAAATAAGTAAAAAGCCGAAGAAAGAATTACCAAATAATGAGCAATTGAGCCTTCCTTTTTAGATGATAGATACACGAAGAGTATTGACCATTCCTTTCGACTCAATCGGCATGGCAGTTAGGTTAACAAGCATGTCTTCTTTTTCTACATAACCCATTTCCAAAGCGATTTCATTGATTTCTTCAACGGTCTTATCTGTACTATTCAAGTTGTTGTAATAAAAAGCCTTTACCCCCCAAAGCAGATTTAACTGATTTAAAATTCTTTTGTTAGATGTATAAACTAAAACGTGAGCTTGTGGTCTCCAGGCTGAAATTTGATAGGCAGTGTAGCCACTATTGGTTAAAGTACAAATTGCTTTAGCTTCTATGTCATTAGCTAAGTGGGCTGCATGATAGCAAATTGATTTAGTGATAAATCGTTTTGTTCGTATGGTAGGAGGTGCATGCGGAACCTCGATCAATTCTGAATTTTCAACTGCAGTTAATATATTGGACATAGTGTTAATAACTTCTACAGGATATTTTCCAACTGAGGTTTCGCCTGAAAGCATCACTGCGTCAGCACCGTCCATTACAGAGTTTGCCACATCGTTAACTTCCGCTCTAGTGGGAGTCAGACTCTCAATCATGGTCTCCATCATTTGTGTCGCTATAATGATAGGAATTCGAGCAGTTTTGGCCAAGAGGACTAACCTTTTTTGGATGAGTGGAACCTCTTGAGCAGGAACTTCAACACCAAGATCACCTCTTGCGACCATTAATCCGTCACTGTAAGCAATTATTTTATCAATATTTTGAATAGCTTCAGGCTTTTCAATCTTTGAAATAATTGGAATTTTCCTATCTGTGTGTTCAGCCATCAGCTTTTTTAAGTCGATTAAATCCTGACTAAAGCGAACAAATGAAAGTGCAATCCAATCCACGTCCTGTGTAAAAATAAATTTTGCGTCTTCTATATCTTTTTCAGTAAGAGCCGGAAGTGAAATATTTGTATTTGGTAGGTTTACACCTTTGTTTGATTTAAATGCCCCCCCCTGAATCACGATGGCTTCTACTTCATTTTCATTATTGGTCTTAGTTACCTCAAAAATTAATTTACCATCATCCAAAAGAATACGTTCTCCTTTAGAGACATCTTTTGGGAAGTTTTGGTAATTCATGTATGCCTTTTGAGCATTTCCTACAAAAGAATTTTCAGTTGAAAAGAGAATACGATCTCCAGGATTAACAACTACCCCTTCTTCAATTTTCCCTACTCTTAACTTGGGCCCTTGGAGATCGCCCAAAATTGCAGTATTGGTATTTAGTTTTTCATCTACTTTACGAATCATTTGGATTCTTTCAGTGACGTCATTGTAATCTGCGTGAGAAAAATTGACTCGAAACACATTTACTCCTGCCAAAATCATTTGTTCAATAACTTCTTCTGAGGAGGTTGCAGGACCAAGTGTGGCTACAATTTTAGTTTTTTTGATAGTATTCATCAATCAAATATTAAGTTCAATCGGTTTTTAATTTTATTTGAAGGGATCTCATAAACCATAGCAGTTGCGCTCCACAAATTTAGTGGTTTGAAAAGTAATTGAATTGTTTCCAAATGGTTGGATTTAATAAAAAAGTCGACCTGTTTAAATTCAGTAATTAAAGATACTTCATTTCTTAAAGGGAGGTCAAATAAAGTGTTATTATTTGTGTTTTCTTGCTCGAGTTGCAGGAGGTACTTATTTGAGAAGAGTAAGGTATTCACGTCTATCAGATAATTTTCCCACTTAAATGAAGAAAAAGCAGCCTTATTGGTGTCTAGGGTGATGTCTTGATCTCGTTTGAATTTTGTTCGGCTAATTTGGTTCAAATAAAAGGCAATTTGAAAACCCTCTAAGCTGGAATGAATGGCAAGTAAATAGTCTTTTAGATCCTCTTCTTCATAAGTTAAAAGATGTACTTTATGCCCCTTTTTCATTCAGCTTTAGGAATTAATTTTAAAACTCTAACAGCAATTATAGCGGCTTTTTCCTCAGCTTTTTTCTTTGATACACCTTTGGCCTTAGCGATACAATTATTTTCAAAAATAATTTGACAAGAATAATTAATCTTTGGATCTAGACCTTGGTCTTGGGTAGTCTTGAACTTAATTGGATTTTTGTTTTTTTGACTCCACTCTATTAGTAAGGCTTTATGACTAAGTACTATCGAATCCAATCCTTGCATGTTGACATAAGGGAGAATTATATTGTAGATCACATAGTCTTTCGTTTTTTTGTACCCTTTATCAATAAAAAGTGCACCAATGAGTGATTCTAGAAGGTTTCCGTGAATATCTTCTCCAAAATATTTGTGATGGTTAGCTATTTCAGCAATTTTCAGCAGGTCCATTTCTTTACCAATTTGGTTGAGTTTTGAACGACTTACAATTTTAGCCCGAAGCTTAGTGAGTGTTCCTTCTTTAGCAGAAGGGAAGAACTTGAATAGAAAGTCTGCAATTATAGAATTTAAAATCGCGTCTCCAAGAAATTCTAAACGCTCAAAATTTAAAGGGTTCCCGTCCTCAGTTTTTTGATTCACAGAACTGTGAGTAAAGGCCTCTTTGTAAAGTTTTTTTTTTTGAGTTTTTATATTCAGCTTTTTTTTAAGCTCAACAAAAAAATTCCCGGATGTTTCCATTCGGGAATTTAATATGTAATCTATAATTTTCACACCTTGAAGTTAAGGGATTTTTTTGAACAAAACACAAGCATTATGCCCCCCAAATCCAAATGTATTTGAAAGAGCGACATTCACTGTTCTCTTTTGTGGTTTGTGAAATGTAAAATTGATGTTTTCATCAATTTCTTCATCAGGAGTTTGATGATTTATAGTAGGAGGAACTATATTGTGTTTCATAGCCATTATGGAGGCAATTGCTTCAATGGCTCCAGCAGCGCCTAGTAGATGCCCCGTCATTGATTTTGTAGAATTTATATTCATACTATAAGCGTGCTTTTTAAATACAGAGATAATAGCATTTGATTCTGCAATGTCACCCAGTGGTGTCGAAGTTCCATGCATATTTATGATGTCAACTTCTTCGGGTTTCAATTGTGCATCATGTAAACAATTTACCATGACTTTTATAGCGCCCAATCCTTCGGGATGCGGAGCAGTCATGTGATGTGCATCAGCCGAAAGGCCCCCACCAGCGAGTTCAGCGTAGATGGTTGCTCCTCGGGCAACAGCATGCTCATATGATTCTAAAATAAGTGCTCCTGCTCCTTCTCCTAAAACAAATCCGTCACGCTCCTTATCAAAGGGTCTTGAGGCTGTTTTAGGATCATCATTTCGCTTAGAAAGTGCATGCATTGCATTGAACCCTCCGATTCCAGCTTTGGTTACAGCTGCCTCAGAACCCCCGGTAACGATAACATCTGCATAGCCCAATCGAATGTAATTTAGGGCATCTATCATTGCGTTTGATGAAGACGCACAAGCCGAGACCGTAGCAAAATTAGGTCCTCTAAAACCATATTTGATTGAAATTAGGCCTGGAGCAATATCAGCAATCATTTTAGGGATAAAGAAGGGATTAAATCTTGGATTTTCATTCGAAGCTGCAAAATTAAGCACTTCGTTCTGAAAGGTTTCCAACCCACCTATACCTGCGCCCCATATTACACCAACGCGATCTTTATCTACGTCATCCAAAGCAAGGTTAGCATCTTCTATTGCTTCTGCAACAGATACCATTGCATATTGGGCAAAGCGATCAAACTTACGTGCTTCTTTACGATCCATATGATCCAGAGGATCAAAATTTTTCAGCTCACAAGCGAATTGTGTTTTGAATAATGTTGGATCAAAATAAGTGATAGGAGCAGCACCACTACGACCAGCGAGTAAACCCTCCCAATATTCTGAGAGTGTATTACCTATCGGTGTAAGGGCTCCCAATCCGGTAACAACTACACGTCTTGGCTCCATAAGTTGAAATTAGTCAGCTTGTTCAATAAATTGAATCGCTTGGCCAACCGTTGCAATGTTTTCTGCTTGGTCATCTGGAATTTGAATATCAAATTCTTTTTCGAATTCCATGATTAACTCCACGGTATCCAATGAGTCTGCTCCTAAGTCATTAGTGAAACTTGCTTCAGCAACAACTTCGTTCTCGTCGACACCTAGTTTGTCAACTATGATGGCTTTTACTCTTGAGGAAATATCTGACATGATTTAGTTTAGTTAGATTTATCTTTAGCAAAAATATAAAACTTTGAAACATTACAATAAATTGGGATTGAATATTAAGTTCTATTTTTAGCTTCTTCCTTTTTATAGGAAGCGAATGTCTTATATTTACTGCAAATTAACCCTGTTTTCATGACTAAAAGAATAATCTTATTTGCTTCGGGAAATGGCTCAAATGTGGAGAATATTTGCAACTTTTTTGAACAAAACCCTTCAGTCTCTATTGTAGGAGTGTTTACTAATAATCCAAAAGCGGGTGTAATTGAGCGTGCTAAACAGTTCAATGTGGAGGTTCATGTTTTCAATAAAAAAGATTTTACTAAGGGTTATTTGCTAGAAAAGGTTGTTAAAATCAAACCCAAGCTGATCATTTTAGCAGGATTCCTGTGGAGAATTGGTGAAGATTGGGTTAAAGCTTTTCCTAAACAAATAATTAATATACACCCTGCTCTTTTACCTAAATACGGGGGTAAAGGGATGTATGGCGAACACGTTCATCATGCTGTTAAAGCAAATAAGGAGTCTGAAACAGGAATTACGATTCATTATGTAAATGAGAATTATGACGAAGGAGCTATTGTTTTTCAAAAGAAAGTAGTTTTGACTGAAAATAATTCAGTAGCTCAAATAGCTGCAAAGGTTCACGAGTTAGAATATCGTTATTTCCCAGAGATTATTGCACAACTGTTGGAGGAAGTCCCAAATGAAGTCTAAAACAGTGTATCTCTATACCGACGGTTCATCCCTAGGTAATCCTGGGCCTGGCGGATTTGGGCTTATACTTGAATGGGCTGGAATGTCCTATATTAAAGAGTTTTCTCAAGGCTTTGTAAAAACCACCAATAACAGAATGGAATTACTAGCCGTGATTGTGGGTTTAGAAATGCTTAAAAAGAATTCAATGGAGGTTGTTGTGTACTCTGACTCAAAATATGTGGTGGATTCAGTTGAAAAAAAATGGGTATTTGGTTGGGAGAAAAAAAATTTTAAGGATAAAAAAAATTCTGATCTGTGGAAAAGGTTCTTAGCTGTATATAGGAATCACACTGTTCATTTTCAATGGGTAAAAGGCCATAATCAGCACCCACAAAATGAACGATGTGATCAATTAGCAGTTCAGGCTGCAAAAGGCAAAAATTTGATATCAGATGCTTTTTTTGAACAAATTGATCGGCAAAAAACTTAAGGCATCTTCTTTGTTGATTTTTGATGATAAATGTTTTAAATAAAAACAAAAAGGCATCAAGAGTTTTTTACTTTTGCAATATGAACAACAAACTTTTAGTCTTAGGCACTATGGCCTACGACGCAATTGAAACCCCTTTTGGAAAAACAGGTAAAATCCTCGGCGGTTGTGCCACTTACATCGGTCTTTCAGCTTCGCATTTTCAAACTGAATGTGGTTTAATCTCCATTATTGGCTCTGATTTTGAGGAGGAACACTTAAATCTTTTGAAATCTAAAAATCTTGATTTAGGAGGTGTTGACCAACTTGAAGGAGAAAAAACATTTTTTTGGAGTGGGAAGTATCATAATGACCTGAATACTAGAACGACTTTAGAGACTCAGCTTAATGTATTGACGAAGTTCAATCCTAAAGTTCCTGAAAATTTTAAAGATGCGAGTATAGTCTTACTAGGAAACCTAGATCCAAATATTCAATTAGAAGTGCTAGACCAGATGCATAAAAAGCCGGAATTGGTCATAATGGACACGATGAATTTTTGGATTGAAAGTTACCGGGATAAATTAGATGAACTCATCGGCAGAGTCGACGTCATTTCAATCAATGATGAGGAGGCCAGGCAAATTACTCAAAAACACTCCCTAGTTGAAGCAGCTCAAGATCTACAGGCGATGGGTCCCAAATATGTTGTAATAAAAAAAGGAGAACACGGAGCCCTATTATTTAACGGGAATGACATTTTCTGTGCGCCAGGATTACCCTTAGAGGAAGTATTTGATCCTACCGGAGCTGGAGATAGTTTTATTGGTGGATTCGCAGGGTATTTAGTACAACAAAAAAAAATTAGTTTTGAAGCAATGAAAACTGCTGTAATTGTGGGATCTGCATTGGCATCTTTTACAGTACAAGAGTTTGGGACTTCAGCTTTAGAAAAAATGACTTTTGAGCAATTAGTTCAAAGAATACAAGCCTTTAAATCATTAACAGAATTTGAAATTGAACTAATATGAATATCTGATGAGTGATGCGATCAAGCATGAGTGTGGAATTGCCCTTTTGCAACTAAAAAAGCCTCTAAGTTTTTACAAGGAAAAATACGGGAGCTCATTTTATGGCATCAACAAAATGTATTTGTTGATGGAAAAACAACACAATCGTGGCCAAGATGGTGCAGGCTTTGCAAGTATCAAATTTGACATGTCGCCCGGACAACGTTATATTAGTCGGGTTCGGTCTGCAGATCAACAACCTATTCAGAATATTTTTAAAACAATCAATACCAGGATTCAAAAAGAGATTCAAGCAAAACCAGAAATTATCTCGAATTCTGAACAAATTAAATCAAACATCCCCTATGTAGGAGAGCTGATGCTAGGTCATGTTCGATATGGAACTTTTGGCAAGAATAATATAGAAAGTGTCCATCCTTTTTTGCGTCAAAACAACTGGATGCACCGAAATTTGATTGTAGCAGGGAATTTCAATTTGACGAATGTTAATGAATTATTTGAAAATCTAGTTGATTTGGGTCAACATCCTAAAGAAAAAGCAGACACAATCACTGTGATGGAAAAGATTGGTCATTTTCTAGATGATGCAGTTGCTAAAATCTACAAAAAATTAAGAAAGGAAGGATATTCAAAGCAGGAGGCCTCCCCTCTGATTGCAGAGCGATTAAAGATTTCTAAAATTTTACGTAAAGCCTCAAAAAATTGGGATGGAGGCTATGCGATGGCAGGATTGCTTGGGCATGGTGATGCATTTGTACTTAGAGATCCAGCGGGTATTCGTCCGTCATTTTGGTATGAGGATGATGAAGTTTGTGTGGTAGCGTCGGAAAGACCAGTTATTCAAACTGCTTTCAATTTGAAGTCTGAGCAAATTCAAGAATTGAAGCCTGGGCATGCTATTATCATCAAAAAAGACGGTCGTACAAGTGAAGTTTTAATTAATGAGCCAACTGTACCCGCTAAATGTTCTTTTGAGCGAATTTATTTTTCTCGTGGAAATGACGCTGATATCTACCATGAACGTAAAAAACTAGGGAAGGTAATTGTTCCACAGATTTTAGATTCAATTGACCACGATTTAGCGAACTCCGTTTTTTCATTCATTCCTAACACGGCTGAAACCTCATTCTATGGAATGATTAAAGGATTAGAAGATCACCTCAATGAAGATAAAATTAAGGAAATCATTGCTCTTGGAGCAAATCCAAATCCTGATACAATTAGAGAAATATTACTCAAACGAGCGCGTGTTGAAAAAATCGCGATTAAAGATGCAAAACTGAGAACATTCATTACCCAAGATGATTCTAGGGATGACTTGGTAGCGCATATTTACGATATCACTTACGGAAGTGTTCGAAGGAAAAGTGATAACCTTGTTATTATTGATGACAGTATCGTACGCGGTACCACATTGAAGCAATCTATTCTGAGAATTCTGGATAGACTTGAGCCTAAGAAAATTGTCGTAGTCTCTTCTGCGCCTCAAATTAGATATCCAGATTGTTACGGGATCGATATGGCCAAAATGGGTGATTTTATCGCCTTTGAAGCTGCAATAGCATTATTGCAAGATTCTGATCAAGAACAGATCATCGATAAGGCATACCACGATTGTTTAGAACAAGCGAAACTGCCAAGGGTTGATCAGAAGAACGCTATCCAACAGATCTACGAGCCATTCACGAACGAGCAGATTTCTCGTAAAATTTCAGAGTTATTAACTCCTCCTTCGATTTCGGCGGAAGTTATAATAATCTACCAGACAGTCGAAAATTTGCACAAGGCTTGCCCAAATAACACGGGAGATTGGTATTTTACAGGAAACTATCCAACTCCAGGCGGAAATAAAGTTGTGAATAAGGCATTTATCAACTGGAAAGAAGGCATCCTGGAACGGGCATATTAAAAGCTATGAAAAGACGTACGGAACTCATATTGTACGTACTAAGTATTTATGTAATCCTTCAATTCTGTTGGTGGGGCTACCATCTCATAGAATTAACCAAAGAGGCCGGAACAGAATCTTACAAAATTAACAGGCGCGTAACTATGATAATGGGAGAAGGCTCTGTCTTTCTACTCATTCTAATTATTGGGATCTGGCAAATTCGTAAGTCGATTAAAAAAGACATTGAACTTTCCGAAAGACAGAACAATTTTTTATTGTCGGTTACGCATGAATTAAAAACTCCACTTGCCGCCAATCGTTTGTATATTCAAACAATATTAAAAAGAAACCTGAACAAGAAACAGTTCGATGAATTACTCGTGAAAGCTAATGAAGAAAACGATCGCTTAGAACGAATGATCGATAACATTCTAAATGCCTCGAGGCTCGAAAATAAAGCATTACAGTTAAACCGCGAAAAATTTGATTTTCATCAATTGTGTGCATCTTCAATCGAACGTTTCAAGCAACTTTCACCACAGACATCATTTATTCTTGATGCGAATGAAAAAACACTGGTGAGTGGTGATCAATTATTAATTGAGACGATCTTATCCAATCTTGTTGAGAATTCTGTAAAATACGCTGGTAATGATTCCGAGGTTACAATATATGCCAAAGTAGGCTCTGGAAGCTTTGTTTTTGGTGTGAAGGATAATGGTTCGGGAGTGAAGCTTGAAGACCAAGAAAAAATATTTTCAAAGTTTTACCGATCCGGAAATGAGGATACAAGGACACAAAAAGGATCGGGTCTCGGCCTTTATATTGTGCGAGAACTCGTGCGATTACATCGCGGAAAAATAAACTATAAAAACAACTCACCGCAGGGTGCAGATTTCCAAATAGAATTACGAAATGACTGAGAATATTGGAGTAATCATCCTAGATGGTTGGGGAATAGGTGATAAAAGCAAATCAGACGCAATTTTCAATGCACGTACTCCATTTATGGACGGTTTGATAAAAAATTACCCTTGCGCGGAACTACTTACATGTGGTGAATATGTTGGGTTACCAGATGGTCAAATGGGCAACTCGGAAGTAGGGCACTTGAACATTGGAGCAGGAAGAATCGTCTATCAGGAACTTTCTCGTATTAACAAATCAATCAAAGAGGGTGATTTTGCAAAAAATGGAATGTTAGTACAAGCATTCGAAAAAGCAAAGAACACGGGCAAGAAGCTCCATTTCATGGGACTAGTTTCCGAAGGTGGAGTTCACAGTTCACAAGATCATCTTCATGAACTATGTCGAATAGCAAAAGAATATCAGCTCGAGGATGTTTTTATTCATGCCTTCACTGATGGAAGAGATTGTGATCCAAAAAGTGGTCTGCAATTTGTGAAAAATCTCGAAAAAAATATTGCTGACACACCAGCCGAAATCGCATCTGTTATTGGTCGCTATTACGCGATGGATAGAGATAATCGCTGGGAACGAATTCAAAAAGCTTATGACCTTATGGTTAAAGGAATTGGCAATAGTTTTGAATCAGCGGAAGATGCCATTGTATCGGCTTATGAAAATGATATCACTGATGAATTTATTGAAGCTTCTGTGATAAAAAAAAATGGAGCACCTATTGCTATCATCGAAGATGGAGATATTCTCCTATGTTTCAATTTTAGAACGGATCGGCCTCGAGAAATTTCGATTGCTTTAACCCAGAAAGACTTTCCAGAATTCGGAATGAATAAACTTCCCTTAGATTATTACACGATGTCTCGCTACGATCAATCGTTCGTAGGAATTAACGTAATCTTTGAAAAGGATAACCTCGTCAACACCATTGGCGAAGTTCTGTCTAAAAACAACCGCACGCAAGTCAGAATTGCAGAAACCGAAAAATATCCACACGTAACCTTCTTCTTTAGCGGTGGAAGAGAAAAACAATATGCGGGTGAAAAGAGGCTTTTGATTAACTCACCGAAAGTTGCGACTTACGATTTGCAACCAGAGATGAGCGCTCCAGAAGTGAGAGATAGAATTGTAGCTGAGATAAAAACCAACTCGCCAAACTTCATTTGTCTGAACTTTGCTAATCCTGATATGGTTGGTCATACTGGAGTTTATGATGCAATTATAGAAGCAGTTGAAACAGTAGATCGGTGCTTAAAGGATGTGGTAACTGCTGGTCAGGAAAATGGCTATGAGTTTATTGTAATTGCGGATCATGGAAATGCCGATTTTGCAGTTAATCCTGATGGCTCACCTAATACAGCACACTCATTGAACCCTGTCCCTGTCGTTCTGGTAACAGATGATAAAGTCAAGTTGAAAAATGGAATTCTAGCCGATGTCGCTCCAACACTTCTAGCTAGGTTAGGGGTTGATGCACCTATTGATATGACCGGTGAATGTTTGATCGCTTAACGTAAACCAAGTTATTTATTTGAGTTTTGCGCTATTTAGAATAAAAGAGATTAGACTCCTCTGATTTTAACATTTTTTCTTCCTATCAAATCCTCTTTTACCGTACATTTGTTCTTGATATTAACTCTTATGAGAAATCTATTATTTGGACTAGGACTTGCAACGATCCTCTTTTCTTGTAGCACATCAACAACCGATGTTGATTTGACCGAAAATTCTGATGGCGAAAAAGTAGAAAGAGTTGCTGACGTAACACCTAATCGAGTTTTAAAACTTGATATTGACGGAATGGTATGCAAAATGGGTTGCGGAGGAAGTATTCGCAAAGAACTTAAAACTGTTGAAGGGATCGGAGAGTGTAATTTTGACTTTGAAGAGGATCGCGAAACAGATATTGCAACAATTCAGTTTGATAAAGAACTAATCTCAGCCGACGAGATCGTAGAAATTGTAACTGAAATTAATGATGGACAATTTACAGTTGGTGAGAGTACTACAACGAAAATCAAGTCGCGTAAAGATGACACTGTTGAAGTTGAAACAAGTACTGAATCATCTGACGAAGAAGAGTCCACTGTTACCATGTCTTCTGGATCTGGATTTCAACTACCGAATCTACTAGAAATTTTTTCCAGCCTACTTACATCTTAGACCTTCGGAACTCCGAGCAAGTAGTATATTTTTATTGCTCCGTTTTTAACAAAACTAATCTCCCATACGAAAGCATCCTTGTTGTCTAATGAATCAACGAGTCCTTTCAATTCTTTTTCGGAGTATGTTCTCAAAACAGATACTAGACCATCCCACCAAACGAAAATTGGAACAAGGGGAACTAGATATATAAATAAAATTCTCCCAAATTTGAACAGTCTTATAAATGGCGTGATCAAGAGTACATTCATTGGAGATAAGAAGAACTTTATGAAATCACCACCCGAGCGTTTCTGCGCTTCGAATACAGCGATTGGACTATTTGCATCAACTGCGTTCTGCAAAATCTGTCGAGCATCACCAGACTTAAAGTGATGAAATGATAGAAACTCCGTTCGAAGGCCTTTTAAATTCTTTGGAACATCTAGTGCATTTAAAGATTCCTCCTCATGAGAAAACAATTCCGGTCGCTTCTTCACCGTATGGTTAAATGCGCTAATGTTAGGATAATAGTCGGTCAACCTTACCTTGACATCTGGTATTTCATCCGCAATATGTTCACCAAGTTTAATCCAGCCCCCACCACCTCCTGAGGCTAGATCGATTATTTCTCTAAAAATCGGATGCGTCAACTCCCCGTTTCAGAATTGGCGTAATCGGTTTATAAAAGTCAAACTTATTCGATACCACCTGGAGAAAATCGGTCATGTAATTTCGAATGGTAGAGGGAAACCATTGTAAATCTTCGAATTCAAAAAGATGTAATCTAGCCATGTCAACAATATCCCTATTCCAAGACTTTTTTAAGAAAAATACGCTGCAGAATAATTCCTTATCTTGCGTACGGTAATGTATATCAAATACTTAAATATTCTAATCCTATTTTTAGTGCTCATTGGGTGCAGAAAGGACAATCCATATAAAAATCTTACGACAGAATATGTAATTATTGTTGTCATCGACGGACCGAGATATAGCGAAACATGGGGAGATCCTAATCATACTAACATACCGTATCAATCAGCCCTAACATCACAAGGAGTTCTTTTTACTAACTTTTTGAACACTGGAGTGACATCAACAACTCCCGGTCATACTTCAATTCTGACTGGGGTTAACCAAACGATCGATAATAATGGATTAGAACTACCAGCGAACCCTTCTTTATTTCAATTATGGAGAAAAGAAAACTCTACCGCTGCCAATAAAGCTTGGCTAATCTGTAGCAAGGATAAACTGGCTGTTTTGGCCAATTGTGAGGACACGGATTGGAATAATCAGTATATGCCATCAACTAATTGTGGAATTGGAGGTTTAGGCTTAGGGACTGGTTATCGAGATGATAGTACAACGTTCGCTGCGACACTCACCATATTGAGTGAGGATCATCCAAATTTGACCTTAATCAACTTCCGCGAACCAGATTACTCTGGACATCAAGCAAACTGGAATGCCTATATACTGGGAATTAATCAAACAGACACCTATGTTGCCCAATTATGGGAATTCATTCAGAATGATCCAATATACAAGAACAAAACTACCTTACTTATAACTAATGATCACGGTAGGCACTCACCTGGAGTTGCAGATGAATTTGTTGGTCATGGTGACAATTGTGAAGGATGTCAGAAGCTAAGTCTGCTCGCTCTGGGACCTGATTTCAAAGGCGGCAGAACTGTCACAAAGAGTTATGAACAAGTAGACATCGCTTCAACAGTAGCATATATGTTAAAGTTTAAATTGCCTAAGAGCGAAGGTGAAATTATGAGAGAGCTTTTTGAATAGATTCTCACTACTTTTGCAGAAAGAATCTTGATGAAATTACACGCAAGGGAAATGGGAAGTGGAAAACCAATGATGATCCTCCATGGGTTGTTCGGTTATTCTGACAATTGGCAATCTCAAGCCATCAAGCTATCCGAGTATTATAGAGTAATTCTAGTTGACTTAAGAAATCACGGCCATTCTGATTGGAGCGATGAATTCTCCTATGAAATTATGGCAGCAGATGTATTAGAACTTTACGAGGATCTACAACTGGAAGACCTCATCTTAGTAGGGCCTACAATGGGTGGTAAAGTTGCCATGCAATTTGCCCAAAAACATGAAGAACTACTCGACAAATTGGTCATTCTA
>JAQWHT010000075.1 GCA_029249225.1 Flavobacteriaceae bacterium
GGAGCCAACATGGGAATTATTATGTTATATCAATCATTATCTCTTATTTCAACCCAGTTCAACCACGCCAACATTAGACTCCCTAAAAAAGTGTAAAACCAAAGCGGACAATACTTTCTAATGGATGATGTCTATTGGCTGTAGTGGTGTCTACATAATGGTCACTGTGATGAACCAGATGAATCATCCAAAGAGGTTTTATCCGGTGTTCAGTCCAATGAGGAAGGTAAGCTCCAATGAAATCTAAGAGCAAGACACCTAAGAGGACATCTGACCAGAGCGGAAAATCAGGAAGCCAGTGAAGTATCCCAAAACTTGAGCTTACTGCCCAATCTGATATATTTAACAGAAGGAATGCCAATAAAAGATTAATTAATATCGTGGTTCCCGTAAAAAATATATTGGGAAGAGCATGTTGCCACTTATTATATTTAAGCTTGAAAAGTGAAAAAGGCCCTTCCAAAATCCAAAAAAAGCTAAGCCCTCCCACTAAAATTAAGCTTCTGTGAAGAGTAGGGATCGTTTCAAAATATGCTATTACCGTCTCCATTTGATCCATTTTTGTGCAATATATAAAAATATCTTTTTTCAAAGATTAGTGTATCGTGAATCAAGTTTTGAAATATTTACATAAAAGTGGTATATTTTACTTTTTAAAACTAGAATCAAGAAAAAGAATTATGAACCGCAAGAACTTTATAAAGCAATCTGCATTAATGACAGGTGCAGGATTAGTACTGCCAGGATACACTTCTCTTCAAAAGGGTAGCACTATTTTGGGGGCAAATGATACCATCAATATAGGTGCTATTGGAATTAACGGAATGGGATGGGCAGATACCAAAGCATTACTGAAAATCCCTGGAGTTAAATTAACTGCAATCTGTGATGTAGATCAAAATGTTTTAGATAAGCGTAAAGCTGAAATGAAAGAGCAGGGAGTCAAAGTCAAAACGTTCTCTGATTACAGAAAACTACTAGAGCAAAAAGATGTAGATGCAGTTGTTATTGGTTCACCAGATCATTGGCATGCACTAATGATGATACACGCTTCAGAGGCAGGAAAACATGTGTATTGTGAAAAGCCCATAGGTAACTCGGTAGGTGAGTGCCGGGCAATGGTAGCTGCTCAGGAGCGTTATGGGAATGTTGTCCAAGTTGGTCAATGGCAAAGAAGTCAGCAACATTTTCAAGATGCTGTAAAATTTGTTGCATCTGGAGTCTTAGGTCCAATAAGAACAGTAAAGGTTTGGTGCTATCAAGGATGGATGCGACCTGAACCAATTGTAGCAAATAGTGCTCCACCCAAGGGTGTGGATTACAAAGCTTGGTTGGGGCCTGCACAAACCAGACCCTTCAATGCAAGCCGTTTTCATTTTCACTTCCGTTGGTTTTGGGACTATGCTGGGGGGTTAATGACAGATTGGGGAGTACATCTGTTAGATTATGCCTTACTTGGAATGCAAGCTTCTTTACCGAAAACAATAGTTGGTTTGGGAGGTAAGTTTGCTTATCCTAATCTTGCAGAAGAAACACCAGACACACTTACTACTCTGTATGAGTTTGATCAATTTAATTTGGTTTGGGATTCCGCGATGGGAATTGATAATGGATCCTATGAAAGAGATCACGGGATTGCATTTATAGGAAACAATGCTACCTTAATATTGAACCGTGGTGGATGGGAAGTAATAGAAGAGGGTAGAAGTGAAAACAAAGTAGCCAAGCCTCTAGTGAAGCCCTCTGATAGAGGTTTAGATAAACATGCTCAGAACTTTGTTGAGGCTATGAGAGCCAATAACCCTTCAATGGTCAATTGTTCTATTCAAGAAGGAGCACATGTTGCTACCGTCGCACAAATGGGTAATATTTCTTATCGCTCCGGTGATAAATTGTATTGGGACGCTGCTAAAAAAGGTTTCACTGATACCGCTATTAATGACGAATACCTCACAAATACCTATCATAATGGGTATGCACTACCCGTAAAATAAATTCTTTATGAAATATTTTTTATCATTTCTTTTAATAACACAGTTTGTGTTTGCGCAAAGCACAATGAAACCAGAAGATACGGAGGTTTGGGAGCCTGAGCCGAAAGTAGTTCAACCTGGAATTTTTACTGCTCCTCCGAGCGATGCAATTATCCTTTTTGATGGATCAGATTTCTCAAAATGGAGAAACGAACGTACCCAAGGGCCTGTTGAATGGACCCTTAATCCAGATAAAAGTATGACTGTAAAACCTAGGACTGGTGGAATTGAAACTAAAGAAGAACACGGCTCTGTCCAGCTTCATATAGAATGGAAATCTCCAACAGTTATCAAAGGGGAAGGACAGGGAAGAGGAAACAGTGGGATCCTATTCCAACGCCGTTATGAGGTTCAAGTTTTAGATAGTTATCAAAATAGAACTTACTCAAATGGTCAGGCGGGATCTATTTATAAGCAATATATTCCTCTAGTAAATGCAATGCGTCCTACAGGTGAGTGGCAGGTTTACGATATCATTTTTAATGCACCAGAATTTAATGATGAAGGTGAGGAAATTAAACCTGGAAACTTTATTGTTTTTCACAATGGGGTCCTTATTCAAAATGCAGTTGAACTCAAGGGTACTACAGAGTACATCGGAAAACCCAAAAAAGGACGTGACGTTATGCCGGGTTATTCAGACGATAGTATAAACCATCGAACTTTGTTGTTACAAGATCACGGAGATCTTGTAAGCTACAGAAATATTTGGATGCGAAAGCTTTAGAAATTATTTAAATCTTTTTTTAGACTTCACGCCATAGTTAGACTTTTTCTTCTTTTTACTGGGAGAAAAAGTTTTCCCTTTTTTAGTGAGTTCAACGGATATCTTCCTGCTGTCTAAATTGAGATTTTCAAATGATCTTAAAACTAAATCTCGGTGTTTTTTATGTGTAGAGAAAAACGAAAAATTCTTCATTACTTCAACTTGAAAGACATCATCCATACCCAGTTTAAGATAGGAGCGGATGAAATCTTTAAGAGTTGCCCATTCGTATTGATCTCTTGCTCCAAGATTGATAAAGAATCGATCTTTATCTTTTGGGGCATTAATTTTTTTGTCTGAACGTCTTTCAGAATTTTTTTCTTGATCAAAGCTTAAACTTTTTGGATATACATCAAAATTGCGAAATTCTTTAGAAAGCAACAGTTCGACTAAGGTCTCTTTGTCTAATTCTTCGAGCCCCTTATGGGTATCAGCAAAATAGGGTTGCAGCTCACTTTTGACTGGAGTATTTTTAATCTCTTCAATCCAGTGTTGAACTTTGTTTTTGAAAATTTCCTGAGCAGAAGGCATTTCAAGTTCGGTAAGTTTTGTTTGAAGTTTATTTTCAATCAACCTAATTTTTCTTCTGTCTGACTTAGTAACAAAAATAATGGAAGTTCCTAATTTACCAGCTCTCCCTGTTCTACCACTTCTATGAGTATAGGTTTCAATCTCATCTGGCAATTGGTAATTTATTACATGTGTAATATCGTCAACATCAATACCACGAGCTGCAACATCAGTTGCAATTAACAGTTGTATTTTTTTCTTTCTAAAAGACTGCATTACTGCATCTCGTTGATTTTGGCTCAAATCACCATGGATTGCTGCAGCTTTATGTCCATCTTGGATCAATTTTTCAGCAACTTTTTGTGTTTCAATTTTTGTTCTACAAAAAACACATCCAAAAATATTTGGATTCATACCCACTACAGCTCTTAAAGCGGTATAACGTTCTCTTCCTGCAACTATAAAATATTGGTGATCAACATTTTTTGTTCCTGCGTTTTTGGTCCCTACCGTGATTTCTTTCGGAGAGTTCATGAATTTTTTCGCAATAGTATTGACCTCTGGAGGCATGGTTGCTGAAAATAACCAAGAGCTCTTTTTCTCTGGGGTGTGCGTAAGTATAGATTTAATGTCTTCATAGAACCCCATATTCAACATTTCGTCTGCTTCATCTAAAACACAAAAATTGATAGAGCTGATGTCAACTAGCTTTCTGCGGATCATATCTTTTAGTCTGCCAGGGGTAGCCACTACAATATGAGCCCCTCGCTTTATTTTTTTAGCCTGTTCTGTGATGTTGGCTCCACCATAAATCGCAACAATATTGATCTGTTTCATTTCACGACCGTATTGTTCCATTTCGTTTGTAATCTGTAAACAGAGTTCACGAGTAGGTGAAAGAATTAATCCTTGTGTTTTTTTAATCCCTAGATCAATGTGCTGAAGCATGGGAAAACCAAAAGCTGCTGTTTTTCCTGTTCCGGTTTGTGCCAGCGCTACTAAGTCCGTTTTATCATTAAGTAATAGTGGAATTACCTTGCTTTGAACCTCCGTTGGAGCTTCGAATCCTAGTTTTTCTACGGCTTTTACAAGTGGCGCGTTGAGTCCTAGGGACTTGAAAGTTGTCATAAATTGAATTCTGACGGCAAAAGTAAACTAAATTGGACGGTTGTAGTCTATTTTTGAATTTATTTTACTGATTTAGAATGCAATAAACGAGAATCCTAATTTAAAAGAAATAAAGAATTAGAGAGTAAACCCTGCTCTATATTCTCTACTTACAAATTGATTGGCAGCTTCAAGATTAGTAATTCTCATATTTTCTCCATCCCAAAGGAGTTTTTTTCTGGCATAGTAATCCATTTGGCCATTACTCGATTCCTTTCTGAGCATAAAGCTACGAATAGCCAAATTTCCCATTAGTACAGTTTCGGTCATCGGTCCAGCATAGTCAAAAGAAGAAGTTAGTGCCAAATGTTCATCACTATTGAAACCTGCTTTACAGGCATCCACCCATTTACGTTGATGTCCGTATTCAGGTTCAATCATTTTCTCGGTCTCTGGTCCAAAGTCTGTGGTTCCATCATAGAGGTAGAGTTTTGGCATTAACGGTGAGCTATCATTAATATTGGTAGAGATAATCCCTTTTTCACCAATAATAAGCACACCATTAGCACTGTCTTTTCCTCCAATATCATTATTGGCTGGAATAATTTCTGGATGTGGAGGACGAATGCCTCCATCGCTCCAGCTCATTTGAACAGGCTTCTTTGTTTTTTCAGTTGCATCAAAATTGATGGTAATTAAGGAGGAGGGAGGACAGCCTTCGGGAATGTAGTCAGGGGTCCACATTTTCGAGAAAACACTACCTACACTACATTCTGCTGATTTTGGATATTTAAGTCCCAGAGTTCTAAAAGGTATATCGATTAAATGACAGCCTACATCTCCAAGTGCACCTGTTCCATAATCCCACCAACCTCTCCAGCTAAATGGATGCATATTGGGGGTGTATGGTTTTTCTGCTGCAGGTCCCAACCATAGGTCCCAATTCAGTGCATCAGGTTTTAAACTGGCGTCTGCTTTAGGCATTTGAACACCTTGAGGCCATACAGGTCTATTTGTCCAAATTTTAATGTCAGACACAGCTCCAATGGCATCAGTATCAATCCAGTTTTGAACCATATTCAATAAAGGATTAGATCCTCCTTGATTTCCCATTTGAGTTACCACTTTCTGATCTCGTGCCATTTGAGTTAGGATTCGAGCTTCTTTGATATTATGGGTCATTGGTTTTTGAACATAAACGTGTATCCCTCGCTCCATTGCAAATGCAGCAGCAGGGCCGTGCACATGGTCAGGTGTTGAAATGGTTACAGCATCAATGTCTTTTTCTTTGTCAAGCATAACTCTGTAATCGGCATACTGATTTGCTTTGGGAAATTTTTTAGCAGTTTTTGAGGCGGTTCCTGAAAAATCAACGTCGCAAAGTGCAGCTACATGTTCTCTACCTTTGACAGATGCATTGCTAATATCACTCGCTCCTTTACCACCAGCACCTATGGCTGCTAAATTTAGCTGATCACTAGGAGCTAGGAAACCAGGTCCACCAAGTACATGTCTGGGAACTATCATGAATGAGGATGCTGCAAGTCCTTTTTTAATGAAAGTTCTTCTGGAATCGTGTCGTTTATTTTTCATTTTTGTTTTGTTTTAAAGTCTTTTAAAGGTAATTTTTTTTTCATAAATCTCAAATTAGTGTTTTTTTATTTAAAAATTGAATTCATCTTTGTGAGTTTAATTTTTGATATTGAAAAGCAACACACAAAGCCGTTTCGCTCTAAGCACCTTTTTTTTTCTTTCTGGCTTTTGTTTTTCTTCATGGGCTTCAAGGATTCCTACGATTAAACTTACCTATGACATGAATGAAGCCGAGTTGGGAAGTTTTCTTTTTATCCTACCGATTTGTTCTCTTATCGGTCTTCCTATTTCTGGATGGCTTATTTCAAAATACGACAGTCGCTACTTACTTGTTTCAGGATTTTTGATTTATATACTCGCTCTTTTTGGAATAGGTTTTGCTCCTTCATTAGAATTTTTAACACTTGCTGTTTGCTTTTTTGCATTTGGCTTAAGAGCAATAAACATTTCAATGAATACTCAGGCTATTCAGCTTCAAAAACGATATGGAAAGTCTATTAATGGTAGTTTTCATGGAATTTGGAGTTTGGGCGGACTTTGTGGTATTTTATTTGCTACTGCTGCTCTCTATTTTGAAGTTTCAATTTTGATGCATCTTGCGGCTGTATTTTTATTTGCACTAACCAGTAGTTTAGTGGCGGCTTCTTTTTTATTAAAAAATGACAGAGAAGCGGGAGGAAATAAGTTGCGTTTTGGAAAACCGGATAAATTTATTTTTTACACGGGTTTAGTGGTTTTTTGTGCTGCAGTTTGCGAAGGAGGCATCTATGATTGGAGTAGTGTTTATTTCAAAGAAGTAGTTCAAGCTGAATTATTTACGCTTAGCTATTTAGTGTTTATGGTATCTATGACCCTATCCCGATTTTTTACAGATGCACTAATAGAGCTGATGGGTATGAAAAAGCTATTTATGTTAAGTGCATCAGTAGTTGTTTTGGGAGTATTAATTTTAATACTGTTCCCAACCTTTTATCCGGCACTTATTGGTTTTTTTGTCACTGGGCTGGGTGTTGCCTCTATTTTCCCAATGTCTTTCAGCTTGGCAAGTCAGTCAAAAAAATATGCCCCAGGGATGGCAATTTCAATTGTAGGTACTTACGCAACAGTTGGTGTTCTTCTAGCTCCACCCTTTGTGGGTTATGTTGCTCATTTATTTAATTTAAACTTAGCGTTTCTAATTTTTGTTTTAGCGGCTGTTTTGTTAATTTTTTTTTCGAGGAAAGCTTATCAATTTATATTAAATTAAAATGTGTAATTTTAAGAAAGTAGTTTATTAATTTAAAATTTTCACCCATGAAAAATTTCTTAACCTTTAGTTTTATGATGTGTGCCATTCTCGCTTTTTCTCAACGAGGAATGACAGGAGATAAAACATTCAAAAATCGTTTTCCTACTGAAGTTTTTAATGAAGTCTCAAATGCCTCTTTGGTTTTGATTAACGAAGTTGATCACGATATTATAGTATCTGTTAGGGATCAAGAGAAAAATTTTTTAAGACATATCTATATTAGGAATAATGATCGATATACTTTTGAAAAGCTTCCTATTACACGGCTATATGTGCAGTTTAAATCCAAAGATTTTTATTATGAAGATCGAGAACGTACCAATATTAATTTTGGAGAAAAGCACACTTTTAACTTTTTCTTTGATGCCTCGAAATTGGGGAATTACTATCAGATAACAGAAGAAGAGTTTTTTAAACCCTGAGTTTAAAAGTAAAGCTTTTGATGCTTGAGTTTTTAAGACTATTCTTATTTTTGTGTATCACTAAAAATAAATATTAGTTACTATAAATATGATTAAAAACTTAACCTTACCAGCAAGCCTAGTTTCTGAAATAGAACAAAATTCGACAACGATTGAAGTCCCAAAAAATATAAAAATCGTTTCAAAAGGTGATTTGATGGATTATGTACCCTTCATTAAAAATGGTTCGGTTCGAGTTTTTATTGAAGATCAAGATTCTAACAAAGAACAATTACTCTATTATGTTGGAGGAGGAGAAACCTGTTTGATGTCGATGATTGCAAGTTTTGGTGACAAGATTAGCATGGTCTCCGCAGTTGCTGAAAGTAATAGTGAAATTATTAAAGTATCGAATGAGAGGGTTCGTATTTGGCAAAAAGAGCACAAAGAATGGAATGATCTTATCTTAGATTTATTTTTAAAACGTTATTGGGATTTAATGGACACCATTAACGCATTAAGCTTTCAAAAAGTAGATGAGAGACTTTATAGTTATCTGAAAAAGGAAGCTTCAGACTCTGGCGAGCTAAAAGCGCTAAAGACCCATAAACAGATGGCCAAGGATCTTGGCACCTCTAGAGAAGTGATTTCAAGAACCTTAAAAAAACTTCAGCAAGACAAAAAAATTAATTTATCAAATTCATTAATACAAATATTAAAATAATGTGACTAAAGTCACATTATTTTAATATTTATTTATAATATTGCTTATCAATTCGATGAATTGGTTTATGGTTAATAAGGTCTCTGAAATTTAATTCAGGGACTTTTTTTTTGCAAGACCTTATTTTCTTGATGTACAAATTCAGATAAATCACAATTATTTGTATATGAATTCCAAATAGAAACTTTTATCTTAGGGGTATGAGACGTTTTTTTATCCCACTTTTGGTCGGAGTTTTGTGCTCTTGTACCACTAAAACAACCGATTCTAAGCCCAATTTTATAATTATTTATGCCGATGATCTTGGTTATGGAGATGTGAGTTCATATGACTTGGGTACTTTACAGACTCCTAATATTGATAAAATTGCAAATAATGGTTCCCGATTTACTAATGGATATTCAAGTTCTGCCACCTGTAGCCCAAGTCGTTATGCATTAATGACAGGAACTTATCCTTGGAGAAATAAGCGTGCTAAAATTTTAACAGGTGCAAATTTGATCATTGATACTACGGAGATGACTTTACCTAAAATGTTTAAGGAAGAAGGTTATCAAACAGCCATTATTGGAAAATGGCATCTTGGGCTGGGTGATTCCAAAATTAATTACAATAAAAAAATTAGTCCAGGACCCAATGAAGTGGGATTTGATTTTAGTTATATTATGCCAGACACACAAGATCGAGTCCCAACTGTTTATATGAAAAATGGTGAAGTTGTGAACCTTAATCCAGAGGATCCAATAGAGGTTAGTTTTGAGAAAAATTTCGAAGGAGAACCCACTGGAAAAGATAATCCCGAATTACTTTCAATGATGTGGCATCACGGTCACAACGGATCTATAGTAAATGGGGTTCCAAGAATTGGTTTTATGAGAGGAGGTCAGGATGCTAAATGGAGTGATATCGATATGGCAGATGAATTTTTGAATCAAACGAAAAAGTATATAAGCGAAGTTAAAGACAAGCCATTCTTTTTGTATTATACCTTACAACAACCTCATGTCCCAAGAACTCCCCATCCCAGATTTGTTGGAGCATCAGGAATGGGCCCTAGAGGAGATGCTATTGTTGAGGCAGATTGGTGTATTGGAGAGTTGTATAATTATTTAGAGGAAAACAGCTTATTAGAAAACACGGTGATCATTATATCTAGTGATAACGGACCGGTGCTTAATGATGGTTATTATGACGAGGCCGTAGAAAAATTAGGAGTACATACCCCTTCAGGAAATTTAAGAGGGGGAAAGTACAGTCTATTTGAAGCGGGGACTAGGGTGCCGTTTATTACTTATTGGAAAGGAAAAATCATGCCAGCTGTCAACGACCAAATGGTTTCTCAAATAGATTTTCTAAATTCAATTGCCTCCTTGATAGGATCAGAAATAAGATCAAAAGATGGGGAAGATTTAGCAAATGTGTTTTTTAAAAATGAAGGTAGAGGAAGAAATCAATTAATTCTTGAAGCACAAACTAAAACCGCTTTTAGAAAAGGGGATTGGGTCTTAATTCCACCCTATCCAGGTCCTGAGAAAAGCATTAATGTTAATATTGAATCGGGAAACGCAGGCAACTATCAACTTTACAACTTAGAACAAGATATCTCTCAGCAAAATAACCTGGCTGAAAATAATCCAGAGATGCTTAAAGAGATGATTGAAAGCTATGACTTAATTCGTAATGGAGACTAAAAGGTTGATTTCTAAAAAGAAAATGCAAGTTTTAAACTGATCTATTTTTTCGAAGAGGTAGTAGTTCAAAGATGTCTCTTTACTAATTGATCCTATCCATATTCGTATTGATTTAGCGAAAATAGATTTATGATCTATTAAATAAAGTGCTAGAGAGGATTTCGGAGGATATGGTATTGTCATTTTAACCAAAAAAACCCTCAATGTATTCATACATTGAGGGTTTTGATTTTATTTTCAAGCTTCTTATAGCATGATCTCACTTTTAAATATTTTATCATCAAATTCAATAGTGGTTTTAATTTTACCATATCTATTTTTGAGATTAAATACTTTTTTATTTAATTCTTCAGAAGAAAAATATTTCAAAAAAATAGTTTCATTTTTAAAATTTTCAAAACGAACTAAAATTTCAGTTTCATCAGATAGAAGAGAGATTGACATCTTTTTTCCTAAATGATTAAAAACAGGATTCTGGATGACTTTTTCATCTACTATTTTAATGTCGTCAGGATACACCTTTACCAGGTAGTCAACATATTGCTTATTACTGTAAGCAGAAATGACATAAGTGCCAGGTAAAGTTTCGCTTAAATCTAAAGTTTTAGATTTCTTATTAAATTGAATGCCTATATTTTTTTTAGTGTTCCCATAGAGTTGAAACATTTTAATTGAAAAATCTGCACTCCCTTTGTAGGAGTCAAATAAGATAGTTTTAGTATTTCTTACGACAACTAATTCAAAATCTTCATTTGAATTTAAATCATTAGCAAAAAATAAGTTAGGTAATAGTGTTAGGAATAAAATAAACTTTTTCATAGCATTTTTTAATTATTGATACAGCAAAGATATTTTCATATATAAATAAATAATGCATCACAATTACCTAGATAGTATACTATTTTGCCTAATATATTTACATTAAACTTATTTAAAGTGAAAAAAATACAGATGAATAAAAATACATTGTAAATTTGACAATTATGATTAAATACTCTTTAGAAGACATTGTTCACTCTCAGCATAAATCGTTTCATTATCAAATATTTGATTTAGACACTCCCAACAGGAATTCACCCCATTGGCATTATCACCCTGAAATTGAATTGATTTATATCAGTAAAGGGAAAGGAAAAAGAGGAGTAGGTACAAATTTGTCTACCTATACTGATGGAGATCTCATACTTTTGGGATCCAA
Organism: Flavobacteriaceae bacterium; assembly: GCA_029249225.1. GTDB lineage: Bacteria > Bacteroidota > Bacteroidia > Flavobacteriales > Flavobacteriaceae > MS024-2A. The sequence continues at coordinate 11,312 of JAQWHT010000075.1, forward strand.
TCTTCAGCACATGGGTTTTACAGACAATTTTGATGATGGAAAAACTGAGGTAGTCATACAGTTTTTACCAGATTTTTTAGTGAACATGTTTTTAAAAATACCTGAGCTGAGTTCAATATCTAAACTTTTTGAGCTGTCAAAACGTGGTTTATCTTTTCCGAGTCCGATTAAAGAAAGAATTGGGCAAGCCTTACTGGGATTACAGTACGAATCTGACTTACAAGCTTTATTAACCTTGATTCATTTACTTAATGAACTTGCAAACACAAATCCTAAAATCCTAAATGCCACAGATTTTACTACTTCGAATATTGATAAGAATGATAGATTAAAAAAAATCTTCAATTACATTAAATATAATTTTAAAAATGAAATTAGTTTGGATGAAATTGCTGATTTAACAAATATGACAACTACTTCTTTTTGTAGATATTTTAAGCTAAATACAGGGAAATCCTTCATTCAGTACGTTAATGAATATAAAATCAATCATGCGGCAAAGTTATTGATGGAGACAGAGTTAAATATTAAAACTGTTTGTTTTGATTCAGGATTTAATAATTTCTCTAATTTCAATCGCTTTTTTAAAAAGTATTATCAAATTACTCCAAAGAAATACAGAGAAAATATTCTCAACTAGTCTTCTTTTTTTTAAGAAGCTCATTGATATTGTTTCTTTAACAAGCCTATATTATCGATGATTATTAAGATCTTTAAAGTTGATAAGTCAAATCATTTTACCTCCTACTTTTTAATGAATCATTAGGCTTTTTTGAAAATTGATTTTAATCTTTAAGCTTTAGAGTGCGTCGACCAATGAATTTTCATTAAATTAATGATTTAATACATTTTTTAAATAATATGTTTGTTATAGATAATTATATTTTAGCTGTTGCTTTTTGTTTTATTACAATGTTATGTTGGGGGTCTTGGGCCAACACTCAAAAGCTTTCAAGCGAAAAATGGCCTTTTCAGCTTTTCTATTGGGACTACACTTTTGGAATTTTTTTGATTACATTACTTTTCGCATTTACTCTAGGGTCCAATGGTGATGTGGGAAGAGACTTTCTCACAGATTTATCTCAAGCTGATCGACACTACTTAGAGTCCGCATTTATTGGGGGTGTCATTTTCAATTTCGCAAATTTACTCCTAGTCATTGGGATAGAAATAGCTGGTATGGCGATAGCTTTTCCAATAGGTATCGGAATAGCTTTAGTTTTAGGTGTATTCACCAATTATATCGCACTTCCTGAAGGAAATCCTTATGTTTTAATGATGGGGGTTTCACTTGTTGCAATAGCAATCATAATAGATGGTATTGCGTACAAAAAGATTTTACAAAACTCAAATGAAAGTCCATTTAAGGGAATTCTTATTTCTGCCACTGCAGGGATTGCCATGGGATTTTTCTACAAATTTGTTGCAACTTCAATGGCTGTTGATTTTGTGACACCTGAGGCTGGAAAACTAACTCCATACACGGCCCTAGTGATTTTTTCGATAGGGATTATTGCCTCAAATTTTTTATTCAATACCCTTAATATGTATTTTCCTGTTTCTGGTGAAAAAGTAAATTTCAAAGATTATTTTAAAATGGGTTCACCAAAGCTTCATCGTATAGGTTTATTAGGGGGGATCATTTGGGGTATTGGGATGTCATTAAATATTTTAGCTTCTGAACAAGCTGGCCCTGCTATTGCATACGGTTTAGGTCAAGGCGCAACACTTGTAGCTGCTATATGGGGAGTTTTTATTTGGAAAGAATTCAAGGACTTACCTCCTAAAAATAGTTGGCTAATTCCCCTCATGTTCATATTATTTGTTTTAGGGATAATTCTTATCATTACCGCAAAATTAGTTTAAACAATGAGTTTATTTGTAATAGGGAGTTCAAACACCGATCTGGTAATTTATTTAGATCATATACCTAAAATAGGTGAAACTATAATTGGTGGAGAGTCAAAAGTAGTGTTTGGCGGCAAAGGTGCAAATCAGGCTGTAGCGTCTAAGCGTGCAGGGGCGGGTGTCAAATTCATTACCCAACTTGGCAATGATACCTTTGGTGAAAATCTTAAAACCTATTTTATAAATCTAGATTTTGAAGAAAACTATATTCTCACAGATAAAAACAACCATTCTGGGATTGCTCATATTTTTGTCTCAAAAAAAGGTGAAAATTCAATTGCAGTAGCATCAGGTTCTAACGGAACCCTAACGTTTGAAAAAATAAAGCCTTTTCTAAATGAAATTGCCAAAGCCAGTCTAGTTTTAATTCAGTTTGAAATTCCACTTGAAACAATTTTATCAATTATCAATTTTTGTGATCAAAAGGGAGTCAAGATTTTAGTAAATCCTGCACCTGCAATAAAATTGCCTAAGGCTGTTTTAAGAAAAATTTGGATGATAACTCCCAATGAAACTGAATTGGAATTGCTTACGGGTATTCCTGTTACAGATGAAAAAAGTGTTTTAAAGGCTGCAAAAATAATCTTAAACCAAGGGGTTGAGCACTGTATAGTAACCTTAGGAGAAAAAGGAAGTGTATGGGTAAATTCTAAACAGAGTATCCGTTTTAAAGTCCCCAGTCAAAACGCTATAGATTCTACTGCAGCAGGAGATGTTTTTAATGGCTATTTAGCTTATGGAATTACAAAAGGATTTTCTCTAAATAAAGCTCTTATGCTCAGTCATGCAGCAGCGACAATTTCTGTCACTATTAAAGGGGCACAAACCTCTATACCTGAGTTAGAGAAAGTGCAGATTTTCCTTAAACAGCACCACATCTCTGAAGAGATCATCGAAATTTGAAATTGATTTATTCCAAATGCTTTATGCTCCCGTTCTATAGCAAGCTTTAAATTTTTGACTCAATCCAGCGATCAATTTTTGATTCTAACAAAATCAGGGGTAAACTTCCGCTATTGAGTACTTGAGTGTGAAATTCAGTAACACTGAATTTTTCACCCAATTGGGCTTCAGCCTTATTTCTCAATGCTCTAATTTTTAATTGACCTATTTTATAAGACAATGCTTGACCTGGAGTTGCCATATAGCGTTCAATTTCTGCAATGATAGAGGCTTCGGATTCAGCTTCATTTTCAAGTGAATATTGAATTGCTTGTTCACGAGTCCATCCTTTACTATGAATTCCTGTATCAACTACCAAACGAATAGCTCGATGCATTTCCATACTCAACATTCCAAAATATTGAATAGGATCATTGTATAGACCAAGTTCACTCCCCAAAGACTCAGCATATAAAGCCCATCCTTCAACAAATACCCCCATGCTCTCGGGGTGTAGAAATTTTGGTAATTCTTTATTTTCTTGTTGTAAGGATAGTTGATAATGATGCCCTGGGATGGCTTCATGGAGGAACAAGGCTTCATCCGCATACTTATTATATTGTTCAACATTGGGAATTGGTACATAAAAAATTCCAGCTCTTGAAGCATCTTTAGTTCCTGGAACATATTCAGCACTGGCAGAAGCTTCACGGAATGCTTCGGTTTGTCTTACCACAAAATCAGCCTTGGGCTTTAATTCAAAAACTTCGTTAAGTTTAATATCAATTCTCTTTTTTATGTCATTAAAATTATTGATTACTTGATCGGGACTCGAAAATGGCATTTGTTCAGGGCTATTTCGGATAAATTCAAAAAATGCTTTTATATCACCTTCAAAGCCCATTTTATTTTTCGCGATCTCCATTTCATCCAAAATACGTGCAACTTCACTTTTGCCTAAGGCATGGATTTGATCCGCAGTCATATTTGTAGTTGTATGTAGTTTAATCAAATAATTATAGGTAGCTTCTCCATTTGGTAGGTCCCCAATCCCTGATGTCAATCTGCATGCAGGTAAATATTCATTTACCAAAAACTCTTTAAGTTCAAGATATTTAGGTTTTAATTGATTGGTAATCATACTACTGTACTCTGAAGTAATTCTTTTTTTATCCTTAGCGCTAAATTTTTCTGGCAGAGATAGTACAGGCTTAAAAAATAAGTGCTTTTCTACTGGATTCAGAATAAATTCATTTAACTGAGAGATCGTTTTTTCAGCCAAAACCTTCGGAATCACTATACCTTTAGTAAGTCCTTCCTTCATCATAGAGATCGAGGTGTCTAAAAAACTAAGATAATCATCAACTCTTTCCAACCAATTAGTATAATCTTCAACAGAATCAAAAGGTTGTACACTACCTCCAGCTGCCAGCTGGGCAACATATAGGTGCAAAGATTGTACCTGTACTAAGGGCATCAATTCAAAACTAGGTAAGTTATAAATTGGCGATGCAATGGTAACTAACTTATTGTTTAAACCTTCCAACTTCACCTTGCAATCCCACTCCATCACTTTCA
>JAQWHT010000084.1 GCA_029249225.1 Flavobacteriaceae bacterium
AAGTCCAACGTGTCTACCAATTCCACCATCCGAGCAAACGACAGAGCGAAAGACGGGATTTGAACCCGCGACCCTCACCTTGGCAAGGTGATGCTCTACCCCTGAGCTACTTTCGCATTGTGGATTGCAAATGTAAAATAAAATTTAATTTTTTTAGATATTTAGTGCCAGCTTTTAACACAAAAAATAATTCCTTATTTTAGTTGGACTTAACGCCAAAACCGAAGTCGATGCGATTTGATATTTCTTTTCTTTTTTTGGGACTTGTTTTATTTTTTTCTTGTGAATCTGTTCCTGAAAAAACGAAGCCCCTCAACCTTATAGTCATTTTTGCAGATGATCTGGGATATGGTGATTTGAGTAGTTTTGGGCATCCTACAATCCAGACACCTAATCTAGATCAAATGGCAGCAGAAGGGCAAAAGTGGACTAACTTTTATGCTGGAGCAAGTGTTTGTACTCCAAGCCGAGCTGCTTTACTCACTGGACGTCTTCCGATACGCAGCGGGATGAGTAGCGATAAACATAGAGTACTCTTTCCAGATTCGCACAACGGTTTGCCTAGCAAGGAAATAACTATAGCTGAACAGCTCAAAAAAGTCAATTATATCACCGCTTGTATAGGGAAATGGCATTTGGGACATAAAGAAGAATACCTTCCACTTCAACATGGTTTTGATTATTATTTTGGAATCCCCTACTCTAATGATATGGATATTCCAGAAAGCTTACTTCAGGAAAAAGGGGGCTATTGGGAAGTAGTAACTGATCCAAAAAACAACTTGATTGAAAATTTTCAAGTTCCCTTAATTCAAAACAATACTGAAATAGAACGTCCTGCAAATCAAAACAATATTACTAAACGCTATGCAGATCAAACAGTTGAGTTTATAAAAACCAACAAAGACAAACCTTTCTTTATCTATCTAGCTCACAATCTTCCTCACATTCCACTATTTGCTTCAAAAGAAGCGCTTGGAAAAAGTTCAAGAGGTCTTTATGGTGACGTGATTCAAGAAATTGATCAAGGAATAGGTGAAATTATTCAAGCCTTGAAAGACGAAGGGCTTGATCAAAACACACTAGTGGTATTTACTTCGGACAATGGACCCTGGACCGCCTTTAATGAACAAGGTGGAAGTGCTGGACTTTTAAAAGGTGGCAAAGGAACAACTTGGGAAGGCGGTATGAGAGAACCAACTGTTTTTTGGGCTCCCGGAAAAATCACTCCCGGTATTGTAGACCAAATAGGCTCTACGATGGATCTATTTCACACCTTTACAAAGATGGCAGGTGTTCCTCTCCCAGAAGATCGGATTTTTGACAGTTTTGACTTAAGTCCCTTACTTTTTGAAGGTAAAAAAGCCGAACGAAATCATTTGTTTTATTACAGAGAAAATGAACTTTATGCCTTGCGCATGGGTGATTTTAAAGCCCATTTTATTACCAAAGGAGAATATGGACTATACGGAGGAAAAGAAATTCACAATCCGCCATTACTCTACAATTTGAATCACGACCCTGCAGAACAATACAATGTTGCTAACCAATTTCCTGACGTACTAACAGCCATGGAAAAACTGATTACTGGTCATCAAGAAAAAATGCGGGTAGGTGAAGATCAATTAAAAAGTCGTGGAAGCGACTAAATCAATTCTTTTTTTGACTTAAACGACGTTTGATTTGATTCAGTTGCATCAAAGCTTCAACAGGAGTCAGAGTATCAATATCTAGGGCTGTAATCTCATCTCTTAAAGCTTCTAAAATGGGATCGTCTAGTTTAAAAAAACTGAGTTGCATTTCCTCTTTTGCTAAGATTTTTCCTTTTTCTTTTGGAGTAGCAGCTCCGTGAGCGGTTTCCAAGGTCTTCAATTTTTGCTTGGCGGTTTGTAAAACGTGTTGGGGCATACCAGCCATTTTAGCAACGTGAATCCCAAAACTATGAGCACTTCCTCCAGGCACGAGTTTACGCAAGAATAAAACTGTGTCTTTGGATTCTTTGATAGCAACATTAAAATTTTGAATCCTCGGAAAATGGGTCGTCATATCATTCAACTCGTGGTAATGGGTTGCAAACAAAACTTTTGGACGGTAAGGGTGTTCGTGTAAATACTCCGCTATTGCCCAGGCAATGGAAATCCCATCATAAGTACTGGTTCCCCTACCAATTTCATCTAGCAACACAAGACTACGTTCAGATATATTATTCAAAATGGAGGCAGTTTCATTCATTTCTACCATAAACGTAGAGGCTCCGGCAGAAATATTATCGCTGGCTCCTACACGAGTAAATATTTTATCAACTACTCCCAGTTGAGCTTTGGTAGCAGGAACAAAACTCCCAATTTGTGCCATCAGAGATATCAGAGCTGTTTGTCTCAAAAGAGCTGATTTCCCCGACATATTAGGGCCAGTGATCATCAAAATCTGCTGTGTTTCTTGATTGATTGAAAGATCATTTGCTATATAGGGAGTTCCAGGGGTAAGTTGTTGTTCAATTACTGGATGTCTTGCACCTTGAATAGTAAGAGTAGTATCCATAATCCATTCAGGACAACAGTAGTCATACTTTCTAGCTGACATGGCGAAACAACTTAACACATCCCATTGGGCTATGGCCTCAGCATTCTGTTTTAAGGTTTCAAGACTTTGTTGTAGTTTGCTGATCAAGGCAGCATATAATTGGAGTTCCAAGGCCTGGATACGCTCACCAGCCTGAAGAATTTCTGATTCAAAAGTTTTTAGCTCCTCTGTAATGTAGCGCTCTGCATTGACCAACGTCTGCTTACGTGTCCAATCCTCTGGCACTTTGTCCTTATGGGTATTACGAACTTCTATGTAGTAGCCAAAAACATTGTTAAAGGCAATTTTTAATGAAGGGATTTGAGTACGTTCTGTTTCGCGAGCCAGCATAGCATCCAAATGGGACTGGGAAGTATTACGTAAATCTCTCAAGGCATCTAGATCTTCAGAAAAACCTGCAGCTATAACTTGACCCTTAGAAACCAATACTGGAGCTTCAGGATCTAAAGTTTGCTCAATTAATTCCTGAACTAAATTTGTGCTTGGAAGTGTACTGACCTGTTGCGCTAAGGTTTTATGGGCGGTTTTTTGAAGATGTTTTTTTAGTTTGTCGATCGCCAATAGCGAAGTTTGCAATTGATTCAACGCACGAGGACTGATTTTCTCAGTGGCAATTTTGGCAACAATACGTTCCATATCGACAATTTGAGTCAGTGACTGTTGAGTAGCTTCCAACACCCCCTCTTGAGAAACAAAGTCTTGAACTATTTGATGGCGATATTCAATCTGTTGCTGGTCTTTCAATGGAAAAGCTAGCCACTGTCTTAATAATCGAGCCCCCATCGCAGTTTGAGTTTGATCGAGTATTTGAATCAGAGGAACCCCTTCTGGATAGGTTGATTGAAATAACTCTAAATTACGTTGAGTAAATCGATCTAACCACACATAGCGATCTTGAGCAATAGGACGTATTTGATTGATATGCTGTAATTTATCATGATGCGCTTCTGAAAGATAATGTAAAACAGCACCCGCAGCGGAAATCCCTACGTTGTAGTCTTGAATCCCAAAACCAGAGAGCGAATTGGTCTGAAAATGAGTTGTCAATTTTTCTCTTGCTGTGCTCTCCTCGAAGGCCCAATCATCCATAAAAAAACAATGGAATAAATGACCAAACTGTTCAAAAAATAATTTCTTTTTTGGCTTGGGAACAAGTACCTCACTTGGAGCAAAACTTTGAAGTAATTGTTCTATCTGCTCAACATTCCCTTCTGCCACCCAATAGTCACCCGTAGAAATATCAAGAAAAGAAACCCCCCAAGTTTTATCAAAAAATACAGCAGCTAAATAATTATGCTTTTTCTGATCCAGTACATCATCATGAAGAGAGACCCCTGGAGTTATCAATTCAGTTACTCCTCTTTTGACAATCTTTTTGGTCATTTTAGGATCTTCTAACTGATCACATATCGCAACACGACAACCGGCTTTGACCAACTTAGGTAAATAGGTGTTAAGTGAGTGGTGTGGAAATCCTGCCAGTGCAGTTTCACTAGTACTACCCGCTCCTCTTTTAGTCAATATAATGCCAAGAATACCCGAAGCCTTCACAGCATCTGAACCAAATGTTTCGTAAAAATCTCCTACACGGAAAAGCAACAATGCATCAGGATACTTCGCCTTAATACGATTGTATTGTTTCATTAAAGGAGTTTCTTTTGCTGCTTTTGCCAAAATAATTTCCGTTTTGTTACGAATGTATTTAAAATTTACCGCTCGGTAAAAAACAAAGATGCAAATAGCTGAGGAAAAATAAGAGTGTGTACTTTTGTTTTTTATAACAACTTATGCGCAAACTCAAAAATGAAGAACTGGAGCGTAAAACAGTAGCTGAATTTAAAGCAGCTCCAAAGACCCCTCTAATTTTGATTTTAGACAACATCCGCAGCTTAAACAACGTGGGTTCGGTCTTTCGTTCAGCTGATGCTTTTTTGATAGAAAAAATTTATCTGTGTGGGATAACCGCCACACCACCCCATCGAGACATTCATAAAACTGCCTTAGGAGCAACTGATAATGTCGCTTGGGAATACGCAGAATCGGCTTTGGAGGTTGTAGCAAAACTCCAAAAAAAAGGGGTATCGGTTTGGGCTATCGAACAGACTGAAAAAGCGATTTTACTCAATGAATTTAAGCCTAAACTAAATATGCAGCATGCTTTTGTTTTGGGTAACGAAGTTAGGGGTGTTTCCCAAGAAGTTGTAGATGCCTGTGACAAGGCCTTAGAAATACCGCAATTTGGAACCAAACATTCATTAAATATTAGCGTAACTGCAGGTATTATACTTTGGGATTATTTTACTAAAATGAAATCTGTAATATTTGCCTAAGTAGACTTTGATAATCAGCTTCATTGTGTTGAAAATCCAAATTTTTTGTGGATATGGAAACCACAGGATAAGGCAAGTCTGATTGTATGAGCTTTTGATAACCCAGTTCTATTTGCTCTAAATACTCGTTTTTTATTTGCTGTTCGAAAGGACGCCCTCGTTTTTTGATTTGAGCTTGTAAGCTTTCAATATCTGTGTATAAATACACCATTAAACTCGGAGGTTTTTGACTAAGATAAGATTCATCAAAATGATTCTTATATTGTTTAAAGTCTTTATTATTTAAGTTTTGACGAGCAAAAATCAAACACTTTTGGATGTTGAAGTCTGAAATTATTTTATCCTCATTTTGATTCCAAAACGCATGAGTTTGTTTAATACGATCTTCTAAAAAAAACTGCTCCACCGCCAAGGCATAAGGGGCAGGATTGGCATAAAACTTCTCTAAATAGGGATTCTTTGCGTAAGCTTCCTCGAGTAGAGGCAACTTGTAATTGGATGCTATTTTTTTTGCTAAAGTTGTTTTACCTACACCGATATTACCTTCAATGATAATAAAAGGAAAAGTATCAAAAATAGGAGGAGTCCATTTTTGGAAAGGAAGTTTCTCTAAAATATCTTGATCTGGACTTTGACTCAAAAGTTTAGAAATCGTTTTTTTAAAAACTGGGTGTAACCACAGAGGAACTATTTCCTCTAAAGGCTTTAAAACAAAATTTCTTAAATGCAGTCTTGGATGTGGAACAATTAAATTCTCAGTAGTCAAAATCAGGTCCTCGTAAAAAAGAAGATCAAGATCAATTTGGCGAGCTGTATAAGCTTTTTTACTTTCTCGAAAACGCCCTAATTGCTCTTCAATTTCAAAAAAAACTACCAGTAATTGTTCAGGACTAAAATGAGTTTCTACCAATGCGCAGGCATTAAAGAAAGGAGAACTCTTAAAACCCCATGCAGGGGTTTCGTAGAGAGACGAAAGCAATTTGATTTTAATAGACTGCTTTTCCAATAATACTAAGGCTTTCAGAAGTAATTCTAAACGATTACCTAAATTACTTCCCAGGGAGATTATTGCTTGATTTTTTTTCACTTTTGTATTGCTATTTAGCAAAGCTACAAAACCCTATATTTGTAGTGATTAAAGATTACAAATGAATTTTTTTAAGAATTTTCTTGCCTCCGTCATAGGAACGCTTACTGCCATCGGACTTTTTTTCACAATCATCCTTTTGTTAGTCTCTGCAGCTGCAAGTATTATTGTTTCCCCATCTACCACTCAGCCTGTCAAATCAAATAGTGTTTTGGATTTGAATTTGAATGCCCCAATCCTAGATCGCAATCCCTCTTTTGATCAATTCGAAATCATCTTAGGGCTAAATGAGGAGGTTTTGGGTCTTCCTGAAATTTTGAGTGCTATTGAAAAGGCAGGTCAACATGATGATATTAAAGGTATTCGTTTAAGATCAGATTTTATTACCGCAGGCTGGTCCCAAACAAGGAGTATTCGAAATGCACTACTAAAGTTTAAAGAACAAGGGAAGTTCATCTATTCTTATGCTGATATTCTGACTCAAAAAGGATACTATCTAGCCTCAGTAGCCGATTCAATTTTTATTAATCCAGTCGGAGTTTTTGAGTTTAAAGGTTTGGCTTCTGAAGTACTCTACTACAAAGATTTTCAAGATGAATACGGGGTTAAAATGGAGGTAGTCCGTCACGGTAAATACAAAAGTGCTGTTGAACCCTATTTGGAGAATGAAATGAGTACCGCAAATCGATTTCAAATTAAGGCATTACTTTCCAACATTTGGGAAACCCTAAGGGAAGAAATAGCTACTTCAAGAAATCTAAGTCCTGAAACTTTGGATGTTTTAATTAACGAACATAAAATCAGCACTCTAAAGGATGCTTTCTCTGCAAAACTAATTGATGGTCTTGGATATGAAAAAGATATAGAACATATAATTGCTACCCAACTGGATCAGCCGGAGGAAGAGGACATTAGTTTTGCTTCAATTTCTGCAGTAAATCAGAGTCTAACCGACTACAACAAACAAATCAAGGATCGAATAGCTGTTGTTTTTGCTAAAGGACCTATACTCTATGGAGAAGGAACAGAAAGTATCATCGCCCAGGGTGTATTTGTGGAAACACTTGAGGAGTTAGCCCAAGACGATTGGATCAAGGCGATTGTACTTAGGGTTGATTCACCAGGAGGAAGTGCACTGACTTCTGAATTACTTTGGAAAACAATCGAAGAAGTCAAAGAAAAAAAACCTGTCTTGGTTTCTATTGGTAACGTAGCAGCCTCAGGCGGATATTATATTGCAGCTGGTGCTGATCAAATTTTTGCTGATCCGCTAAGTATCACTGGATCTATAGGGGTATTTGCTTCTCTGCCCAATATGAGTGATTTAACAGAAAAAATGGGGATTCATGCTGAAACAGTTGAAACCCATCCTGATGCACTTGGATACAGCGTTTTCCAGCCTATGAGTGATGCATTTAGAGCACAAACGGGAAAGTCAATTGAAAATACTTACTCTACCTTCAAAAAACGAGTCGCGGAAGGCCGTGATTTAACAGAAAATTCCGTTGAAAATATAGCTCAAGGTAGAGTATGGACAGGAAAACAAGCTTTAGAAATTGGACTGGTAGACTCCTTAGGTGGGCTCCAAGAAACTGTTGAAGCTGCTGCCAAACTTGTTGGCATTGAAAACTACAACCTTATGGAATATCCACAATTTGACGAGAATCTCGGTTCGTTAGTATCAGGAATGCAAATTTCAATAAGCCTAAACAATTTATTAAAAGTCCTTTTACCAAATTCAGTCCAAACTGAAATATACCCATTGAAAGAATCAAATTCGGCAGAATACATACAGATGTTGCTTCCATATGAATTAAAAATTCATTAGGATGCCCCCACAAAACAATGAACTCGCAAAAAAAATATACCTGTACCTTTCAGGGCTTTTTATTACCTCCTTAGTTGTCTCCAATCTTATTTTTCAAAAGTTTTTTTATTGGAGGCCATTTGAAATTTCAGTCTTTGGGAACCAACTCTTTGAACTATCGGTTGGTATACTCCCTTATCCTATTACTTTTTTGATAACGGATTTAATCTCTGAAATTTATGGTAAGAAAAAAGCGAATCAAGTAGTTATTGCAGGAATCTTTGCTTCCTTTTTTTCTATGGGAATTCTTTGGGTGGCTAATATAGTTCCTGCATTAGAAAATTCACCTATAGACGATGCTACGTTTCAAGATGTTTTTGCACTCTCTCCTGTTGCAGTATTAGCATCCATGATGGCTTACCTCAGCGCACAATTTGTTGATATTCGTTTGTACCATTTTTGGAAAAAGCTCACTCAAGGACGAATGCTTTGGCTTCGCAACAACTTTTCAACCTTTAGCTCGCAGTTTATCGACACTGTTTCTGTGATAAGCTTATTGAGTTTGTTTGGAGTTTTGGAATGGGATTTATTCTGGGGATTAGTACTCTCAGGATTTTTATTTAAAATTTTAGTTGCTGCATTAGATACCCCACTACTTTACTTTTTTGTTTTTTTATTCAGAAAAAAATTTGATCTAAAACCTACAGACGAACTTAAAATTTAATCGCTATGGACAACTCACAAGAAGGCGTCAGACTAAATAAATACCTCAGTGAAATTGGTCATTGCTCCAGGCGTGCTGCAGATAAATTGATTGATGCTGGTCGCATTCAAGTAAATGGTCAGAAAGTAGTAATGGGACAAAAAGTTACTCCCCAAGATCAAATTGAGATTGACGGAGTTTTGATCGAAGATCATCAAGAACGCAATGTTTATATAGCTTTTAATAAACCAGTGGGTATCGTTTGTACTACTGACACACGAGTAGAAAAAGACAACATCATTGATTTTATCAATTATCCGTCTAGAATATTTCCCATCGGCAGACTAGACAAGCCAAGCGAGGGACTTATTTTACTAACCAATGATGGAGATATTGTCAATAAAATTCTTCGGGCAAGAAATAATCATGAAAAAGAATATATCGTTACCGTAAACAAACCTGTGACTGGAGAATTCATTGAAAAAATGGCCAATGGAGTTCCAGTTTTAGACACTATTACACGTAAATGTATAGTAGAGCAACTACATAAAAAACAATTTCGAATTGTACTTACTCAAGGACTAAACAGACAAATCAGGAGAATGTGTGAATATCTGGATTATCGGGTAGTTAAACTAAAGCGGATTCGAATCATGAATATTGAACTCAATGTGGGTATTGGGAAATACAGAGACCTCACCAAAAAAGAATTGAGTGAATTAAATCGTTTATTAGCAGATTCTAAAAAACACCTGACTTAATCAATTTGCAATTCAATACACTTCCCTTCATTAGAGCGCACATTAAATACTGTAGCGTCTTCAAAAATTAAATACTGACCTTTTATTCCCATTAATTTCTCTTCAAAAAATGGGGTCTTACTCAGGTTTAAGCTTTTGACTTTTTTAGGATGTTGGAGCACTGGAAACATTAAGTTTTGAACAGTAATTGAATCTCTAACGATATAGGGTTTTAAATCGTTTGGAATACCATCTATGGCTTGATTTCGAGCTTGGTCCCACTGGACGGACTCAGCCTCATTTTGTAACATTTTTCTCCAGTTGGTTTTGTCTGAAAAATAGTTTTTAAGTGCTACCTCCCCAACTCCAGCAAGGTAACGATTAGGCACCTCCAAAAGAACAGAAGCTTCATGAGCTCCCTGGTCAATCCATCGAGTTGGCAATTGACTTTTACGAGTGACCCCTACTTTTAAATGACTACTTAACGCAAGGTAAACTACATGGGGTTGTAACTGCATTTTAGATTCGTACTCCAAATCACGATCTGCCTGACCTAAATGTGCTTTACTCAATTCAGGACGCATTACCCAATCCCCCGTGGCTGGACTGTCGAAAAAACAAGATTTACAATGACCTTGTCTGAAAATTTCCTTCTCTAAACCACAATTTAAGCATTCAGAGCCAACATATTCCATCCTAATTCTTTTTCCTAAGAGTTGATTTAGTTTTATAAAACCTCCGTCTACATCTAAAAAATAGTTAATTGGTTGCAAATTCTCTGTTTGCATTTTTTTTAAAGTGGCTTGAAACATCTCCTCAGGAATATTATTTAAATTTACATTCGTAAGATAATGATAATTTAATGCCTACTTCTCTCTTTAATTCAATTGCTTCATGGATACTCAAGAAAAGAATTCATCAAATAGAACTTTTTTTGAAATATCCCAAAGAAGTACAAAATGAATTACTGATTGAACTACTTAAAAAAGCTGAAGACACAGAAACTGGGATCCGTTATAACTTTAAGGAAATCAGTAACTATAAGGAGTTTAAAGAGAATATTCCTCTGAGCACCTATGAATCTATTGCGTCTCAAATCGAACGATGTAGAAATGGTACTCAAAATATTTTTTGGCCTACTCCAATAAAATGGTTTGCTAAATCAAGTGGGACTACTAATGCGAAAAGCAAATTCATACCCGTCAGTACTGAAGCTCTTGAAGATTGTCATTATAAAGCAGGAAAAGATATGTTATCTCTCTATTTTAACAACAATCCTGATTCGCAATTATTAAGCGGTAAGTGCCTCAGATTAGGGGGTAGTCACGAATTATATAATGAGAACAATACTTATTTTGGTGATTTATCTGCTATCATCATTCAAAATTTGCCCTTTTGGGCTGAATTGAGCAGTACTCCAAGTCATAAAACCTCTTTGATGTCAGAATGGGAAATTAAAATGCAGGCCATAGTCACTGAGACTATTCCTGAAAAAGTAACCAGTCTTGCTGGAGTTCCCTCATGGATGCTCATCCTTTTGCAAAAAGTTCTTACAGAAACCAAAAGAAAAACCATTTCTGATATTTGGCCGGAAGCAGAAGTTTATTTCCATGGTGGAGTGAGTTTTAAACCCTATAAAGAACTTTATAAAAACTTGTTTCCTAAAGCTGAATTCAAATTTTATGAAATCTACAATGCCTCTGAAGGCTTTTTTGGGATACAAGACCGAAATGATTCAGAGGATTTACTCTTGATGTTAGATTATGGTATTTTTTATGAATTTATTCCTTTCCAACCTAGTTTAGATTCTAGAGAAACAGATATAATTCCTCTAACTGAAGTAGAACTTGATACCAATTACGAATTAGTGATTACAACCAATGCAGGGCTTTGGAGATATCGAATTGGGGACACCGTCCGTTTTACAAGTATTTCTCCTTATCGCATCCAAGTAACTGGAAGAACAAAACACCATATAAATGCCTTTGGTGAAGAGCTAATCATTGACAATGCTGAAAGAGCAATTTCAGAAGTTTGCAAACAAACAAATAGTGCGGTTTTAAACTACAGTGCAGCTCCTATTTTTATGAAACAACATTCCAAAGGAGCTCATGAATGGATTATTGAATTTGAAAAAGAACCTAAAGACATTCAACAATTTTCAAAACTTTTAGATCAATGTCTTCAAAAACAAAATTCTGATTACGAAGCAAAACGAAATTCAAGCCTAGAGCAACTTCACTTTCACAGGGCGAAACCGGGTTTATTTTATCAATGGCTTTCTAAAAAGAATAAATTAGGAGGACAACACAAAATCCCAAGACTTTCAAATTCAAGAGAACTCCTAGAGGTATTGCTAGAAATGAATGCTAGCTAAGAAACCACTTTAAGTTTTGGAATCTCAATTTTTGATAGTTTACTATCAGCGTATTGTTTAGTAACCTTTAATTCCTTGACATCAGAGTTGGGTAACTCAAACATTGCATCATTAAGAACAGCTTCGCAAAGTGAACGAAGACCACGTGCTCCCAATTTATACTGCATCGCTTTTTCGACGATGTAATTCAAAGCACCTGAAGTAAACTGTAATTTGATACCATCCATTTCAAAAAGATGGATATACTGTTTTGTTAATGCATTTTTTGGGGAAGTCAAAATCTCTAGTAAAGTGGGCTTATCTAACGGATTCATAAAGGTTAGAACAGGAAGTCTTCCTATGATTTCTGGTATCAAACCAAAAGAACGTACGTCACGGGGAGTGATGTATTGCAACATATTTTCTTTGTCTACCTTATTTTGCTTAATCGTTGTTTTATAACCAATTGCCTGAAGATTCAAGCGTTTATTGATATGCCGTTCTATACCATCGAATGCACCACCCGCTATAAACAGAATGTTGGAGGTATCGACCTCAATAAATTTTTGATCCGGATGCTTTCTACCTCCTTTTGGTGGAACATTGACCACAGTGCCTTCTAAGAGTTTTAGTAGTGCTTGTTGTACTCCTTCTCCGGAAACATCTCTGGTAATCGAGGGATTATCACTCTTTCTTGCAATTTTATCGATTTCATCAATAAAAACAATTCCTTTTTGTGCTCTACTCACATCATAATCTGCTGCTTGTAACAAACGAGAAAGTATACTTTCCACATCTTCCCCAACATAGCCTGCTTCGGTCAAAACAGTAGCGTCAACAATTGCCAAAGGAACTTTAAGTAAACGAGCAATGGTTTGAGCTAACAATGTTTTACCTGTCCCTGTAGGGCCAACAACAAGCACATTACTCTTCTGAATCTCAACATCGTCTTTTGACTTTTGTTGAACAAGTCGCTTATAGTGGTTATAAACTGCAACAGATAATACTCTTTTAGAAGCTTCTTGACCAATTACATATGTATCAAGAAAGGCCTTGATCTCCTTGGGTGGTTTTAGTTCAATGGTCTCTAACTCCTCAGACTCTTCTTCACTGGCTTCCTCCTGAATTATTCCGTAGGCTTGATTGATACAGCGATCGCATATATGCGCATCAAGTCCAGCAATCAGCAACTGAGTCTCAGGCTTAGGTCTTCCACAAAAAGAACAATTTAAATCAGGCTTACTCATGGTTGGATAGATTATTTTGGGCTAGTTTGCAAAACTTCATCTACCATTCCATATTTTTTAGCTTCCTCGGCTTTCATCCAGTAATCACGATCACTATCATTGGTCACTTTTTCCATATTTTGACCAGAATGTTTTGAAATGATTTGGTATAATTCGTCTTTCAACTTTAAAATTTCACGCGCTGTTATCTCAATATCAGATGCCTGACCTTGCGCTCCTCCTAAAGGCTGATGAATCATGACTCGCGCATGAGGCAATGCAGAGCGTTTCCCTTCATGCCCAGCACATAATAAAACGGCACCCATTGAAGCAGCTATTCCTGTACAAATAGTGGCAACATTTGGGCTGATAAATTGCATCGTATCATAAATACCTAGCCCAGCGTAAACACTCCCACCAGGTGAATTTATGTACATTTGAATATCTCGGTTAGCATCAGTACTCTGCAAAAACAAAAGCTGCGCCTGAATTACATTGGCTACATTATCATCGATAGCAGTTCCCAAAAACATGATTCTATCCATCATCAATCTTGAAAACACATCCATCTGGGCAACATTTAACTGACGTTCCTCAATAATATAAGGTGTCATACTGCTAACAATTTTATCATAATACATGGCATTGATTCCATGATGTTTTGTAGCGTATTTTTTAAATTCTTTACCGTAGTTCATATATAATTTTTAATAAAAATAAGGAAAATATTATGCTTTTCCGTAAGCCTCTTTTACAAAGGTGTCGAATCCGACCTTCTTTTTCTTAAGCGGTGCATTTTCTTTGAAAAATGTTAGCATTTTATTACTCATCAATTGCTCCGAAATTCGTCTAGTTTCTTCCTGGTTTGCTAGAATATTAGATACGATTCCATCAATTTGTTTTTGGTCAGGTTGCTGACCATATTGTCTCATTTGATTTTCAATTAAAGTTCCTGCGAAAGCCTTAAGTTCTTCAAATGTAATATCCAGTTTATTATCTGTAATGAGCTTTCCCTCGATAAGTTGATATCGAATACCTTTTTCTGATTTATCGTATTCTTCAGCAGCTTGATCGGGTGTTAGAGTTTCTTTACCTGAGGTTTGCATCCAGCGCTTAAGAAAATCTGCAGGCAATTTGAATTTAGTTTTATCAACTAAAAACTCAGTGATATCATTAAGTAATTTTTGATCAGCCTGAGGTTCAAATTGTTTTTGTAGATCTTCTTTAATTTTTTCTTTTAACTCCTTTTCTGAGGTAACTGAACCAGCGGCATAGAGTTTATCAAAAAGTTCCTGATTCAGATCAGCAGGTATTCTTTCATTAATTTCTTTGAGTTCCAAGGTAATGTTTGAAGAACTCAGTGCTTTAAGTTGATCATCATCCAAAGAAAGTGCTCTTTTTAAAACCTCATTATCTTTAAAGAGTCCCTTAACTGGTAAGTTTAGAACAGAATTCGTCGTTTCTTTCTTTAAACTACCAATTGCCTTTTTAGATTTTAAATCATCTAGTGTAAAAGTGCTGATTTTTTCGATCTCATGTTCCTCATTTCTGAATTGAGCTGTGATTTCAAAATCTTTTTCAGGATTAGTTTGAGAAACGAGTTTACCATATTGTTTTCTAATGTAGTCTAGCTGCTCATTAACCATCTTTGCTTCTGGATCAATTTCATAGTGCACTACTTTCTTAAGCTGATCCAATTTAACCTCAAACTTAGGAGAAAGTCCCAGTTCAAATTCAAAATCCATATTTTCAGCATCCCAATTTAGTGCTTCTTCAGCTGCTTTAGGCAAAGGATTTCCTAATAAATCAAGCTTCTCTTCTCGAATAAAGTTCTCCAGATTTTCCCTCAGTAATTTATTTACCTCATCAGCAGTTACTGCTTGCTGATACTGCTTTTTTATCATTCCCATTGGAACATGTCCTTTTCTAAAGCCGGGGATGTTAGCATTTTTTCGATACTCACTTAACACAGTGTTGACTTTACTTTCATAATCAGTTCGGTCTACAGTGATCTTTACTATTGCATTTAGAGGGTCTAAATCTGTTTTGACAATGTTCATTCGAAATAATTTTAGTGCGCAAAATTACATTTTTTTATTTCCTTCGACAAGTTTAACAGTGTCACTTTTGCATTTTAAGAACGAATTTTATTAAGTTTGCAAATCAGCCAAAAACATTTATCGCGCACTTCCTAAATACAGGCTTAGGCCCTCGATAACACGGTAGTGCGTGTGTGTGTTTAGGCGGAATAGCCGAGGGTCGTTTTTTTGGTCCACCATAAATTGATAAACTCCCGAGAAGACTCCTCGAACAATTATCCCGAGAAACGTTTTAGTAATTAAAAATTAATTTATATTTGCACCCCAGAATTAATAACCAGAAGATCGGGAATCTTCACAAATTAATATGATATGCCAGTAAAAATCAGACTACAAAGACACGGTAAAAAAGGTAAACCATTCTATTGGATAGTAGCCGCTGACGCACGTTCAAAAAGGGACGGACGTTACCTTGAAAAATTAGGAACTTACAATCCTAATACTAATCCCGCCACTATTAATCTACAATTAGACAATACTGTAACTTGGTTAGAAAAAGGTGCACAACCTACTGACACTGCTAGAACATTACTTTCTTACAAAGGTGTTATGATAAAACATCACTTAAATGGTGGTGTAAGAAAGGGGGCATTTACACAAGAAGAAGCAGAT
The DNA here is from genome assembly GCA_029249225.1 of Flavobacteriaceae bacterium. GTDB lineage: Bacteria > Bacteroidota > Bacteroidia > Flavobacteriales > Flavobacteriaceae > MS024-2A. The sequence goes on from JAQWHT010000084.1 coordinate 15,544, forward strand.
CAAAAGTTTGCAGCTTGGTTGGAAGAAAAAGAAGCTAAAATTCAAGCCAAAAGAGACGGACTTACCAAAAGTGATAGCGAAGCAAGAGCCAAGCGATTAGCAAACGAAAAAGCCGTAAGTGATAAAAGATTTACCGATGCAGCTGCCGCTGAAGCAGAAGCTGCTGCAGAAGAAGCTGTCGCAGAAAATGAAGTAACTGAAGACAATACAGAAGCAGCTACACCATCAGAAGAAGTAACAACCGATACTCCAAAAGAAGAGGCAGTAGAAGTAAAAGCTGAAGATGCAACTCCTGAAGATGCAACTCCTGAAGAAGCAACAGCTTCCGAGGAAACAAAAGAATAATTTTTTTTCTAGACGGCGATGACTAAGGAAGACTGCTTTTATGTAGGCACCATCGTTGGAAAATACAGTTTCAAGGGAGAACTCCTCGTTAAAACCGATAGTGATGATCCCGAAAACTATACTACTTTGGAATCAATCTTTGTAGAACTTTCTACAGGCTTGGTTCCTTTTTTTATACATAAATGCCAATTACATAAATCCTCCCTACTTCGCATTGACTTTGAGGAAGTTAACAATGAAGAAGAGGCTGATGCTCTTATTAAAAAAAATCTTTTTCTACCCCTAAGCTTTCTCCCTCCACTAGAGGGGAACAAATTTTATTATCATGAAATAATAGGATTCAAGATTATCGAGATAGACCACGAAGTTGGTATTGTCTCTAAAGTTATTGAACAGGGACTTCAAGCATTGTTTGAAGTCAAGAGCGCTGACGGAAGAAAACATTTAATTCCAATTCACGATGATTTCCTCATCAAATTGAATCGAAAAAATAAAACAATCTTGGTTCAACTCCCAGATGGACTTTTGGATTTATAGATTAAAAATAAAGAACAAATCCAAATGACGGTAGGGGCGAACTGTTGTTGTCCGTTGTTGAAATTTCTTTCAGACTTCTTGGGATTACTTCTGCTCCATCACTCGTCCGATTTAATCCGTATTCAGGAGGTGTTGGATTAGGTTGGGCTAAGAAATTTTGAACCTCAAAGTAAAAATTAAATGAGATTGATTTAAAATTCCATTTCTTATCAATACGTATATCAGCAAGATTAAAACTATTTAATTTAACTTCTCCCAAACGATCATAATCTAAAATTAATTCAGGATATGCCTCGGTACTTGCTTCGAGATCGACAGGTACAAAAGGGTTTTTCCCAGCAAAACGCCATCTTGCGCTAAGCTCCCAATTTCGCTTTAATTTATAGCCTCCAGAAAAAGATATCAGGTGTCTACTATCCCAAACAGAGGGCCTTAAGACACCATCTGCACCTGAAAATTCACTTGAAAAATAAGTGTACGCAAAAACCCCATAGAAATTTTTAGATAACTTTTGCTGAAATAAAACTTCAACTCCTTTGCTCTGCCCTTCGCCATCTGAAACAATTTCCTCATTCCCAAGTACTTCAAAACCACCTCCTTTGTTTGCCAGCGAAACACCGTCTAGGACGGAGATAGGATAATTTGCATAATTCTTAACAAAGCCCTCTACTGTAAAACGTGAAGCTGGGGTCAAGTTGTACTCAATTCCTCCCACTACATGATCACTCCTTACATAGGCAGCCTTTTGATTTAAAAAAGTTCCAGTATGATTTTGAAAACCGAGCATTGTGTAGGTTGGAATTTTAAAATAACGCCCAACTGAAGCATTAAATTTCCATTGTTGATTTTCTGTCAATGCATAAGAAATAGCAGCTCTAGGAGAAATATTGTCCAATAAGTCAGAGCCTTTAGAAAAACTGTCTGCATCTGTTCTAATTCCCCAAGAGAGATCTAAACGATCATTCATAAATGAACGTGACGCTTTTACAAATAGTCCGTATTTAGCAAAATTAAGTGCTGTGTTATACGCAATATCATAGTATACAAAACGTGTATTGTTTTGGTACGCTGAATTTTGAAGGTTAAAGCCTGAAGACCATTTCCAATTTTCAGAAAATTGGGTGGCCTGAAAGCGGAGTTTAGTTTCCCATTCAAAGGAATCATTTTGAAAAATGGTCCCTGTTTTTGTGGTATTATCCTCATAACGCGCAAAAACATTTTCCAGTCTGTTAGTACTAACAACAGTATTCATAAATCCCTTTCCATTTTTGTAGTTACGTTTCCAAGAAAGACCAACAGTAGTACTTCTTTGATCAATTATGGGAACTTGTTCTAAAGTAGCTTGCTGTTCCTCATCAAATTCATCAGGAGCCTTTACAGAAAAATCATCAATAGAACCTATACCTAAAAATGTAAGCGAATTGTATGCATCTATTTCGTGCTTTATTTTCCATTGGTAATCCCAATAATCTGGTCTAATAGGGAGTCCTATTAACTCAAAAAGAAATTGCAAATAGCTTCTCCTTAGAGAAAAAAGAAAGGTTGTTTTTGCAGCTTGCTCTTTGTTCTTTCTAAATAAAGGACCCTCTAATGTAAGGGCAGTTTCACTAGCTCCTAAACGGAAATTTCCTCCAAATTTATTAACATCACCTTCACGTTGTTCGAAAGCTAATACACCAGAAAGAGGATTGTCATATTCTGCACCAAATGAAGAACTAGAGAGAGTAACTTCTCTTATAAAAGAGACATTGACCATCCCAACTGGACCACCAGCACTACCTTGGGTACTAAAATGATTAATGTTGGGTATCTCTATACCGTCTAAATAATAGACTGTTTCATTCGGTGCCCCTCCACGTATTATTATATCGTTTCGGAACCCACCAATAGAAGGTGAAATTCCAGGCATACTCTGAACTACTTTTGTAATATCATTGTTACCTCCTGGGTAGGTCTCAATTTCAACCGCAGAAAAAGTTTGGGTGGATAAAGGGGTCTCACTACTCGTTTTAAATGGGCTTTGAACCAAAACAACCTCATCTAGGTTCTCAGCAATTTCACTTAATTCAAATAACAATGGAATGTTTCCTACAGACTTGACAATCACATTAAATAAAGTTTGTGATTCAAATCCCAGATAACTTGCTTCCACATTATATGATTGGGTTGGAATATCATCTATCGTGAAGTATCCCTTCTCATCGGTTACAACCCCAACACTAGTACCCACTAAAACAACAGTTGCTCCTTCTAGAGGAAGTTGACTTTGGGAATCGATAATTCTTCCATTAAGGGATCCTGTATTTTGTCCCAATAGGACACCTGTGCACAATAAAAATAAACTCGCTAATTTCTTTTTCATACTCCAAAAATAATTCATTTTATTACTTTAAATAAATTAATGTTTAATTATTTTGAATTATATTTAAACAAAAAATGATTATGAATAACAGAAGATCTTTCTTAAAAACTGCATGTAAACCAATAGTCCTAGCAACATTGGGAATTCCTCTATTGGAAGCTTGTTCTACAGATGACGATATAACTTCAAACGCCAACAATTCAACTACTGCAGCGTCAACACCAACAGAACCTCTAGTCATTGATATTTCTAATGATAATTTTAAAGACCTCAAAGAAGTAGGCGGATGGCTTAATTATACTGAAAAAAATATTTTACTAGTGAGGATTAGTGAAGCCGAAATACGGGTTTTTGACAATAGGTGTCCTCATCAAGGCAATAGAGATCGATGGTCTTATGATGGAAGTAGCTTTGAATGTGGACATCACAACAATACCTATTCTGACTCCTGCTCAGGTTCTCTAACGTGCTATGATTCAAATTTGGATGGGAATCTACTTACCGTAGTTTTCTAATCTTTCGATTTTTTTCGTTGGGCTTTACGTTTTGCCTTTTCAAGCTGTTTTTTATGCATATTTTGCTGAACTTCAATCTCTGAATTTAATTTTTTATCATAGAGCCCTCTCAAGCCTTCTATATCCTCGTCTGAAATTTTAAATTGATCATCCGCTTGAAGACTAATATCTTCCGAATTAAATGTTGCCTTTTTAGTTTGTTTGCGCATGATCTTACGTGCTGCGTTCAAATTGTAATAAAGACCAGGATCTATCATTTTATTTGCTACATAATGTTCTTTCTTTTCTTTATTCCAACGAACAAAAACAAATCCTCCATTTACAGAATCTAAAGTCACACGATACACATGTGCGTGATTTGGTAAGGTCTGATAAACAATTACTTTTTCTGGCACATATCCTGCCACGTATAAAAGTTCTTGAACAAAGGCAAATTGGGTTTCTGGAGAAGGATCTGAATAAGCCTCGTAATTTTCTATTAATGCTTCTGATTGTGCAAAAATTTTGAACGAACACATTAAAAATACAACGCTAAGTAATTTACTTTTCACAAAAAATTGTTTAGTTCGTACTTTCAGACTGAGATAAATAATGAAACTCTTCAAAATATAAAAAAGCTTTAATGATAATAAAAAAACCTAATCCATGTAATATAAGGTATAGAAAAGGTAAAAACATCTTCGTTAAAATATTTTTTATTGTAAGTCAAAAATACATCACGCACAGAAAATACCAAAAGCCCAATGAACAAAAAAAAATGTTTTGACATCGATTTCAACAAATGCATGACTGTAAAACTTCCAAATAAAGAAAGCGTAAGTCCATAAACAAGCCCATGGATTCTCATCTCCTCAAGAGAATAATACACATGGCTCAAGAAAACCAACAGATACGAGCCATAAAACAATAAGCCTAAAAAATGAGCTTTAAATGAGTATTCTTTTGAAAATTCTAAATATGCTCCTATCAAACACAGCTGCATGATCCAATAAAAAAATACCGCCCATTGTAAAAAAACTGGAGAAAACTCAATCAATAACAGTAAATCTCCCAACCAAATAAAAAAGAATGCACTTAAAATAAAGGAGTTTTTTTTCTTGGTACAGATTAGATAGTACAATAGAAGTGTCAAAATAATTAAGGGCTCAAAAAAATATCTATATGACTTTAGACCCTGATCGTAAAAATAGGAATCTAAGAGGGTAGACAGAAAAAACAGGATTAGTATTAGGCGTTTCATTTGAGGTATCAATGGGTGTTCAAATGTAATGAAAATTAACATCATAACTGATGTTAGTCACAATAGGACCTACTACCTAATATTTAAAATTTAATTGCACTTGTAAATTCCTACCTAGATCTGCGGAATAAAATCTCATTCTATTGAGATAGTCTCGATATTCTGAGTTTGTAAGGTTTTGTGCAATAATTCGGATTTGACTTTTTAAACTGGATCTATTTTTGAGATTGTAAGAAAAATATAGATCTAGCCTTTGAAATCCGGGAGGAGGTGTACTTATATCTACAGTTTCACTGACCAATTGACCTTCCTGGATTAAATTGACCTGAAAATTTGAGTTTGGAAATCTCTTTTGCCTAGCATTTAAATGGTGTACAATTTCAAAATCCCATTTCCCCTCTCTGGGTGTGTATTTTAATTTCTGGTAAGAATTGAGCGGAGGTATTAATATCAATGGATTTTTGTTTTGTAAATCTTGTGCATAGGTATAAGAAGCTCCTAAATCAAATTTGAATTCTCTGTTGATCGATAACGAAGAGGTAAAATCAATTCCCGTTAAAAAGACATCTGTAGCGTTATACTCCCAAACAGGGAATGCACCTCTTATGGTTTGTTCTAGTCTTGTAGGTTCTATGTAGATATAATCATAGACTTTGGATATAAATGGTTCAAAACTCCAAATTATACTCCCCTTCTCTTTTGAAATACTAAATAGTAGTTTATGGCTAATTTCTTTTTGAAGAGATAGACTTCCATACTCGATTGCTGCAATACTGTGATGTAAGCCGTCGCTAAATAACTCTGATGCATTGGGAGCTCGCTGAGACAAAACATAGGATGCGTTAATTTTAAAACGGTCGCCTATTTTTGAGGAAATCCCAGTCTGTGCAGAAAAATTCAGGAAGAATAATTTTGGATTTGTTAAAATCTGACTCCCTGTTTTTTGCATTTCAAAATCACTAAATACTACAGAATAATTTCTCTCGCTCCAAACAGATAAATCATAATACTTTTTAGCATCAATAACTATTTGATCTAAGCGCATGCCCCATTCCCAGATAAAAAAATTGCTCTTTTGAAAATTACCTAAAACATAGGCTCCAGCCTCATACTTAAGATAATCTGGAATCAATCTTTTGATACCAGTATTCGGATCAGAAAAATTATCTTGAAGCAATCCGTTAATACCCAATTCAAAAGTCCAATTTTCAATATTAATCCCTGATAAACTACCAATAATATTATGTGTTTTAAGCACTAAATCAATTGCAGGAATTTCCGTTCTTCCACCCCTCCGAACATCAAACTCTTTTCTGTCGTTCACTTGAAAATTATATCCCCACTCAAACTTGGATTGATTTTTAAATAAATTAAAATAACTAAACGATATTTTTTGATGCTTCCCTTGTTGTTTTGGAGCGCCAATCTGATAACTAAAGTCTTCTATCACTCTTGGTTCGTCTGAATTTAAAGAATAAAAAAGATCTTCAACATTACCAATATGAGCACCTTTTAGTATTCCTGTTTCAACAGCATAGCTTGAATAGCCAAACTTCCACCCGCTCACGATTTTATCTTTTCCCAACTTTATTGAGAAGTCAGCTTCTCTTAATCCTGTGTTTGAAAGGAGATAACGTGGAGCATGAAAATCCCCAAATTGTTTTGCTGTAAATTGGCCGTTAACAAAAAACCCATTAGAATATGTTTTTTCTAACATAGATGTGATTTTACCTCCCTTTCCATTTGATTCTAAAATTAAATTTGAATTACCATAGAGAGAATCTTTTAATTGTTTTCTACTTGAACTTAAAATAATCAAGCCCCCAGAGGTATCTCCACCATATTTTAAGGCTGCAGCTCCTTTGATCAGTTGAATGGTTTCAAAAGAATTAAAATCAATATTTGGCGCATGATCTGGACCCCATTCTTGGTCATGCTGTCTAAAATCATCTGTGACAATTCCTACTCTACTTCCATACATTCCATGAATTGCAGGTTTAGCGATTCCATTCCCAGTTTTTAAGACTGAAGCACCTGAGATATAACTCAACGCTTCAACCATTGTATTACTGCCGTAAGAATTTATATCACCAATATCAAGGCTAACCTCTTGGACTGACTTTCTAAGCTTAGAAATTCTTTTTTCTGACAGAATAATTTCCTCTAATTCATTGATATGATGCTCTAAATCAAAGTTATTTACCTGACTGGTTTGAATATTAATCCTTTTTTTTACTGTAGGGCATTCAGGATGTAGAATGATAATTTGGTATTTACCAGGACACAAACCCTCAAGTTGATAGTTTCCATCAAAATCAGTTTGTGAAAAATAATTGGTGCCCTCTAGTTTAACTAGGGCACCAATTATTGGAGATCTATCGTGTAAATCAGTAATTGTGCCTTCTAAAGACAAATTACATGTTTGACCATTAATCAAATTAAACCAACTTAAAGAGAGGAAAAAAATCTGAAATAATGGTCGATTCATTAATCGGTAATTGTAATTGGTATATCTATTGAGACATCATTAAACCCTCCAATGTCTTCTCTAGTTGTGCCGCTATAATTTGTAGGTTGATGGATTAAATAAACTCGAACCGTTCCAGCTCCGCTTGCGCTGGCATTCCAAATACTTTTAATTAATACACCTCTACTTCCATCTTTTACATCATCACTCGCAGAAGTCACATCAACTGAAACACTTGCAAATTCATAAAATACTTGATGTTGATCAGCTTCTTCTATGACTTCTAAAGTAACATCATCTATATCACTGGGGTCGCTGTTATTTAAAAATGAAACCTCCACTTTATAGTCACTATTAGCTTTTAAATTTATTGATTGTGTATTTTGTTCACTAATATCCCAATTAACTGTTTGACTTGAACCATCAGAAGACTGAACTTTCAAAACAACATTAGAAATATACTCTTGTTGATTTACAGCATCGGGATCATCTTTACTACACGAGTAGACTAAGCTTATGGCTAATACCATAATCTTAATTTTAAATAGATTTTGAATATTTTTCATTCGAATTTTTATTTTGATTTTGAAGATGTTTTAATAACCTAAAGGCCGTGTATAAACACAAGTTACACACGACCCCTTAGGCTTTCTATTAAAAGTTAAAACTTAGAAGTTTTAAGCAATATTATCATTTACAACAACAATTGCCGCTATGTGGTCATGATCATCATGATCACCATCTTCATGGTCATCTTTTTCACATGATACAATAGCAAAGGAACTGAATGCAAATAATAGTAATAAATATTTTTTCATTATATTAAAATTTAGGTTGATAAATTTACTCTATGTTATGTTTGGACATAATGTATTATGTCTTTTGAAAATTTAACAAATGCTTGGCGGCCCCCTTAATCTTAATTTATAAAATCTTTGTTTGCTTAAATGAAATTGATAGTTATTGAATAAGGTCTTATATTCTGTCCTTTCAAAGAGGAAAGAATACACTTTGTAATATTTATACAACGATTGAAAAAAGTAATCCAATGCGTCATTGTGAAATGAACTGGAATGAAAGTGGGTAGTCGTATGCTCACACTCTTTGGGTACTGAATGAAATTCGTAAGAGTGAGATGCCTTAAGAACGGGAGGCAAAATAAAAAACAAGAGAAGCCCTAAAGCCGTTGTTTTAGTTAATAGGGGTGCTATTTCTTTCGATTGGTTCAACAATTAATTATAGTCGTCTAATTTTTATGTTTTTATAAGAAATAATACCTGGGTGATCTTGAAGACAAAGGTGTCCCTCTTGATATTTACCAAAACCCTCCATTTCTGAGAATTTACTATTCTTTACCATTGTATCCCATTCAGACCCATGAAGAGGGAAACGATTGATTTCCTCCCCATTGTGAACTACTGTTCCAGAATTAGTTTCATGATTTATGGTAATGTGATAGGTGTTCCATTCACCAGCTGCTCTTGCCATCACGCGGTCTGGTGCAATCATATCATAAAGAGCAGCAGTAGTATGAATCTGATTTTCAGGATCTTCACCATAAATCTCAGCGTCAATAATCTGAATTTCTGGTCCTGTCACATATGGATGCTCGTATTTAGGTTCTTCATTAACTCCCCACATAAATCCACTGTTGGAATTAGGAGAAAGTTTCCATTCAAATTGAATTTCAAAACTGGTGAATTTTTCATCTGTAATCAAACTCTTATTTCCTTCACCTTTTGCTTCATCAGAATTGAAAGTAAAAACGCCTTCTTCAACAGACCATCCCGTTTTCTCTCCCGATTCATTTTGAAAAATATGCCATCCATCTAACGTATTAGAACTACTCAGATTAATCCATTCGTTATTGGATACCTTGTCGGTCTCAGGAGAAGTCTCTTTTTTCTTTTTAGCAGTGTTTTGACAATTAATAAATAATGCAACACAAGCAATTAAAAGGGTACTTAATAGTTTTTTAGACATTGTATAATATTTTGAATAAATGTATAAAAAAATAAGAACTTTAAAGAATGCTCAAAACATCAATTTAATTCCATTTCTTTTACGTTTTCTGGTATGATCAAAACTCCCTCAGTTGCTTTTACAATTTGATGAATTTCAACATTTGGGGCTCTTTCTTTCAGTAGAAATCCATCCTCAATAATATCTATTACAGCCAGATTTGTGACTATGCGTTTGACACAATCCACCCCAGTAAGGGGCAAACTACATTTCGTTTTGAGTTTTGAATTCCCGTGTCGATCCGTATGCATCATGGCAACAATAATATTATCAGCTGAAGCCACTAGGTCCATCGCGCCACCCATCCCTTTGACCAATTTGCCTGGGATTTTCCAATTGGCTATGGCACCTGTCTGATCTACTTCCATTGCACCTAAAACAGTTAAATCAACATGCTTCCCTCGAATCATTCCAAAACTCGTGGCAGAATCAAAAAAACTTGCTCCTGGAAGGGTCGTTATTGTTTGTTTACCTGCATTTATCAAATCGGCATCTTCTTCGCCAGCTAAAGGGAATGGGCCCATACCCAAAACACCATTTTCACTTTGAAATTCAACTTCTAACTCCGGTGTAACATAATTCGCAACAAGAGTAGGAATTCCAATACCTAAATTTACATAGAATCCATTTTGAAGTTCTTGAGCTATCCGTTTAGCAATACCATTTTTATTTAAAGACATTATTGGGGGCTTGAATTAGTAAGGTTTTCAATTCTTTTTTCAAATGATTCCCCCTGAAAAATTCGATCAACAAAAATTCCGGGAGTATGGATTTCATTTGGATCCAACATTCCTACAGGCACCAATTTTTCTACTTCCACTACAGTTGTTTTAGCTGCACCAGTCATTATTGAATTGAAGTTCTTTGCAGTACCCCTAAAGATCAAATTCCCAGCGTGATCTCCTTTCCAAGCTTTGATTAAAGCAAAATCTGCTTGATACGCTTCCTCTAGAATATATTTTTTAGATTGGAAAGTCCTTATTTCTTTTCCTTCTGCAATTTCAGTACCAAAACCTGCTGGAGTATAAAAAGCAGGAATCCCCATTTGTGCTGCTCGACATTTCTCTGCCAAGGTTCCCATGGGAGTTAAAATTACTTCAATCTCATTGGATAGCATTTGACGTTCAAATTCTGAGTTTTCACCCACATAAGAACTAATCATGGTTTTTACTTTCTTTTCTTTGAACAACAAACCTAAGCCATAATCATCTACCCCAACATTGGCAGAGATACAAGTAAACTCGCTATAAGTAGAATTTGCTAGGACTTTTATCAAATTTTCAGGGATTCCACAGAGACCAAAACCCCCTAACATCAAAGTCATTCCACTTTTAATTCCTTCAAGAGCTCTTGATATATTCTCTACGGTTTTAGTGATCATGACTACTTCATTTGTTAGGCCTCTTTTAAAGCTTTTAATTTAGATGTCAGTTCTGGGACTACTTCAAAAGCATCTCCTACAATCCCGTAATCAGCAGCCTTAAAGAACGGTGCTTCAGGATCGGTGTTGATTACCACTTTTACTTTTGAGGAATTAATTCCAGCCAAGTGTTGAATGGCTCCAGAAACTCCAATGGCAATATACAAATTTGAGGCGACAGGTTTCCCTGTTTGACCAACGTGTTCACTATGCGGACGCCAACCCATATCTGAAACTGGTTTTGAGCAAGCGGTGGCGGCACCTAATACTGATGCCAAATCTTCAATCAAATGCCAATTCTCTGGCCCTTTTAATCCACGTCCACCAGAAACTACAATATCCGCATCTGCAATGCTTACTTTATCGGTAGATTTCTCAACTGAAATCACTTCCAAGGCTGAAGCAGAAGCTTCATAATCACTCGTAATTTCTATAATTTCTGAACTGTTCTCTTGATCGTGAACTCCGAATGAATTTGTAGACAATGAGATGACCACCTTATCTTTATGAGAAATACTTTGGTTAAAAGCTTTATTAGTAAAACAAGAACGTTTAACCTCTAAAGGTTTATATGAAAGTGGAAGACCTATAACATTTGAGAAATAGGTTGCTTCAAATTTTGCTGCAACTATAGGTCCTAAGTAACGTCCATTCGCAGAACCACTTACAATGACAAGTTCAGCACCTTCTGACGTTGCAATTTGCACAAGAGTACTGCTATAGCGGTTTACGTTAAAATAAGCATCCTGTTCAGTTGAAATAGCATAGACTTTATTTACACCTCGCTCACTTAACAAAGATGTATCCTCTAAGCCAAAACTAACAGCAATTAATGGCGATTTTTTAGCATCAGCAATTGCACGTCCATAAGATGCCACTTCCAGACTTGATTTTTTTATTTTTCCTTCTCGGGTTTCGATATAAATTAATACTGACATGTTTTGATTTTATAAGGCGTTAGCTTCGTTTTGTAATAGATCTATCAACAAATCTATATTATTAGCCTCTACAAGTTTGACTGGCCCCTTAGCTGGAGGTTTTTGGAATGTACTAATAGAACTGGATGGATTTGATTCTGTGGGAGTCAACACAGTCAAAGACTTTTGCCTTGCTTGCATGATTCCACGCATATTTGGAATGATTAAATCCTTTTCTTCAACCAGCCCCTTTTGTGCACCAATAACTAAGGGAAGCGTCCCTTTGAGAATTTCTTTTCCACCATCAATTTCTCTTTGCAAATGAATCGCATCACCTTCTTTTTCTAATGAGATACAATTGGCTAAATAAGGTATTTTTAATAAGGTAGCCAGAATTCCTCCAACCATTCCGCCATTATAATCTATCGACTCTCTACCAGTAATTATCAAATCAAAAGCTTCTTTTTCTGCGTAGGCTGCAAGATGAGCAGCAACATAAAAGCCATCCTTTGCTTCTGCATCAATCCGAACAGCATTATCAGCTCCTATGGCAAGACATTTTCTTAAAATTGCTTCACATGAAGCATCTCCAACGGAGGCAACTGTAACAGTTGCACTCTCTTTTTTTTGGAACCAAATGGCTCTAGTTAAACCAAATTCATCATTTGGATTAATTACAAAAGTTACCCCTTGATTATCAAACGCCCTGTTCTCGTCTATAAAATTAATTTTAGATGTCGTGTCGGGGACGTTACTTATACATACTAAGATTTTCATATAAAGACTATTTTATACGAAACTAATAAAAAAAATGACCCTGTGTCATTATTTTAAAAAAGAAATCAACAGTTCTAAAAATCTGCTGATTTGACCAGTCTAAAGCCAGTATGTTGTAATCCAGTATCTGGAGTAGATTTCATTCGAGAAGCCACTCGATACCCTGAACAATAGGAATCATTACACAAAAAAGATCCTCCTCGCATAACTTTTTGCTTTAGATAGGGCTGGTAGGGATCGTAAGGAACTTCGGGACCTTGGGGGTTTATTGCCTTTTGATTATCAAAAGATTGATAATAAGTAAAATCATACCAATCAGAACACCATTCCCATACATTTCCTGCCATATCAAAAAGACCAAATGCATTCGGTTCAAAAGAGCCTACTGGGGCAGTGTAAAAAAACTGATCTCTGAGGGTGTTCTTGTAAGGAAAACTTCCTTCCCATGCATTGGTTTTTGCGGTGCCCTCAGAGATTGGTTCTTCTCCCCAAGGATAGGTGGTTTTTTTATCCCCACCATTTGCAGCCCATTCCCATTCTGCTTCAGTAGGCAATCGCTTACCAGCCCAAGCAGCATAGGCTTGTGCATCATACCACGAAATATGAACTGCAGGATGATCTAATTTATTTTCTATCGAACTCCCTTTTCCCTTTGGGTTTTGCCAACTAGCTTTTGGCTTCCATTGCCACCAAGCCCCGTAATCATTCAAATTTACTGGCCCTGCTGTAGCTTCAAAAACTAAAGAAGCAGCTTGAAGTAAAGAATCATTAGGTTTAGGTGTATCTGGAGGAAGTTCTTTTTTCAACTCCTCCCAATTCGGTTTTTGTTCAGCTGTGGTAATGTAGCCTGTAGCTTCAACAAACGCTTTAAACTGGGCATTAGTAACTTCTGTTTGATCCATCCAAAAAGCATCTACATGTACCAGGTGCATAGGAGATTCATCTTCTCGGGCCTGATCGCCTTCACTACCCATTTTAAAGTCACCTGAAGGAATCAATATCATTCCATCTTTTACAACTGGCGAAGTAGACGGAGTGATATTATTAGCACATTTTATGAAAAACAAACCAACTAATACAGTATAAAAAGTGGCTTTTAGCTTTTGAGTCTTAAATATATTGATTGAGAATATTTTCATATAATTCTTGCTTTCCACTAATTCGCTCTGGTGCTTTTCCATTTAAGGCTATTTTCGATAACTCCTCCAAACTGAGGGCTCCTTTTTCAAAACGCTGACCTTCACCTTCATCAAAAGACGCATAACGGGACTTTCTCATTTGTTCAAAACCTCCGTCTTTGATCAATTTTTCGGCAGTTATTAATGCTCTTGCGAACACATCAGCACCTCCAATATGGGCATGAAAAACATCTTCTAAATCGGTCGAATTTCTTCTGATTTTTGCATCGAAATTAACACCTCCTCCTTGAAGGCCTCCAGCTCTTAGAAAAACCAACATAGCTTCTGTAACTTCGTATATATTAACTGGAAACTGATCTGTATCCCATCCGTTTTGATTGTCTCCCCTATTGGCATCTATACTTCCTAACATTCCTGCATTGGCTGCTACGGCTAATTCATGTTCAAAAGTGTGTTGAGCCAATGTAGCATGATTGACCTCTATGTTAAGTTTAAAATCTTTATCCAAACCATATTCTTTTAAAAATCCAATCGCTGTCGCTGCATCAAAATCGTATTGATGTTTCATAGGCTCCATCGGTTTTGGTTCAATAAAAAAGTGACCCTTAAATCCTTGACCTCTGGCATAATCTCTTGCCATAGTAAGCATTTGTCCCATATGATCTAATTCTCTACCCATGTCAGTATTGAGTAATGACATGTAACCTTCTCTACCTCCCCAAAACACATAATTCTCACCTCCTAGAGCTAGGGTAGTGTCCAAGGCCATTTTGATTTGAGCACCTGCACGAGCAACTACATTAAAATCAGGATTTGTTGCTGCACCGTTCATATAAGCTGGATTTGAAAAGCAGTTTGCTGTTCCCCAAAGTAATTTAACACCTGAGTCTTTTTGTTTTTGTGCTACATAGTCTGCAATGGTCTGAAGACGCTTTTCATTTTCAGCGAGTGTTGGTGCTTCATCTACTAAATCGATATCGTGAAAACAAAAATAATCAAACCCAAGTTTTGTAATTAACTCAAAAGCCGCATCTGCCTTATCTTTTGCTCGTTGAATTGGATCTGAAGATTGATCCCATGGGAATTGTTGTGTTCCTGGTCCAAAGGGATCTGATCCTTGACCACAAAAGCTATGCCAATAGGCAATGGCAAACCTAAAGTGATCTCGCATACTCTTCCCCATTACCATCTGATCGGGGTTATAATATTTAAATGCAAATGGATTGTCAGAATCTTTACCTTCAAATTGAATGGCATTGATTCCCTTGTAAAATTCGTTGTTTCCTATACTAATCATAATCAGTTAATTTAATTTTTGTTTTAATACTGTTTTCCATTTTTGGTAAGCCAAATGATAGGCTTCTTTTTCTTTTGGTGGTGAAATTTCACTCACACGGTCCATTGAAGAAATACTTTGGCTATAGTCTTCTAAACCTCCATACTCAACTCCTGCTGCTCTTGCAGCACCAACTGCTCCTGTTGTATTATAAATCTCAATGGGTTGTCCAATCAAACTCGCCACAGTAGTTGAAAAAATCTTAGAGCGGAAAAGGTTATCATTTCCAGCTCGTATGACTTTGATATCAAGAGCATCTTCTTGCATAATCTCCATCCCATAAGCAAACGAAAAAGCAATTCCCTCAAGAGCCGCTCGGAAAAGATGTCCTTGCTGGTGTTGGTTTAAATTCAAATTTGAAAACTGAGCTCCAGGTGTTTTATTCAAAAGCATACGTTCTGCACCATTTCCAAAGGGAAGATTGATTAAGCCTTCACTTCCAATAGGCACTTTGTTCGCTAAATCATTCATTTCATGAAAATCATTAAAGCCAGCCATTCTTCGCAACCAACTGTACTGAATACCTGCTCCATTGACACAGAGTAACGTTCCGATCAATGATGCATCTGGTGTATAATTGACGTGGGCAAAATGATTTACCCTGTAAAATTCCTTTGAAGCATTTCGATCTGAAACCGCGAATAAAACTCCTGAAGTCCCCCCTGTAGCAGCAACTTCCCCTGACTTAAGTATATTTAATGCTAGTGCGTTGTTAGGCTGATCACCTGCACGATATCGAATGGGTATACCCTCTGGCAATCCACTCTGAGCAGCTCCTGATGCTGACACACGACCCTGATCTTCAAAATTAGCAACTAATGGAGGAGTCAATTTTGTGTCTATTCCGTAATATTCCAATAACCAATTTGCAACTTTTTTTTCTTTAAAATCCCAAAGCATACCCTCTGACAAACCATTGATAGTTGTTGCTATTTCACCTGTCAATTTAAATGCAATATAATCTCCTGGAAGCATGTAATATGCAACTCTAGAATAAAGGTCTGGTTCATTTTCTTTGACCCATTTTAATTTTGATGCAGTAAAATTTCCTGGAGCATTAAATAAGTGTGCCCCAAATCGTGCTTCGCCAATATCTTTCGCAGCCTTTTCACCTATCTCTACGGCTCTGCTATCACACCAAATAATAGAATCTCGTAGAAGTGATTTATCTTTATCTAAAACGACCAATCCATGCATCTGGTATGAAATCCCAATAGACAAAATATGATTGGCATTTACAATATTCTCCTTTAAGATTTTATGTGTTCCTGCACATAGATGCTTCCACCACATCTCGGGATTTTGTTCGGCCCAATGTGCTTTTTCAGCATGAATTGGCATCTCTTCCTGAGGCTCTGTAATTACAGCAATCTTCTTATTTGTACTGACCTCAACAAGGGCGATTTTAACAGAAGAACTTCCGATATCGTATCCTATGGTATACTTCATTTTTTGAAAATATAGTTTGGTAAATCTAATGTCCTTTCACAACCCAATTGTTCCATTACTTGAACTAATTCTGTTTTAATTAAATCAATAGTATGTTCAGCTCCAGCTGATCCTAACGCTCCTACTCCATACATAAAAGACCTTCCTAAAAAGGAGAAAGAAGCCCCTTGAGCTAGGGTTCGAGCTACATCCGGTCCATTGCGTAAACCACTGTCCATCATAATAGTAATTTTATCTCGATATTTTTCTTGCAATTTTTTAAGAACTTGAACCGTGGATTGTCCTGCGTCCAATTGACGTCCTCCATGATTTGAAATGATCACTCCATCTATTCCTAAGCGAATGGCTTTTTCCATATCAATTTCACTGGCAATACCCTTTAATACAATTTTACCCTTCCATTGTTCCCGAATAGGTTTAATTTTTTCTTCATTCAGGCGTCCATCAAAAGTTTCGTCCATAAACTTCCCTAGTTGTTTTAAATTCATTCCTTTAGGCATATATGGTTTTAACGTTTCAAATTCTGGACTCCCTTGAATTAAGGTCTTTAATGCCCATTCAGGACGCTTTAATATTTGATAAAAATTTTGGATTGACATTTTTGGTGGCATAGCTAAGCCATTCCGAATGTCTCGAGGTCTAAACCCAAAACTAGGCACATCGCTCAGAAGCACTAAAACAGGGCAACCTACATCTGCAGCACGTCCAATGATGTCTTTTCGAACTTCTTCTTTACTGGGATAATACAATTGAAACCAAGCCTTCCCTTCGGTAATCTTTCCAATCTTCTCAATACTGGAAGTGGTCACTGTGCTCAAAATAAAAGGGAGGTTATTTTCAAAAGCAGCTTTCGCGAGAATTTCAGGAGCATTAGGCCACATCAATCCTTGAAGTCCAATTGGTGCGATACCAAAAGGAGCATCGTATTCTGTCCCAAAAAGTTTTGTTTTTAAGCTAACCTCTACCGAACTTTTAAGATATTCAGGAACTAACTCTACAGCTCTTAAATCTGAAGTGTTTTTCCTCAGGTTATGGTCGTCGTTACAACCACCATCCAAATATTCAAATGCAAATTTAGGCATTTTCATTTTTGCCTTTGTTCTTAAGTCACTTACGGAAGGATATTTCGGATTAAATTTTTGTAACATTTTTTAAATATAAAGAAAAGTGTTTTGCTACTGATTTCTGTAGCAGAAAAAAAAATCATAATTTGGTGACAACTTAACTTAAACTTAAAATTTCGAACCTATGAAAACAAAAAAAAATGAGTCGTCCAGAAGGAATTTTATAAAAAATATTTCGTCACTATCAGCTGGTGTTTCCCTAGCTTCATCGGATCTTTGGGGAGCTCCTATCTACTTACCTAAAAGATCAGCCCTTAAAAATTCAATTAACGGCGTTCAATTAGGACTGATCACCTATTCATTTAGAGCCATGAAAGATCAAAGTGCAGAAGCTACACTTCAATATATCCTTGATTGTGATATAAATTCGATTGAATTGATGGGAGGAACTGCTGAATCATTTATCGGTAAACCGGAGAACAAAATCAATCGTAGAATGTTTTATCGACTTACGAGAAAAGAACGAAATAATTCTCTCTCTAAAGACGAAGAAAAAGAACTCATTGAGCTTAAAAAACAACAAGAAGCTTATAATAAAGAAGTTGAGACTTGGAAAAACAAACGTTCCGTTGATCGTTTCTATGATTTAAGAAAAATGTATAACAGTGCTGGAGTTGAAATTTATGCCTTCAAACCAGACTATTTACTTCGCAAAGGAAATAGTGATGCTGACATCAATTATGCAATGCAGGCAGGTAAAATACTGGGAGCAAGTCATGTAACTTTAGAACTTCCAGACGACAATAACCATACACTTAAACTTGGTCAATTAGCAGAAAAAAATGGAATCAAAGTTGCCTATCATGGCCACGAACAACAACACGCTAGCTGGTGGGATACAGCACTAGAACAGTCCTCTCATAATGCAATGAATTTAGATCTAGGGCATTACATAGCTGCGGGAAACTCTGATGCTATGGAATTAATTGAAAAGCAGCATCAAAATATTCTTAGTATGCACGTGAAGGATCGTCAAAATCCTGAAAATGGCAAAAAGAATATGCCCTTCGGTCAAGGAGATACACCGATAAAAGAAGTTCTTCAAATGATGCGAGATAATTCCTATAATTTTGCGGCTACCATTGAATACGAATACCGCACACCAAAAGACTCAACTGTCATTAAAGAAATAAAAAAGAGTGTTAACTATTGTAAGAATGTTCTTGAATCGTAAGTTAAAATGTTTTCTAATTATTTTTTAAAAACAATTTTATCTGCTATCGCTTGGCACTTTGAGACAACTGATTCTTCTACAATATTGTAGTAAATCTTCTTCCCATTAGAGTCTTTGCCTTCATACCGCCTGTCAAGCCCTTTAGAACTCCGACCACTCAAAGAGGCAAAGAAAACACAAGCGGCTAAATAAGTTCCATTATGACTTGGGTGTTTTGCATCGTCAGTTAAGAGATTTATCTCAGGATATTTTGAAGAAAACAAATCAAAAGCCCTCCCCACAGGAATGATTTCAATGTTTGAAAACTCCTTTGAGATTTCTTTTAAATTCGATTGAATTTTTTCGGAATCATCCATAACGATCTTCTCAACAGGAAAGTCAGGATAGTTCCACGTTGCGTAAAAATAAATTTTAGTATCTTGAGGTAGGAGTGATCTCAGTTTAGAAAAATAATATTTTGTAGTATCCAGATGCTTGATCGGATAAGTACTTTGATCTTGAAATATGACTCGATCAAAAGTAATTTCAGATAAAATTTCTTTTGTTTTAAGCTCTTTATTTCCCTGCCAATGATCTCTTAAAGTAGCCCCACCAGCGGTAGACTGGTTAACGTCCCAGTACAGTTCTTGCTCTAACGCCATTTTTTCCAACTGAACTGGAAGGTTCCAATAAAATGTAAAGCTGTTTCCTACGAAAAGAATTTTTTCTTGTTTTTGAGCGTTTGTCACAAGTGAAAAAAAAAGAGTTAAAATGATTAAAGGTTTCATTTTGAAGAGTAATTTTCTACGGATCCCTCCCAGTCAGGATCTGCAGCTCCAATCCATAATTTGTTAATAGAATCATATGCCACTGCATGAACCCGTCCAAATCGCGCTTTTTGGTCAATCATTTTTACTGGATTATTATCCAGATCAAAATTTGCGTTCAATTGCTTGATTCCGTCGTGATCTTCAATCCATAACGAATCTTCAAAAGGATATACTCTAGGCAAAAACAAGGCTTGATTTAAATTGTGTCTTTGAGCTAAATAACGGTGCGCGACTTGGGTTACTGCAGTTACAATTCTACTGCCACCTGCAGCACCTATGGCAAGAACAACCTGTTCGTTGTCCATAAATAAGGTGGGGGTTATATGTGAATTAGATCGATCACCAGGCTTGTATTCGCCTAAATAACCTCCAAGGGTCACCGCATAAAGAAAACCTAGGTCTTTAGAAGCCACTTTAGAACCCATATTCGGACCTATTGTCTGAGTAAGGCTTACCACATTCCCTTCCTTATCTGCAGCAGTAAGATGGGAGGTATGACCAACAGAAGCTACCCACGATCCCGGCATATCCAAGGTGCTTTGAGCAACTAAATTTAATTTTTGATCTTCAATTTGTTTAGCCCATTTTGCAGCTTGCCCATACGAAAGTATACGATCTATTGAATCTCTATCTTGTTGATGCTTTCGATAACTGTAGGCTAATTTGGTTACTTCTCCAATTTGTCTGGCCCAATCTTCTTCGCTTTTTTCAACTGTGATGTGATCCATGATTTGAAGAATTTGAATAGTAATCGCGCCAAAGGATGGTAAGTTTAAAGCAAACACTTTAAGTCCTTGAAATACTCCCTGAAACACTTCTGAATCTAATGCTTGATAATTTTTAAGATCGTCTAATGTAAGAAGTCCACCGTTGGACTGGATGTCGTTCACCATTTTTTGAGCAACTTCACCTTCGTAAAAACCTGCCTTACCTTTTAAGGCTATTACTTTAAGTGTTGATGCTAAAGATTTTTGAATGACTGTATCTCCAGCCTGAAAAGAAGTTCCCTCAGAGTTTAAAAAATGAGTTTTTGTACCTTCGTATTGTTCAAATACTTCCCTTGCTAATCCTTGGCGGTATGCTTCTCCAGGTAATATTTGAAACCCGTTTTCCGCATATTCTATTGCGGGCTCCATTACTTTTTGAAGTGGCAACTGCCCATGTTCTTTTTGAAGTTTTAGCAACCCTGCAACTACTCCAGGAATTCCAATAGTCTTGTATCCGGAAGAATATTTTTCGCCTGTAGGCATATAGTTTCTAGGAACTTGAGTTGAGGCGTCCACCCCACCAATTTTACCTGAAGCGTTGTGATAAATTGCCTGTAAACGCCCTCCAATTCCACTCATACTTGGCTCTACAACAGCCAAGGTAAAGCCTGAAGCTACTGCGGCATCAAATGCGTTTCCCCCTTGTTCGAACATTTTCTTTCCTGCTAAAGAAGCCAAGGGGTGTGCAGCTGCAATAGTATTATTCTTAGGAGAGGATGGTAAAGGTTCTTGACAACCCATTAACACAAGGCTGCTTAATAGAGTAAAAAGGATAAGTTTAGACATAAAAAAAGGGTTTATAAGCAAGTTACAAACCCTTTTTAAATAGTACTAGTAAATTATTGGTTAACTGCTGTTTTTATGAAAATACCTGGATCTTCAGCTGGTGCGTTTGAATTGGAATTCAATTCGTTTGTAGCATAAGGCATCCGCTCTGGAAAGGGAGGGTTTGGTCCATTCACTAAAATAAAAGGAACTGCAAAATCGCTATCTGATTTTCTGTGAGAGATAACCAATGTAACTGAACTGGAGAACTTGACCCTGTTCAGCTCGGATTTGAAAGTTTCCATCAAAATCAGATTAAACACCTGTTGAAGTTCCCTCAATAATGACATTTGCACCAGGAAGTGGCACACCACTTTCATCTGTAACATTACCATTTACTATTTGGGCATTGACTTGTTGAGTTAATAGGCTCAAAAGCACACAAAATATTGTAAGAATATCTATTTGAAATCTTTTCATTGATTTGGGTTTTATTTGGGTTTTCTAGGTTGCAAATAAGTTATTTTAATTTTTAAAAGTATCCAAATTATAATGACAGTCTTTTCCCTTTGATCATAGTTTATGATCTACAAAATTGTACCCAGGACTAGACAAATTGGATATAATATGAATTAATTTTAATTTAGAACAATCGCATACAAAAGCTGCGATTAAGTGAGAGAGAGAAACTCTTAAAACATGGGGCTGTTAGCTTCTTTTACCCTCAAGAAAAACCCTCCGCTGTGGAGGGTTATATTTTTTATCCTTTAGGTTTTTCTTTTGTTAATTTTAGAAAGGGCTTTCTGTTTTTTACATATTTTTCCAGCCATTGATCTTGTTCCCAAATGAGATGAAGTATTGTTTCTTTTGCTCTATATCCATGGCTTTCTTTAGGGAACATGACTAATCTTGTTTTAGCTCCAAGACCTTTGAGAGCATTATAATAACGTTCACTTTGCAAAGGGTAAGTTCCAGAATTATTGTCTGCTTCTCCATGAACTAGTAGTAATGGCGTTTTCATTTTGTCAGCGTGCATAAAAGGAGACATGGTATAATATACATCTGGCGCTTCCCAGTAGGACCTGGATTCACTTTGAAAACCAAACGGTGTTAACGTTCTATTATAAGCACCGCTTCTGGCTATACCTGCAGCAAATAAATTTGAATGACTTAGCAGATTGGCCACCATAAATGCTCCATAACTATGTCCTCCAACAGCAATTCTATTTCTATCAGCATAACCTTTATTCACAACAGCTTTAATCGCAGCTTCTGCATTGGCGACTAGCTGAGTTCTAAAGCTATCGTTTGGTTCATCTGTACCTTCACCTATAATCGGGAAAGCTGCACGATCTAGTACGACATATCCCTGAGTAACCCAATATATTGGAGAACCCCAACTGGGATATAAGAACCGATTCGGATTATTTGTTTTTTGAGCTGCGCTAGATTTATCTTTATATTCTCTGGGATATGCCCATAAAATCATAGGTAATTGTTCTGGGTCGTCTTTATTAAAACCCTCTGGAGTGTATAGAATCCCACTCAAATTTAGTCCATCTTCGCGTTTGTAGGAGATAAGTTCTTTCCCAACATTTTTAAGATTCTTAAACGGGTTTTCAAAAAAAGTTTGCTGAGTAAGCGAATTTTTATCCCCTAAACTTCTGATAAAGTAATTTGGATATTCACTTTTCGATTCAATTCGGACACTCAATTTCTTATCAATAAAATTATAATCGTAAAGCTGTTCATACTTTTCAGTATAAGTTGATTCATAGATTCGAACCTTTTTGTCTGATTTCAAATCGATCCGATCTAGAAATGGAAATTGCCCTTTTTCAGAAAATCCATCTCCTAAAAGAAAAGCCTTATTTCCCTCCAAGGCTAAGATTTTTTTACCGTATTTTCCTTTTTGAGTGACAAAATCACCAGGGTCACTATATCTATCTTGATAATTTCTATCATCTATGACTTTAGCAGGAATATTGGGCTTTGAAGGTGAAAAAAGATATGTTTTAGAATTTCGACTATTCCACCACCTGTCATAAATGATCGCATATAAATCATTACCCCAAATTACTCCTGCGTATCGATTAATTGTTTTTGTCAACAAGCTTGGGTTTTGGTTAAAAGGAGCTTCCCACTCGTATAATGCATCTCTAAATGGAACTTTCATCTCTGGATCCCCCTTGTCTAATGCCTTCACATAATAAATAGTTGAAGGTTGATCGAAACGCCAACCTATATTTCGTTTATTAATACTTACCGCCATAAATCCTTTTGGAAGAACCTCTTGAAGTGGATTATCAGAAATAACTTTAACTAAGTTTGCTTCCAAATCATAAACATGGGTTTCGGTAGGAAAACGAAAATAAGGCACTAAATATGAGAACGGTTTTTTTACAAATGACACCATTATGTATTTCCCATTGGGAGATACGTTAACACTTCTATACATTTTTGCATCTAAAAAAGGACTTTTGTTACCATCCATATCTATCCTATAAATTTCTGATCTGCTTAGCTGGGTAAAATTTTTAGCATCTGTAGGATTTTTAATTAAATCTTGATATGTTCTGTTTTGAGCTTTTTCACCGTTATTTTCAGTTACTTTTGGACCTGTTGGTACGATCACTGATTGATCTATTATCTCTTCTCTGTCTTTAGGTAGTAATTTTACCAACAACTCTTTACCGTTTTTTAGCCAACTTATACTACTGCCCATTGTTGCATTAATTGGTTCAGAACTCAATTTTTTTGCTTTTCTAGAAGCCACATCTACAGTCCATAGTTCTACACCCGAATCTGATGTATGAGTCATGGCAATCTTTTTTTCGTCTGGTGACCAAATAAAGTTCGTTAGTTGTGGGTTATTTGGAAGTCCCTCCACAATCAAGGGGTGCTCTCCTTTTTCAAAATCTATTAATTCTACTTTATTGTAATAAATAGTCCTACTTCCAATAAAACGCTCAGGATCAACTCGAAGCCCTGCAATGCGTAGTTCCTGTCTTGATAAGTCTGCTATACTCTTATAAGTAGAACGTGAAAGAAGGAGCATCACAGTATTTTTTGAATTTCTTAATACAGTTGGAGCTAAGTCAACATCTATCAAGTTTAACAACTCTTTTTTTGGAACCTGATATCCCAATTCTTCTTGAGCATTTAACAGAATCGATGTAGCTATGAATAAGGTAATTATGATATTTTTCATTTGTCAATAATTTAAGTTGAAAGTACAAAACTTGTTTTAATTGAAACAGTCTCAGTAAGCTGAACCTTACTCTCCTAAACCTTTCAGTCTTCTCATAAACAACCCAGCCTATAAATTACCTTAATTAAACTTTAGATTTAATTGATTTACATTCGAGAATATCGTCTACTTATTCACGGAGTTTTTCTCCTAAAAAAGTAATCGAAATAGGATGGTTATCTACTGGATTAAGGAAAGTACAATTACCCTTTTTAATCAAAATCTAAGTGGATTCCTAGAGAAAGATTTTTTATATTTGATATAATTAAGAAATTTTGATTTTAAAACCATAACCCAATCATCTCCTCTTTAAAAATGAGTATTCGGAAAAATGATTTTTGGATCTTTTCACTAAAACTATTATTATGAGTAAAACACCCACTGTAGAGCTTAAGCTTCCTGTTCTTAAAAACATGGAACTTGTAGCTACCCAGACTTCAGAAGTTGTTTCCAAGCATATAGGCCTATCAGATGATAAATCAGCTGAAATTTCTATGGCTTTGATTGAGGCGTGTATCAACGCTTTTGAGCACTCTGAAACCAAACTAGAAATCTATATTCATTTTATGATATCTGATGACGAATTAACCATTAAGGTTATCGATAAAGGTAAAGGATTTGATGCTTCTAAAATTAAAATTCCTGAAATTGATAATAAAATCAATACAAGTGAAAGGAAAAGAGGTTGGGGTATTATGCTAATCAAAGAGTTAATGGATTCAGTAGATTTTGAATCCAATGACAAAGGAACAACATTGACAATGGTTAAAAAAAAAGAAAAAAATGAGTAAAGTCACAAACACAAATGTGGAAGGAAACGTTGTAGTTATCGCAACAGAAGGGTACCTCAACAAAGATTTAGGGGAAGAAATCCAGAAAATAGCACAAGAACATATAGATGGAGGAAACAAGATTTTTTTAATTAATCTCAAGAGCTCTAACATCGTCAACAGTATTGGAGCATCTATTCTAATTGAATTAATCGAACAACTTCAAGATATTGATGGACATTTGGTCTTCTGCGATCTTGCTCCGATTATTGAAAAAACATTTAAAATTATGGGACTCACTAAGTATTGTACTGTCTATCCTTCTCAAGAGGAAGCCATTACTGCTTTGGCTTGATTGTAAATGATGACACAGGATGATATTCTCTTTGAGTTTGTGAAAATTCCTTCACTAGTCAGAAGAATCCAATTTCTATCTACTCAAAAAGGATTTGAAACACTTCAGATCCTTTTTTTTGGTAATAAAACCGCAGGTCAATCCCTTGGTATTCAATCCATTTTTTATGGCCCACGCCCGAAAGTATTGCCTTCTTTCGATGAGGATTTGTCGCTTTTAGATAAAGTATGGTTCAAAGAAAATTTTTCAGATACCAAATTTACCAAGAACATAACACAGGCTAGCACAGCAGTTCCTCTGGTATTAAACAAAGAGGTTTTTGGTTTTGTATACATTGAAGAACAATCTTCAACAGCAACACAAAGTGCTATTTTATTCTCCATAAAAGAACAAATAGAATCCGAACTCTCTCAAAAAAAGCTAAAGAACAAACTCAAAATCTCTGAAAAAGAATTGAGTTATAAACTTCTGGAAATTGAATCTTTAATTGGAGTAACTAATATTGTAAACGAATCAGATCTTGACTTAGATTCTCTTTTTGAAAGACTTTTGATCACTATTTTGTCAACTCTCAATGCTTCTAAAGGAATGATACTACTCAAGGATACAAAGACCAATTTCTTTAATGTTTCCTCTAGTTTTAATCTCAGCAAAGAAGAATTGCCCTCTAAAATAATTCGAATTACAAGAGGGATTTTTAAACAATTGAACGAGCAAAAAGAATCATTAGTGATTGATGAATTACAAGATTATCCTATTATTCAATTTGCTCAAAAAAATGTATTGATCAGCCCTCTGATCAACCAAAATGAATTGGTAGGAGCTATCATTTTAGCAGACAAAGAAAGTCGATCTGGTTTGGTTCGTTTTATTCTTCAAGATTTAAGATTATTTGATAATCTCTCTAAAAAAGTTAGCCTTGCTTATGACAATATACGCTTGATAGATTCTCTTCAAACTTCCAATAAGTTGGTTGACAATATAATGACCTCTATCACAACTGGTATTATTAAGATCAATATTTTAGGTGAAATTGAGTATGTTAACAATTCAGCAAAAAAGATATTTGGCCTTGATAATGAAACAGCTTTAAATAACCATTATTATATAGTTTTTCAAAATAATCCTCATATTATCAAACTCATTGAAAAGTCGGAAGGAGATATTGAACATGTAATTCAAGAGGAAAATGTAAAGATTGTAAACAATTTAGAAGAATCTCATGAGATTAACCTCAAATTATCGACGGTTTATGACGAAAGTAATATCCCGTCAGGACTTGTCTTTTCATTTGAAGACCTCTCGGGCATTAATAAAATAAAATCAACATTTAAGAAATATGTTTCTGAAAATATTGTAGACGAACTCCTTAAAAACGAAACTTCGCTTGAATTGGGAGGTAGTCAGAATGAGATTTGTATTCTCTTTTGTGATATCCGCGGGTTTACATCTATGTCTGAAAAAATGAAACCCAACGAGGTAGTTTATTTACTAAATCACTATTTTGATGCAATGATCGAAGTCGTCTTTAATCACAATGGTACGCTTGACAAGATTATTGGGGACGAACTCATGGTTTTATACGGTGTTCCTTTGAAAAATGAAAACGATGCACAATCAGCAGTAAATTCTGCAATTGCTATGTTTGACGCTCTAAAATTATTTAACAAAAAAATGAAAGAGCAAGATTATCCTCAGCTTAAGATCGGAATTGGCATCAATTATGGTAAGGTGGTTTGTGGAAATATTGGCTCGGAACGACAAATGAATTATACCGTAATTGGAGATCACGTAAATCTTGCCGCCCGTTTATGTTCTCATGCAAATTCAGGAGAAATTGTAATATCATCATCTGTAAAAGATCGTCTAGAATCTTCAGCAGGTTTTGTAGAAAAGGAACCCATTTTAGTAAAGGGGAAAAAAGAAAAAATACCAAACTGGATTTATTCAGTTGAATAAAGGAATCTTAAGCTGCTTTTTTAATGACTACTATAGTAATGTCATCAGGATTCATTACTCCATTTGCCCATTCATCTGATAATTCAACCAGAGCATTCTTAATGCCTTCTGCATCTTTTTCAGAATGACCACGAAAACATTCTTCTACCTTTTCGTAATCCAAGAGTTCGTTGTTTGGATTTGGCAGTTCAGGAAGGCCATCTGAGATCATCACAATCACATCTCCTTCTTTAAAATCGATTTTTACACCATCGTATTTTTCACTTTCTAATCCTCCAAGAGGTAAATTAGGCACTAATATTTCTTCAATTTTATTAGTTTTAGCACTGTAATAATAGGTAGGAGGCATAGCAGCAGAGCTTAACTCAATTGAATCTTTCTCCAATTTGGCAACAGTTAAACTCATTCTTAATCTACCAAAATTGACACGCTTAACAATTCGGTTTAACTTCTGCAGTATTTTACTGGGGGACCCCATAGGAATTCCGTTTAATCCTGCTTTGGTTACCGACACCATAATTCCTGAAATTACACCATGTCCTGTTGCATCTCCACAAATTGCATAAAAATATTCATCTTTTTTGTAAAAGAAATCATAATAATCTCCTCCTATTTCTGTTGCAGACTTAAGGTAGGTGCTGATTTGGTAGCCCTCTACTTCTGGATTATTTTTAGGGAGTAAGCTATTCTGAAGTTCGCGTGCTTCCTCAAGCTCTTTTGATTTTCGTTCACTTTCCATCCGCTTTTTGGTTTGAGACTCTCGCAATTTGACAAAAGAATAAACCAGCCCTATCGAAAATATAACATAAAAAACAATTGTCTCTATCCTAAGCCACCATGGGGGTGCATTATAAATTTTAAATGAAAGGGTGTTTTCACTTTTCTGATTGTTCCCATTGACAGCATATACTTCTACCTCTGAAGTGTAATAAGGAAATGAGCTAAGTTGTATTTTGTTGTTGTATCCGTTAGAAATACTTTGAGGAGAGCTTGTTCTATTAAAGTAGTATTTTATTTGATCTGACTTGTAGTTAGAACTAGCATACAAATCCAAAATAATTGTGTTTGTATTGTAATCAAAATCTATAGAATTGTTTTCTGTTATTTTTAATATAGATTCCTCATTTTGCTCATTTAAACCTGAAACTTTAAGACAATTAATTTTAAAAGATTGCTGATTCTTTGAAATATCGTTGATTTCAATAAATTGATTTTTATCATATCCTGTTAATAAGATGATATTATCTATTTGGTGAATAGATTCTTTATGATAGTCATTAATTGTTAGTCCATCTTCAAGATTTATATTCTTGATGATACCATTTTCAGAGTAGTTAATTCCAGAAACAGTTTGTATAAATAAACGATCTTCAATTTTAGAAAAATCATAAATATTATTAGACAAAAGGCCATTTTCGACAGTTTTACTGGTGAAGGTTTCCGATTTTAGATCAAGCATAAAAAGTCCACTACCTAATGTTCCAATAAAAAGAATTTGATTTTTTTTATCAAAAAAAAGTTTAGTCGGAGACGATGAAGCGAGTGTTTTTTTTGAATCACCATTGTAGGTATAGCTTTTAACAAAATTGCCAAAATCATTTTCAAAAACTGAGAGTCCTTTATTGAAATCAGTAACATAAAAAGTGTTATCGATTTTTTCAATATCATAGAATCCTCGGGAAGAATTTTTATTTAATAAAGCATTATACTCATAAAATTTGAGTGAATTTTTAAGATTAGAAATATCACTTTCTAAAAATTTATCAAAAGGGATTCGGATGATACCGTTATCATATGATAAATAAAGAAAATCCTCAATCTCTTTAATATTTGTCACTATTACATTTTTAATATCGTTAGGCTCTAATGAATTGTTTATAAAATTTTTATTAAAAAGATCAAAAACTTTGATATTCTGATTTGCAATGATGAGATATTGTTCTTTTTTCTCAAATTTTGAGTTTTTGAAATTGAACGGAAATCTTTTATTGAATATAATTGATTTTTTACCATTAGATAAAATCCCCATTTCAATTCTATTCTCAAAAATCTGAATATATTCTTTTTCAAAAACTCCAAAATACAAAGCACCTTTTAAGCTATTAAAATTATTTACTAGCTTTTTTGGATCAGTATAATTTTCAATGCCATCCTCAGTTCCAACTAAAATATCATCTGTAGATTGTGAAATTTTAACAGAATTTATATTATTCTGTGTATTAAACAATATGATTTCAGAAAGATTTAGGTCTGTCTTAATAATATTTTTATATCCTGATCTCCAAAGATATAATGAATTTTGAGTATATATTTGTCGATCAAAAATTGTTGATTCCCCTTCATAAAAAATTTCTTTTATTAAGTATTTTTTATTTTTATCTAAAAAGAGTAAAAAACTTTGACTTGGGTTCGTGATAAGTGAGATGTTGTCTGAGATAACACTTGCTGAAGTCAAAGGAATATCAAACTCTAGATTACGCTGAAACCGCAATTCATTGATATTAAAAAAAACAAATTCATTTTCTGAGAGAACACCAACATTATTTTTATCAATAGGAATAATTGATAAAATATTATTCGAAGTTAGTTGAGTTTTCGAACCTTTGAAGTAACGTTTAAAGGTGTTTAATTTTTCGTCAAATACATTTAATCCATTTTGAGAGGCGACAAAAACCTTGCCTGTTTCCTGATGAAAATAAATTTTTGAATTATTGGCTGAATTAAATTTAGAGGTTGAAACTGAAAGTGGATTTAAAGGGTCAAATTCAAAATGTTTTTCTAAAATTAGTTGATCATTTAGTACATACAAACCACTTTGTTCGGTTGTTATCCATATTTTACGGTTAACATCGTCTTTAAAAAGATTTGTTGGAGTTGATTTGAGTTTTATCTGATTAAAAAAAAAACTATTAGGATTAAAAACACTAATACCATCTTTTGAAAATGCTATTAACTCATTGGAAAAACCATAGAAAAGTTTTGAAATATCTGAGTTTAATATACTTAAAGAGTCTTCAATATTCGAAAAAAAAACTTTAATCTCATCATCATAAAACAAATTTAATCCTTCTTGGGTAGCAACCCACAGAAGCCCGTCCTCTGATTTAATTACATCATTTACATGCTGATTACTAAGCAATATGTCCAATTGCTTAGTAAGTTGTCCATAAAAAATATTAAACGACAGAATACACACAAGACTTATGAAGCATGTTTTCATTTAAAAAGAATTATATGTTAGTTTTTATTTGTGATTTTGCAAGATTTTTAACAATCGAATTCTGCCATGTTGCAAAATTATCATTAGCCAATTTAACCATAATCTCTTTACTCTCTTTTTCTTTACCGATTGCCTTGTATGCGAGAGCCATAAAGTACCTATGATAGTTATCGTTATCCATAATTTGCCTAGGGATTTTGGAGTAATTTTCTAGAGATTTTTCAGGATCTCCTTCCATTAATGAATTGTAACCTTTCAAATTGTGATAGTCACTCATTGCACTGGGATTCCATTCAGCAGCTTTTTCACGATTGATTTTAAAATCAATTAAAAGTTTATTTGCAAGCTCATAATTTCCATAGAGAATATTATACCAAATATCCATTTCTAATTGATTTGCTTCCTCAGAAACATTCAATCGGGTAATTTCTTTTTCTGAATTTGCAGAAGCTCTCATAATATTCATGTTAGTAGTTCTCAAAGCATTCATATTATCAAGAGTAATTTTAGTCTCTTCCTCATTTAAACTGTGCCCAAATGCAAGGAATTTAGAAAACTCAATAAAAAATTTTTGATTATTTTTTGAAACTTCATCTAACTCAAAGTCATCAATTTGATTATAAATATTTGATAAAACCATTATCGCATTTCCATAATCTTTTTGATAGAGGTAAGTATGGGAGTTTAAAACAGATATTTGTACTTTCCACCACTCATTTGAAACATCAATTGCCTTTTGATAATAAATTCTTGCCTCATCATATTTTTCTTGAAAAGTATTTATGTGTCCCATCATTAATAATGAATTTCCATATTCATTTGCCTGATCTTTGTTTTCAAAATCAAAAGACTTGTCCATTATATCAAGTGCATTTTGATAAGCATTACCTGCTTTTTTGAAATCACTTTTTGCGCGATAAACATTCCCAAGGAATCTTGAGGGCATATGGCTTGAAGGGTATTTTTTTTGCAATTGGTCAAGTAAATTTGCAGCCTCATTCAAATCTCTTTTCGATTCTTCCAACATTACGAAGTTATTTCCAGTAGGAAAATGGAGAAACGCGAGATTCTCATATGCACTAAAACTGTTTGGATTGATTTCTAACTGTTTTTCCCATAATAATTTTGATGCATCTGAGTCATTCATGTTATTTTTTAAGTCCCCAGCTATAGAATATAGTTGATAGTAGTCAGGATATATCGATATCATCTCATTTATGATACTATCCATTTTTTTTAGATTTCCATTGACTCTTCTTTCATACATACCAAGAATAAACTTAGATTCAAAATCAGTCAAATTTTTTCTATTGTCATATGCTTTCAAGAGATTAGTTCTTCTCGTTTCACGGTCTAGAGAGTTATCCCACCAAGCCAAGGCCATGCTAAATTCAGGATCTAATTTTAGAATAGAATCCAATATACCCTCGTTATCATACCATTTCCTTTGCTCCAAATTATCCATATATTTTCTCATCAAACCGATAGCTTCCTCTGACTTTGATGTAAGCGGTATCAATTTAATTTCTTTTTCTTCTGAACAAGAAAATAAAACGAGAGAAACAATTAGTAGTAGAAAACTTTTTTTCATGATTTTGAATGTTTGTTAAAATAAATAAAAGCTTATTAAAAGCAGTAGAAAACTAATGATTGATTTAATAAGTGATTTGATAGCAGCGTTAACGTGCTTGAATTTAGTAAAGGCAATGTTACTTGTAACATATACCATGTGACTTAAATGTTTTTGATATTTCTTATCATCAGCAAACAAGCTATTTAAGTCTTCTTGATAACTTTCAAAATTAGCATAACCCATTGCCACATCTCCAAAAAACAAGGGAGAATTTAAACTGGTCTTTTTGAGTCTTGGAAGAAAGCACTTAACACAAGAAATAAAAGAAGAAATAGTAAAAAAAAGAATTGGGACTGTTAACACCAACAAAAAATAATCAGAGGCTGATTTAAAATCGAAAGAATATACATTCTCCTCATCTAAAATATCAATCGTATATGCCACTGTAAAGATTAAACTATACACTGAGAGTACAACACTAGATTTAATTTCTGCAAAACGAATTTGCTCGTAATTGTAGTTAATAATCTCCCAATAATCCCTTAAAGATATTTTCAATGCGAATTGATTTGTGGTTATGAAAATTAAAATTACGGAATTTTTAAAGAATCCAACGGAAGTCCCTTGTAATTTTTTATTGAGAGCGGCTTATAAAAGATTATTTGTCTAAAAGCTGACATTAAGTAAAGTTTTAGTTACCAATAATTGATTTATGATTAACAATACCTCCAAATTAGAAAGTATGTTTTACATATCAAATCTCATACCCCTGTTCAAATAGAAAAACCGTTTTTTCAAAACCAATGCCCCATATGTTCGGATTAGGGGTGATTAAAAAATTTTAGCTTCTTAAAAGTCATATAATTTATTGATTTGTTACCATAAATGAATGAGAAAATCCGCAACTTCATGTAAAACATTTAGTTACGGATTATTTAAGTACCTCGGGTGGGAATCGAACCCACACTCCCGAAAGAACTGGATTTTGAATCCAGCGCGTCTACCAGTTCCGCCACCGAGGCTTAAATAGCTACGTTAGTGTAGGACACAAAAATAATAAAATATTTTACCCATCAATTT
>JAQWHT010000112.1 GCA_029249225.1 Flavobacteriaceae bacterium
TCTAAATAAGCATTGATCTCTTCTAAAACAATTGTTTGATTTGCCTCTACATTCTTTAGATAGCTTTCTTTTCCTGATGGCCAAAAAACTTGAACGGAAGCAGAAAGATTGGTGTCGAGTCCAGCCGTAATTTTTGGATCAACACTTGACTGAAAACCTCTGGCAGGTTGTTGCTCAAAATACAAGGTATCATTCGCAGTGATTACTTTAACTTGACTGCCAATTGCAAAAGTATTTTTTCCCTCACCTTTCAGCTGTAGTTGGAGGTAATTGGTGTTTTCTTTTGGTAAATTATTCTGATAAATAAACGACTCCATATTAACATTGTTCACTATCAAATCTAAATCACCGTCGTTGTCCAAATCTGCATAGGCAGAGCCATTAGAAAAACTAGGTGTATTTAATCCTAATGAAGGATCCCTTTTAAATTGAGTTTGTCCTAAATTCAAAAAACCACTGTTTGGAACCATTTCCGAGGGAATAATATCAATCAATTTTTTATAGTTAACCTTATTCTTCTGGACTATAGCGTTTACTACTTCTTCACTGGAGATGTATTGCAGATAATCTTGATCAGTTAAGTCTTTGTAAATACCATTGGAAACAAATAAATCTTTTAAGCCGTCATTATTCATATCAAAAAATAAGGCTCCCCAACTCCAGTCGGTTGCTTCTACTCCAGCTAGCCTTCCGATCTCACTAAAGCTTTCATTGGCATTATTTCTATGGAGCATATTCCGTGTAAACTGGTGGTGGTAAGTATTTTTGACATTGTATTGGTATTTATTCCAGTCTTCAAAGGTTGTAACTGACTTCAGTCTTTGGTAATCAAAAGGGAGCATTTCTGTTACAAAAATATCGTTATCACCATCATTATCAATATCTGCCATATCCGCTCCCATAGAGGCACCACTTATTGATTTCATCTGTTCAGTCAATACCTCTTTAAACGAACCATTTTTGAGGTTTATATAGAGATAATCACGCTCAAAAAAATCATTAGAAATAAAAATATCTTCCCAATGATCACCATTTACATCTCCTACTGTAACTCCTAAGCCAAAACCAATAACACTGCCGTAAATCCCTGCCTGTTCACTTACATCAACAAAAAAACCGTTATCGTTACGCATTAATTTATCGCCTCCCAAAGTATCTCTCTTGGGTCTTTCTTCTCTTCTTAAATCAAAGCTGCCAATTGCCTGATAGGAGTTGTTTAGTAGGTAAACATCTAAGTCTCCGTCTTTATCATAATCAAAAAATACTGCGTGTGTTGAGAAGCCTTTGTCATCTAGACCGTAGCTTTTGGCATCTTCCTTAAAAGTTCCATCTTGGTTATTGATAAAGAGTTCATTTTGTTTATTGTCCCCTTTTAAATCACCTGAGTTACAGACATAAATGTCAAGCCAGCCGTCTGCATTGATGTCAACCATAGTTACCCCTGTTGCCCAAGCTTTTTGTCCGCCAACCCCAGCTAGTTCAGTTACATTTAAAAATTTAAAATTTCCCTGATTTAAATAGAGTTCATTCGACTTTTGATTGGCACTGAAATAAACATCTACAAGTCCATCGTTATTGATATCCCCAACAGCGACACCACCACCATTGTAGAAATTTCTGTACTTGTAAACATTGAACTCGTCAGTATAAGTTAAGTCATTTGAAAAAGTAATCCCACTTTCCTTAGAAGGGATCAATTGAAACTGATTTCTGGATTTCAGACTACAAGATACCGCTAATAAAGAAAAGCATAGTAAAAAATAATATTTCAAAAGTAAGTTGGGTTTAATTGTCTTCATTAAGATCATCAATTTTTACTGCTACATCTTGAGAGTTTTCTATAAAAACTCGAAACCTTCTGTCCCCATCAATTTTGACATGTATTTTGGGAATAGAGTCATTGCTTGTTTCAATTTCTAAAAAAGAGTTTCCTGGAAACCAAAGCTCTAAAGAATCTAAAATTCTAGGGAGTAATTTTGGAGCTTGATAAGTTTCATTCCATGGTGCCCAAAGTAAATGGTAAAATTTCACATCTAATAAGTTTAGCTTTTTATCAGCATTAAATTTACCAGTAAACTCGAGGGCAAAATCATTTGATTTATCCTTTCTTTTTGGATCTGAGAATACCTTTTTCATAAAGAAGTATGACCTACCCTGAACTACTTTTTTACTATTGTTTAAATCCCAACATTTTGCATGATATATATCTTTTGCATCTCCTAACCTGAGGTTAAAGAACAAAGAATCAACTTTCTGATTTTTTTTGAGTTCATTTTTTACTAACGAGTCATACTCTGAGGAGCAGCTTAGGTTAACTGTTAGAAAAAAAATAAGGAAAATTTTTAAAAATGACATAGTAGTAATTTTCATTTTGGACTCATTTATTATCTGATAAATTAAGCATCTTTGCTTCATTGTCATTAATTCCAATTAGCAATTGATTTCTGGACTCTGAATTTACAATTTTCAACTGTCTTATTTGTCCGCTCACACCTAATATTTTCGGGCTCTCGAAGACTATTTTATTTTGATTTATGCTATAATCAACTATCCAACCTTTTGAGGCATCATAACGACCAAATTGAGGCTTGACCAAAAACTGGTTCCCCCCAAAAAACAAGACTCCTTTTGAGGGATTACCCTTTTCAATTTGAGCTATAGCATATACAGGTGCATACTGTATTTCTGAGGGTAATTCATGGCTTATATAGCCCTCCGTTGTACTTAAAAAGACAACCGATTTCAAGGTGTTTAATTCACTTATTTGCCCTTCCTCTAGCTGAGTGGTTGAAAAGAGATCTTCAACACTTGCATTTGCATAGTTCTCGTATTTAACAATTTTTTTCTTTAAATAGGGAAGTTGAGAAATCAATTCATCTTTATCTACTATTGGATAATATTTTTGATTTATAAGTTGACATATTATTTGCTCTTCAGTTCCATTTTGATCAAAATCATTTAAAAATAATTTCATGCCTGGCTTAAAAAAAGAATTGGTTCCTAAATTACCTCCAATGATATCTGGAATTTGATCACCATTTAAATCTTTTACTAAAAGTGTATTCCATAAACCATTAGTTTGCGAAAGTCCGTATTCATTTGTCTTATTCAAAAGTCCTCCATTTGAATTGATCCAAATACTTAAAGGCATCCATTCTCCTGATGCTACAAGATCTGGACAGCCGTCTTGATTTATATCAGTTATTTCAAGATCGGTTATCATTCCTATCTGATCAAATTCTGGGATGAACTTTTTAGAAAACTTTCCTTTCCCTTGATTGATAAATAAATGCATTGAAGCTTTTTTACCGTAGGTTTTTAAATCAAATCGCTCACCAATGATTAGATCTAAGTACCCGTCTTGATTAACGTCTCCCACAGCGATGGCCGATGTCGAAAAATGTGTTTCAAATTTGAAAGCATCAGTTCTCTCAAAAAAATTATTACCACCAGTGTTTTCGTAATATCGATCGTCTAAATCTGAAGAAAATTTCGAAAAAGATTTACCTCCACTAGTGATGATCAAATCCAAATCGCCATCATTATCCGCATCGAAGAAAACAGCATCTGTATCTTCAGATCGACTGCTTTTCTCAAAAGGAGTTTGAATTTTTTTAAAAGAGGTTTTGTCGGAGATGAGAAGCACACCAGTTTGATTTTTTCCGCCACCAATATAAAAATCTGAAATACCGTCTTCATTTAAATCAGCAGAAGCAATAGCAGGTCCATCATTGTGATTCATGTGTGGAATTAATCTCTCTTTATTAAACTCACTCCAGTTGTTTTCTTTATGTTTAAAAGGAAGGCTTATTAGCTTAGATTCTTTTTCTAAAGCTGTGAAGTATGAATCTTGATTCAAAACAGCAGCATTTTGTTGTTGTATTTCGTGAGTGATATTTGTTGCAAGTTTATGGTGTACTTCCTCTTGACCATTTGGCCATTTAACTATTAGGCTGTCAATTATACTCACATTACCCAACCCAAAGTGAAGAGTGTTCGCTACCGAAGACTGAAACCCCCTAGATGGGAATTGTTCTTTCATTTGCTGTTTCCCATTCTCATAATAAATAATTGCTTTGGCACCAACTGCAAAGGTGTTTTTTGAATCTGTTTTAAGTTTTAATTTTATACTTCTTGCTGAGAGAGTATCTGTTTTATTCTCATAAAAAAAGCTCGGCATATTAACATTGTTAATAACGAGGTCTAAATCTCCATCATTGTCTAAATCTCCATAAGCATTTCCATTACTAAAACTAGGTTGCTCTAATCCCCATCCTGTAGTTTTATCTTCAAATTGGAATTCACCTATGTTTTTAAACGCACTGTTAGGAACTGCCTCAGAAGGCATAATGTCAATCATTTTTTCAATGGCATCTTCTCGATTTTCCAAAAGCATTTGGACTTGAGTTTCGTTGGCCATATAGGCCAAGTAATCCCTATCCAGTAGGTCCTTGTAAATACCGTTAGCTACAAATATATCGTTTAAACCATCGTTGTCCATGTCAAAGATTAATGATGCCCAACTCCACTCTGTTGCAGCTACACCTGAAAAACGACTAATCTCAAAAAACTGATTTTGACCTGTATTACGTTGTAATGAGTTTCTTGGATATTGATGAAAATATCCCTTATTATTCATCAGACTGTATTTATCCCATGAATCGTACTTGGCTTTTAACTTTTGTCTTTTCAAATTTGAAGGAAGCATCTCCGTTACAAAAAGGTCTGGAAGTAAGTCGTTGTTTAAGTCTGCTGCATCTGCACCCATAGCACCCATCGATATTGATTGAAAGTGTGATTCTAGCACCTCCTCAAAGCCTTCTTTATTATTCAGATAAAAATAATCACGTTCAAAAAAATCATTTGAAATGTATAAATCAGGACGTTTATCATCATTAAAATCACTTAAAGTAATTCCCAGTCCAAAACCTATAGAACTAGTATAAATCCCTTTTTCAGCACTAACATCTATATAAACACCCTCTTTATTTTCAAAAAACTTATTCCCCTCTCCATTTGGATCTGGCTTTAATCTTTGGTCTTTTATTAAATCATAACCCCCTACAGATCGAAGTGAATTATTGAGCACATAACAGTCCAAATCACCATCCAAATCAGCATCAAAAAAGGCTGCATGAACAGATAATCCCAAAACGTCAAGACCATATTTTTCTGATTCCTCTTTAAACGTGAGGTCTCCCTGGTTGATAAAGAGTTCATTATGTCTATTTTCGCCCCCTGGTTTACCAGATTTACAAACATAGATATCTAAAAGACCATCTCCATTAATATCAGCAAAGGTTACTCCTGTGGACCATACTCCTTTACAAGCAACTCCTGCCCTCTCGGTAATGTCCTCAAATTTCCAATCACCTTTATTTATGAGTAATTTATTGTCTACAAGATTTCCAGTCATGTAAATATCCAATAAGCCATCGTTATTGATATCTCCAAGGGCGACGCCCGCACCATTATAGAAATTTCGGTAGGTATATGGGTTAAAATCTTGAGTATAGGTTAATTTATTTTCGAATAGTACTCCCAAATCTTTACGTAATTCAAAAAGATTTGTTTTTGGTTTTGCACAGGAAATAAATAGTGCAAAAGGGAGCCAATAAAATACAATCGACTTCATGAGGTAAAATTAAAAAAAATGGGTCAATCATTTAAGATTGACCCATTTAATACTAATTATTTGTTGGAATTAGTAGCCTGGATTTTGTGTTAATGACCCATCACTTGCGATTATCGCATCAGTTGGAATGGGCATTAAAGTTTTGTAATCAGCAGAAGCTGATTTTTCAAACCAAGCATCGTTGTATTTGCCAAAACGAATTAAGTCAGTTCTTCTGTGAGATTCTTGATAAAATTCACGTCCCTTCTCTGCTAAAAATTCATCAGCAGTAATAGAAGAATAAGCACTTACATTAGCTCTTTCTCTGATAATATTAACATCAGTTAGAGCGAGAGACCAGTCTCCAGCAGCACGGGCTAACCCTTCAGCTCGGTTTATATACATTTCTGAAAGACGTAAAATTGGAAAGTCATTTGATTTTTCATTTCTTTCAAACTGAGCATGACTAAACTTGTACATACGAGCACCACTTTGACGTATAGAATTAGGAGCTAATTCATTGATCTCAGGGGTGTAGTTGAGCGGTAAATGTTTAGTTCCATCAGGATTGAAATCATCTGCTGCCCAATCACTCAAAGGAAGACCAGAGTATGAATATTGTTGTCCAACTAAGAAGTTAGATTTTTTACGAATATCTCCGTCATCATAAGAGTTGTAGAACGCTTCTAATGTTTGATAACCATTCCAAGGTTGAGAATCAAAATTAAATGCAAACTGAGAAGGTTGGTGAAGTCCCATCATATGGAAGTTCATACCACCACCTTTGAAACTGTCGAAAGGAACTGTCCAAATCAACTCTACATTGTCTTGGTTGTTAGGAGCAAACATCGCAGGATAACCTACTAGGGTGTCAGGATCAGTTTCAACTCCTGGTCTTTTAGCAAGATTAGTAACAGACGAATTCCCTTCAGTAGTTAGCTCGTATGGACCATTATCAATAACCCATCCAGCAGCTGTAGCTGCTTCAGCATAACGCGCTGTACCTGAATAAACCTCTGCATTGAGATAAATTCTAGAAAGTAAACCCACTGCAGCATACTGGTTGATTCTATATTTCTTTGGATTTGTTGTTAAATCGCTATTTGTTAGATCCATATCGGCAGTAATGGCACTCACTCCAAGCGCTGCGAGTATTTCGCTCTCAACAAAAGCAAAAACATCTGCACGACTTGATTGTGGAGCATCAGATCCAACTGAAGTAACAATCTTTACATTACCAAACACATCCATTAATCTCCAGTAAAAAAATGCTCTTAGAACCTTTAACTGAGCAACTTCGTTGGCAGATAAGCCTGACTTTGCCAAGTTTGAGTTGATTTCACTAATTGCATTGTATTGAGTGTTCCAAGTGTTGGTAAGGGGTTCATTAGCTGCTGTATATTCATGTCTGTGCATGTCAAGCCAAATACCTCCATCAAACCAGTCCCCTCCTTTTTGTCCTACTTGCATTTCATCTGAAGAAACAGTCTGGACTGACCAATAGTTATTGTGACCAGCAGTACCATCTCTTAATTTTTCAAAAGCTGAACCTATTTGATCTTGAACAGCTTGACTACTTCCATCTGTTTCACCTAAATCTACGTTAACTCCTGGTACAGTAAGTTGTTCCGTAAAATCATTTACTAACTCTTCTTCAAGATCAGTACAAGCGATTACAAAAGCGAAAATAGATAGAGTCCCAAAAAATATTTTGTTAAAGTTTTTCATTTTCATTCTATTTTAAAAATTAATATTAAGTCCAACAGTAATTGTTCTAGCCGTAAAATAATTTGTACGACGATCAACACCTGGCGCTAATACATCCACTGGAGAAAATCCAGCGACATTAGTTCCACCGTCAACAAGAGCAGGTTCTGGATCAATACCTGTATAGTTTGTGATTACAAATGCATTCTGGACGTTTGCGGATAGTTGAGCGCTGTTAATTAACGATCCCTGTGCAATGTCAAAATTATAAGCAACTGTCAAGTTATCTAGTTTAAAGAAATCTGCTTTTTCAACATATAAAGAGCTAAACTGTGCTACTGTCAATTCAGGCAGAGATAAATCTGTATTTACAAAGTTGTAAGAAGACTGACTTGCTAAACGAGGCTCATAAAACGCTCTAAAAGTGTTGATCAAACTGTGTCCAAACGCTCCTCTAAAGAAAGCATTAACACTCCAGTTACCCAAGTTTAAATTATTAGACCATCCCAATTCAAGAGTTGGAATACCGTTACCAGCAGTTTCAAAATCAGCATCTGGATCATTCCACTTGTCTTGTGAAGCGACTACTTGTCCATCTTCATTAATATCACCAAAAATTGGGGCTCCATCAGCATCTACACCATCGAATCGAGGTGCCCATATTTGACCAATCATTTCACCTGGTCTTACCAATAGCATGTTTGTAGCATTTTGACCTGGTGAACCTAAGTTTGCACGTATATCACCTTGTTCAAGTACATATTCTTCTAGAGTTGTGTTGTAAGTAGAAAGGTTGATACCGGTTTCGTAACTATCTGTCAACTGATAATTAAGGTTTAATTCGAGGCCTTGAGTATTAATTTTACCAGAGTTCTCATATCTTCTATCAAAACCGTAAGTAGCAACATCTACTTTAGTTTCTAAGATAAAGTCAGATATATCTCTTGTATAAAGGTCTAAACTACCACTTAATTTTCCATTGCCAAATTCAACACCTAAGTTTGTTTCAGCTTTGGATTCCCATTTTAAGTCTGGATTTTCAGCACGAGCCTGCGATGTGTTTCCAGTACCCCCAGAGTCATATCCAAAATTATAAACTACTTGCGAAAGTCCTGTTGGACCTGGTAATGATCCTGTCTCTCCATATCCTAAACGCACTTTGAAAAGATCAAAGTCAGTCCCAAGATATTTGTTTAGGTCAGCACCTATACCAAAGGCTGGGAAAGTACCCCATTTATTACCTTCTCCTAATTTAGTAGAACCTTCTCTTCTAACTGAAGCGTTCAGATAAATTGCTTCGTCGATAACAACGTTTACCCTTCCAAAGAAAGCAATGATTTTATTGTCTGGACCCCTGTTACTGTTAGCTCCAATAAATCCAGCATTTAACAAGTCCTGTGAGGCATCAATATTGAAA
Organism: Flavobacteriaceae bacterium; assembly: GCA_029249225.1. GTDB lineage: Bacteria > Bacteroidota > Bacteroidia > Flavobacteriales > Flavobacteriaceae > MS024-2A. The sequence continues at coordinate 8,739 of JAQWHT010000112.1, forward strand.
CTATAGTCTTGACTATCATCAGGGAAATCACCTAAACTGAACCCTTTGTTTTGAAAATTATCTTGCTGGAAAGAATAACCTCCAGTTAAATTCATATTGAATCCATCACTGGTGATGTTATAGTTTCCAAAAATTTCATAAAGTTTAAACTCAAATCTGTTGTCATTAAAACTAGCTGATCCTCTCCTTGTAGGGCTTAAGGCATTACCATCTAAAAGTGCTGTAACTGGAACGTAGCTTCTATTTTGATTAACAGATGTCTGACGGGCAGCTCTAAACTGAATATCTCGGTCATCAGTTAGATCATATCCAAGAGATAAGTTGTAATTTAATTCTGTACGCTCTCCGGTTAGATCATGTTGTTCAGCAATTGATACTGGATTGAAACTGTCAAAAAGACCAAAAGTTTCGAAATAACCACCAATCGCATTCCCTGAATTTCCTGGGAAGTATTCAGATCCCTCAGTGTATACTGGTGCAGTTGGGTTAAAAAGCGTTGCATACTTTAATACTAAATCATTACCAAAGCTGGATTGTCTTTGAGTAAAAGAAGCATTGAAGTCAACTTTTAGCTTATCGTTAAGTGCTCTGGTTGAAATATTTGCTCTTGAGTTAAACTGTTCAAAACCAGTATTGATTACAATCCCTTCTTTTTCTCTAAGGTTGGCTGAAATTCTGTACGTTGTATTACCAAAACCACCTGAAGCAGAAATATTGTGTATTTGAGAGATTGCATTTCTTGTAACAGCCTCTGTCCAGTCGGTTTCGCCTCCTAGATCAGAACCTCCGGCAGCTCTGAATTCCTCAGGAGTCATTACATCAATTCTGTTTAAGATAGACGAACTAGACAATTGACCATTATAGCTCAATTGCATTTCACCACTCTTACCACCCTTAGTAGTAACGATGATTACCCCAGAAGATCCTCGGGAACCGTATATTGCAGCAGCGGAACCATCCTTAAGAACATTAATCGATTCAATATCATTAGGGTCTACATTATCCAAGGATGCCCCAACAACACCGTCAACTACCACAAGAGGAGAAACATTAGCTCCAACTGTAGATAATCCTCTTAAACGAATTGTTGCTGCAGAATTTGGATTTCCTCCTTTGTTATAGATACTTAGGCCAGCTACTTTTCCTTGCAAGAGTTGGGTAGCATCGTTGATAGGACCTTTATTAAATTCTTCAGCGGTTACTTTAACAACGGCAGAAGTAATTTCTTTTTCCTTCTGTGAACCGTAACCTGTTACTATAACCTCATCAAGTTCGTTGTCAGCAATAAGTGATACTGTGATTTGATCTTGATTACCCACAGGAACTTCTTGCGAGGTGAATCCTACAAAGGAAATTATAAGCGTGTCAGTAGTATCAGCTTGAATGGTAAAATTTCCATCAAAGTCAGTACTGACTCCAACTGTTGTCCCTTTAACTTGAACCGTTGCACCTGGCAGAGGTCCATCTTCACTGGTTACCAATCCTGTAACTGATTGGGCATAAATCCCTACAGAAACGAACATCGCAATAACCAACGAGATTTTTTTAAAAAACTCTTTTTTCATCACTTTCATCAATTAATTATTTGTTAAGTCTAAATTATTAAGTATTCAATTTTAGGTATAAATATTAAATTATTGTTAATTTTTAAGCTTAAGTGTTGTATTTTTGATAGAAATCGATTTCGAAAATATTAAACACAAGGGTTTGTAACAATAAAAATTAATATTGGGAAGAACAAAATTATCTGATATTGCAAAAGCTTTAGAATTATCTAAAACAACAATCTCTAAAGTATTAAATGGCTATCCTGATGTCAATGCGTTGACACGCAAAAGGGTCTTGGATTACATCAAAGAAGTTGGATTTGAAGCGAACACACAGGCTTCTTTTTTAAGAACAAAAGAAACAAAAACAGTAGCCCTTATTTTACCTCAGATAAGCCATGACTTTTTTAACAGTATTTTGGAGGGGATGTTGAAAATAGCGCAACAAACTGAGTATACTTTTTATGTTGCATGTTCGAATGAGTCATACGAACTCGAAACAAAATTAATTTCAAAATTTTTAAAAAGAAATGTGGATGCCATTTTCTTATCTATTTCCCGAGAAACGAGAAATTTTGATCATCTTAGGGCAATTCATGAAGAGGGTAAGATATTAGTCCTTTATGACAAAATTGAAAAAACAATTGACTGTCCAAAAATAATTATAGATGATAGAAAAGCATCATTTACTGCAACTGAGCACCTTATAAAAAAAGGGTGTAGAAAAATTCTTCATTTTAGAGGAGGATTTTTACCTCAAATTTCGATTGATCGTTATTTAGGATATCGTGATGCGCTTGACAAATATGATATTCCTTTTGATAAAGAAAGAATTTTTATTTGCGAGAATGCAAATGAAAAAGACGGTTTTTTTGCTGCAAAAAAAGCTCTTGAATCAGGAATAGATTTTGACGGTTTATTTACAATCTCAGATTTATTAGCTATTGGTGCAATTCAGTTTTTTAAGAAAAATAAAATACAAGTGCCTGAAGATATTTCAGTGGTTGGGTTTAGTAATTGGAAGCTTTCCAGTTTTACCTATCCTACAATTACTACTGTTGATCAGCCAGGAAACTTAATGGGAGAAAAAATCTTTCAGACTTTTTTAACTGAAAAATCCCTAAAAAAGCAGGGGCTAGATCCTGAAAATAGAGAGATCAAATTACCCTCCAAGTTGATCATTAGAGAATCGTCTTAATATAGAAAATCAAGTTGTGAGTGCTTTCTAATTGAAAATTAGACGATATAAATCATTTCCATTGGCATAAAGCACCAATGCCATTAGAAGGAAAAAACCAAACATTTGAGCAATTTCCATAAACTTATCATTGGGTTTTCTACCAGTGACTATCTCATAAGCAAGAAACATTACATGGCCTCCGTCTAAAGCGGGTATTGGTAAAATATTCATAAAAGCCAAAATGATTGAGATCAGTGCTGTACTTGCCCAAAAACCTTTCCAATTCCAAGTGGATGGAAACATATTTCCAATTGCTCCAAAGCCACCAAGTTGAGAAGCCCCTTTCTTTGTGAAAATGTATTGAAATTGTGCGACATAATCGTAAAGTATCCAATAGCCATAGTTAAAACCTTCTGTGATACTGGCTGCTAATCCAAGTTTTTCATTGGTGAATTGAATTGAAGAGGTTTGAGGATACACTCCAAGTGTACCATCCAGATTTGAAGTGAATTGAAGGGTATCTTTACTTCGATTACGTTCGTATACTAAAGTGATATCTTGTGATTCATCGATCATCTTTTCTTTAAAATCACTCCAGTTAGAAATAGTAGTACCATTGAGAGCTAAAATTTTATCATTCTGAATAAGCCCTGCTTTTGCCGCCGCGGAATTTGGGATCACACTATCAAGAATTGCTGGCATTACCGGACTGAAGGGCATTAGCTCTCCTGACTCAAACATTTGTTTTCCAAAATCTTTTGGAATTGTAATTTTTTCTGTTTGTCCATTGGGATGTTTGACAGTTACTGATCCAACAGATCTTAAAAACATAAATTTGTTTATTTCTAAAACGTTGTCCAGTTTTTGTCCATCAACAGTCAAAAGTTGATCCCCTGTTTGAAATCCAATTTGTTGAGCAATTGCTGTAGGCTCTAACCCTAAAGGTAAATCTTCAGTGTATAAGGTGTTTTTACCCCAGACAAACAGTATCATCATGTAAATTAAGAATCCTAAAATTAGGTTTACTGTCACCCCTCCAAGCATAATTATCAAACGTTGCCATGCGGGTTTTGACCTAAATTCCCATGGCTGCGCTGGCTGTGCCATTTGTTCAGTATCCATACTTTCGTCTATCATGCCCGAAATTTTTACATAGCCACCCAAGGGAAGCCAGCCTATTCCGTAGGTAGTTTCTCCAATTTTTTTCTTGAACAAAGCAAATTTGACATCAAAAAACAGAAAGAACTTTTCTACCCGAGTATTAAAAATTCGAGCAGGAATAAAATGTCCCAACTCATGAAGAACAATTAAAAGAGATAAACTTAATAATAGTTGAATTGCTTTGATAACAAATGGACTCATAGCATTGTTTTAATTTTCGCAAAAGTATCACAATAGGCTATATAATAAAAATTCAATTGTGTTTTTAAGATTCTTTTTTAGTTTTCGAATTTTTTAAAAGCTTTAGAAACTTTAAATTTGTTGACCTATTACTCGTGATGAAGTCTTTTTTTAAAAAATACTGGAGTTTTATTGCTCTTTTTTTAATTGTTTCTGCAGGTATTTTGTCACTTTTTTATAATGCTTTAAAACCACAGAAATATCTTCCTATCTATCAACCCTCAATGGTCAATTATGAACTAGTGGATAGTACATTGCAGCATGTTAAAAAGTTTCATAAAATAGCTCCCTTTAATTTAACTAATCAGAACGGTGAAACTATTACAGAACAAGATTATCAAGATAAAATTTATGTAGCTGATTTTTTCTTTACTACCTGTCCAACTATTTGCCCTAAAATGACAGCAAATATGGGACAACTTCAAAATGAATTTTTAGAAGATTCGCAAGTAAAGTTTCTTTCTTATAGCGTTACGCCTCAAATAGATTCTGTTCAGCAACTCAAAAAGTATGCTGTCGAAAAAGGAGTTAATGATTCTAAATGGAATCTAGTAACCGGTGACAAGAAGATAATTTATTCCCTTGCGAGAAAGTCGTATTTAGCAGTAAAAGAAGATGGCGACGGTGGCCCATTTGACATGATTCATACCGAAAATTTTATTTTAGTAGATCCTGAAAAACGTATCCGAGGGTTTTATGACGGAACTGATCTAGAGTCCATGCAAACTTTAATTACTGATATTTCAATTCTCAAAGAAGAATATCCTCGACAATAATTTTTTTACAGCTCTTCTAATTTAGCGAATGTAATTTTCCTACTTTTGTTCTTTAAAATGATTCTAAATAATGATTCCACTGGATCAACTTGCGAAGGGAAAGTTAGCTACCATAGAGAGCATAAACACGGATGAACTTCCGTTAAAGCTTATCGAGATGGGTTGTTTGCCAGGTAGTCATGTTTCTTTGATTCAAAAAGCTCCTTTTAATGATCCACTTTATTTAAAAATTGACGAATCTCATTTGGCAATTAGAAAGGAAACAGCACAACACATTTTAGTTCGACTGATTAAATAGTTCATGAGCACATCATTGAATATTGCATTATTAGGAAATCCAAATACAGGTAAAACCTCTGTATTTAATCAATTGACAGGACTTAACCAGAAAGTAGGAAACTACCCTGGAATTACAGTAGAAAAGAAAGAAGGTGTCTGTAAGCTCAATCGTACTACTAAGGCTCATATTATTGATTTGCCAGGGACGTATAGCTTAAATGCATCATCCATGGATGAAAGTGTGGTAATTGAATTATTACTTAATAAGAACAGCAAAGATTTTCCTGATGTTGCAGTGGTGGTAACAGACGTTGAAAATTTAAAGCGGAACCTTTTATTGTTTACTCAGGTTAAGGATTTAGGAATACCGACACTGCTGGTTATCAACATGTCTGATCAAATGAAGCGAAAGGGAATCAGTATAGACATCCCTTTATTAGAAGCTAAATTGGACACCAAAATAGCATTAATAAGTACTCGCGAAAGCAAAGGGTTAGATTTGTTAAGAGAACTCTTAATTAATTATCGCCAATTGTCCGTCAAGCCAACAATTGAGTTGAAGACCATTAATGAAGAGTACTTTGAAAATCTAAAAAAAACCTTTCCAAATCAACAGCTGTATAAATTGTGGTTGGTGATCACCCAAGATGTAAACTTTGCCAAAATTGATCGACAAAAAATTTCTGATTCTACAGACTTTAAGACGCAGTCTGAAACGCATTTAAAAAAAATGCAGCAAAAAGAAACAGTAAAAAGATATCAGTTTATCAATAATATTTTAAAAGAGACTTTGGTAATAGATCGAGAGTCAGCTACTGATTTACGAAGTAGACTTGATCGAATATTGATCCATAAATTTTGGGGCTATATTATCTTCTTTGCAATTTTGATGATCATTTTTCAATCCATATTTGATTGGAGTAGTATCCCTCAAGATTTTATCGACACTACATTCGCCTCCATGAGTGAAAAAGTAAAAACTAGCCTTCCAAAAGGAGTTTTTACAAGTTTGTTAGCAGAGGGTATTATTCCTGGACTCGGTGGAATAGTGATTTTTATTCCTCAAATTTCGTTTTTATTTTTCTTTATTTCCATACTGGAAGAGACGGGATACATGAGTCGTGTGGTATTTTTAATGGACAGAGGGCTACGTCGATTTGGATTGAACGGTAAAAGTGTAATTCCTCTAATTTCAGGGACAGCTTGTGCAATCCCTGCTGTGATGGCGACTCGAAATATTGAAAATTGGAAAGAACGTTTAATTACGATACTTGTCACCCCTTTTACTACCTGTTCTGCTCGACTACCTGTATACGCTATCTTAATTGCACTTGTCATTCCTCAGGGATCTTTTCTGGGATTAAATTATCAAGGGTTAATGCTTATGTTTCTTTATCTGGTCGGATTTGGTATGGCTTTGCTTTCCGCTTGGATATTAAGTAAAACTTTAAAAATTCAATCGAAGAGTTATTTTGTGGTTGAAATGCCTAACTATAAATTGCCTTTGCTTAAAAATATAGGGATTACGGTTTGGGAAAAAACAAAAACTTTTGTCACAGAAGCCGGTAAAATAATATTAGCTATTTCAATTCTATTGTGGGTTTTGGCCTCCTATGGTCCAGGGAAGAATTTTTCAGAAGCGGAGCAAATCGTTACAGCAAACTATTCAGAACTCCAAGGTCAAGAGTTGTCTAATAAGATCAATTCTTACAAATTAGAACACTCGTACATAGGGATTTTAGGAAAAGCTATCGAACCCGTAATTTCTCCCTTGGGTTATGACTGGAAAATTGGAATTGCCCTAATTAGTTCTTTTGCTGCCAGAGAAGTGTTTGTTGGGACTTTAGCCACAATTTACAGTGTCGAAAACGATGCAGAAGAAACAATCAAAAGCCGAATGGCCTCCGAAGTAAAAGCTGACGGGAATCCTCTTTTTGATCTTGCCAGTGGAATTTCGTTAATGCTCTTTTATGCTTTTGCTATGCAGTGCATGAGCACCTTAGCAATTGTAAAAAAGGAGACTAATTCTTGGAAATGGCCCATGATTCAGCTTTTTGGTATGTCCATTCTGGCATATGTTATTGCCTTTTCAACTTATCAAATTCTTGCCTAATGCAATGGATTCAATCTTTATTTGTTTTTTTGGCTGCATTAGCTGCAGCAGGATATCTAATTTATAAGTGGATGCCAAAATCTAAAACTAAAAAAGAAAGTTCTTGCGGAACAGACTGTGGTTGTCACTAAGTGCTGCAAGTCCTTTAACTTTCCTATTTTTTTTTACGACCTATTACTCTCCAATAAAAAATTATATCTTTAGTGAGACAAAAATTGAAATTAAACTATTATGACAAACAGTAACAGACTTTTTTATGGAAGTTGTTTTGCTCTAATCACAACTGCATTTTCATTCAGTATCCGAGCTGGAATCTTACCTCAATTAGGTGAAGCATTTAGCCTTAGCGCACAACAATTAGGATTTATTAATTCCATGTGGTTTTTAGGCTTTCCAATCTCTATGATTTTAGGAGGGTTATTTTATCACACAATTGGGCCCAAAAAAATTATGCAATTTGCATTTATTGCGCATGCCCTGGGGATCGTTCTCACAATTTATTCTGGGGGTTATGTAGGCTTATTGATCTCAACTCTACTAATCGGAATTGGAAATGGTTGTACAGAAGCTGCATGTAACCCTATGATTGCAGATGCTTATGAGGGGAAACAGATGAACACCTTATTGAATCGGTTTCATATGTGGTTTCCGGGTGGGATTGTCTTGGGGAGTTTGATCTCTAAATTTATGACTGATGCCTCACTTGGATGGCAAACTCAAATTTGGGTGATTGTAATTCCAACACTGATTTATGCTTACTTGTTTTATGGACAAGAATTCCCAAAACCTAAAGTAGAGGCTGCGACTTCAGTAGGGGAAAATTTTAAAGCTATGGCGACACCAATTTATATTTTTATTTTGGGATGCATGGCACTAACAGCAATTTCAGAATTTGGACCACAACAGTGGACAAGCTTGATTATGCAAAATAGTGGTGCACAACCCATGGTTATATTGGCTTTAATTACCGGCTTAATGGCGGTAGGCCGTTATTTTGGAGGAGATATAGTACATAAGTTTGATCAAACTGGAGTTTTACTTGGTTCAGCAGTATTAGCAGCTATAGGGATCTTTCTTTTCAGTACCCAGACAGGTTCAATGGTTTATGTAGCAGCCATTTTCTTTGCCTTGGGAATTTGTTATTTCTGGCCAAATATGATCGGTTTTGTGGCAGAAAAAATTCCTGCTAGTGGTGCTTTAGGAATGTCTATCGTTGGAGGAATGGGAATGTTCTCCTCTTCTATTTTTCAGCCTATTATAGGAGGTTGGATTGATAGCTCAACTGCGGAACAAGCTGCCAACGGACTCACCGGAACCGCACTTGACTTGGCTGCAGGACAACAAACTCTTACCTATATGATTGGTTTTCCTGGAGTTTTAATCATCTTATTTACAATATTGTATTTTTGGCAACGAAATCCAAAAACCGCAACAGCCTAATATATTAATCAAACAAAATTTAAAAAGTCACCTAGATAGGTGGCTTTTTTTATGCATTCATCAATGTTTCAATTTCTTCAATTTCAACAGGAATTGATTTCATCATATTCAAAGGTATTCCCTCTGACTGAACAATTACATCATCTTCTAACCGAATTCCAAATCCTTCTTCAGGAATATAAATCCCAGGTTCTACAGTAAAAACCATATTTGCTTCCATAGGGAGATGTAATAATCCATAATCATGAGTGTCCAAGCCGATATGATGAGCAGTTCCATGCATAAAATACTTTTTATAGGCCGGTCTTTCTTTGTTCTGGTTCTGAAGATCTGCCTTATCTAAAAGCCCAAGGGTTAGAAGTTCTGAAGTCATCAACTTACCAACTTCTACATGGAATTCTTTCCAGATAGTCCCTGGAACAAGTAGCTTAGTAGCCTCTTTTTTTACCCTTAAAACAGCAGCATAAACTTCCTTTTGCCGGACACTAAACCTTCCTGAAATAGGTACAGTTCTAGTCAGGTCGCTAGAATAATTCCCATATTCTGCTACCACGTCCATCAGTATTAAATATCCTTTGTGGCATTGTCTGTTATTCTCGGTATAATGTAAAACGTTGTTGTTTTTACCTGCTGCAATGATAGGAGTGTATGCAAAACCTTTGGATTGATTTCTAATAAATTCATGAGCTAATTCTGCCTCGATCTCGTATTCCCAAACTCCTGGTTCAATAAAATCTAATACTCTGCGAAATCCCTTCTCAGTAATATCACACGCTTGTTGTATCTGTGCAATTTCTTCGGGGGACTTTACAGATCTTAATCGCTGAAGAATAGGATTACTCTTACCAACCTTATGAGCAGGGTAGGTGTTTTTACACCATCTTATAAAACGATCTTCTCTAGTTTGAGTTTCAACTGCTTGACGGTAATGTTCATTGGTGTTGAAAAAAAAACAGTCACATTGTGCAGTCAGTTCTTGAAAAATTCTTTTAAAATCACTCAACCAATAAACCGTCTGAATACCACTTAGAGAACTGGCTTGTTGCTTAGTAAGTTTAGCTCCTTCCCATACAGCAATGTGCTCATTGGTCTCTCTTACGAACAGGATTTCTTGATGTTTTTTTTCTAACGCATCTGGAAAAATCACTAAAATACTTTCTTCTTGATCAATGCCACTTAGATAAAAAATATCTCGATGCTGTTCAAAAGGCAACGTGCTATCTGCACTAATAGGATAGATGTCGTTTGAATTAAAAATAGCCAGACTGTTGGACTCTAATGCTTTAGAAAATTGAGCTCTATTATTTTTGTAAACACTAGCTGGTATTGGATTGTATCGCATTTTTGTTTTTAGCTAAGATAGTTGATTTCTAAAATTTAGAAAATACAGCTCTTTGTTTTGATGTACGAAACATATTTTACCAGATTCTTCATTTGTTTATACTTTTAGGTCAAGAATCTCATTAATATCTTTTTTTTGTTAAACATAATTGTTTCTCAACCAGATGAATCCATTGAACTAAGAAAAATACGTTAAAGCAGTTTGTTGCTTACAGTTTATGCCTTAATTTTGCTTAACAAATTGAAACCTTATGACTTTAATTGCCTCTTCGATTGGAAAGAAACTTATCATGGCGCTTTCAGGGCTCTTTTTAATTATTTTTCTTACTCAACATTTTGCCATAAATATAACTTCAGTTTTTAGTGAATCAATTTTTAACGAAATTTCACACTTTATGGGGAACAACCCATTGGTTCAATTTGTATTTCAGCCAATTTTAATTTTAGGAGTTTTACTTCACTTTACTATGGGTTTTGTTCTTGAGCTTCAAAATTGGAAGTCAAGAGCAGTAAAATATAAAAGTTACAAAGGAGTTGCAAATGCCCCGTGGGTTTCTAGAAACATGATTTTATCAGGAATAGTAGTACTTTCATTCCTTGGTTTGCATCTTTATGACTTTTGGATTCCAGAAATGGACTATAAATATTTGGAGGTATTACCTTTAAATCCTGACCGCTATTTTGAAGAGTTAGTTCATAAGTTTGAAAGCCCAATTAGGGTCGGGATCTATGTACTGTCCTTTATCTTCCTAGCACTCCATCTATACCACGGTTTTGCTTCATCTTTTCAGTCCGTAGGATTTAACAACAAATATTCCAAGGCAATTAAATCTTTTGCGGTTGTATTTTCAGTCGTAGTTCCAATCGGATTTGTTTTCATCGCTTTATTTCACCATTTAACCGCATTTTGATATGTCACTAGATTCTAAAATACCTCAAGGACCCTTAGCTGATAAGTGGACAAAGCACAAGAGCAGTATCAACTTAGTTAGCCCAGCCAACAAGCGTCTAATTGACGTTATTGTAGTAGGGACTGGGTTAGCAGGTGCGTCAGCTTCTGCAACTTTAGCAGAATTGGGGTACAATGTCAAAACATTTTGTTTTCAAGATTCTCCACGACGTGCACACTCTATTGCTGCTCAAGGTGGGATTAATGCTGCGAAAAATTATCAAGGTGATGGTGATTCAACTTACAGACTTTTTTACGATACGATTAAAGGAGGAGATTACCGTTCAAGAGAAGCCAATGTTCACCGTTTAGCTGAAGTCTCAACCAATATTATTGACCAATGTGTGGCACAAGGAGTACCTTTTGCACGAGACTATGGAGGACTCTTAGACAACCGATCTTTTGGGGGTGTATTGGTTTCAAGGACTTTTTACGCAAAAGGGCAAACAGGTCAGCAACTTTTATTAGGCGCCTATTCTGCTATGAATCGTCAAATTGGTCGTGGAAAAATCAAAATGTACAACCGTCATGAAATGATGGAGCTTGTAGTTGTAGACGGAAAAGCAAGAGGAATCATCGCTCGTAATCTTGTAAGTGGTAAATTAGAACGGCACAGTGCACACGCTGTAGTTATTGCTTCTGGAGGATACGGAAATGTCTTTTTCTTGTCAACAAATGCCATGGGGAGTAATGTTTCCGCTGCTTGGAAAATCCATAAAAAGGGAGCACACTTTGCGAATCCTTGTTTTACTCAAATACACCCAACCTGTATACCCGTTTCTGGAGATCACCAATCAAAATTGACTTTGATGTCAGAATCACTTCGGAATGATGGAAGGATTTGGGTACCAAAAAAAATAGAGGATGTGAAAGCCATCCGTGAGGGTAAACTTAAACCAACAGATTTATCTGAAGAAGATAGAGACTATTATCTTGAAAGACGCTATCCAGCCTTTGGTAATCTTGTTCCAAGAGATGTAGCTTCACGTGCAGCTAAAGAACGATGTGATGAAGGTTTTGGGGTCAATAAAACTGGTGAAGCAGTTTATTTAGACTTCGCGGCTGCTATTGAACGCTATGGAAAGGAACAAGCTCATGTAAAAGGTTTGGATGAAGGCAATGCTGCATTGGTTAAAAAATTAGGCCAGGAAGTGATTCGAGCGAAATATGGAAACCTTTTCCAGATGTACGAAAAAATTGTAGATCAAAACCCTTACGAAACACCCATGATGATCTATCCAGCAGTTCACTACACCATGGGAGGAGTTTGGGTTGATTACAACCTCATGACCTCTATCCCAGGATGTTATGCCATAGGAGAAGCAAACTTCTCAGATCATGGCGCAAACCGATTAGGAGCATCTGCCTTGATGCAAGGGTTAGCTGATGGCTATTTTGTTCTCCCTTACACTGTAGGAGATTATCTTGCAAACGACATTCGGACTGGAACTATAGACACCGACCTTCCAGAATTTGAAAAAGCAGAAGCATCGGTAAAAGCCCAAATGGAGGCTTTTGTGAGTAATAACGGAACCCATACGGTAGATTATTATCACAGAAAGTTGGGAAAAATCATGTGGGATAAATGTGGGATGTCAAGAAATTCCAAGGGACTCAAACAAGCAATCTCTGAAATCAAAACACTACGAGAAGACTTTTACGAAAATGTAAAAGTACCAGGTACAACATCCGAATTCAATCCGGAACTAGCTAAAGCAGCTCGTGTTGCTGATTTCTTAGAACTTGGAGAACTTTTTGCCAAAGACGCTTTAGAACGTAACGAGTCTTGTGGGGGGCATTTTAGAGAGGAATCTCAAACTCCTGAAGGAGAAGCAATGCGAGATGATAAAAACTTCACCTTCGTTTCAGCTTGGGAATATCAGGGCGAACCATCTAAAGCAAAATTGCATAAAGAGCAATTGGATTATGAAGAAATTGAAGTAAAAACAAGATCGTATAAATAGTAATTTGGCAATTGGGAAATTACAAACACCTTGTGCCTTATAAATGGATAAATTAAAGTATGGATTTAACACTAAAGATTTGGCGACAAGCCAACGCTGACGCAAAAGGAAAAATTGAAACTTATCAGATGAGTGAGGTTTCTCCTGACATGTCTTTTCTCGAAATGATGGATGTGTTAAATGAAGAGTTAATTGAAAAGGGGATAGACCCTGTAGCATTCGATCATGACTGCCGTGAGGGTATTTGCGGAATGTGTTCAATGTTTATTAACGGTGAAGCCCATGGTCCAGACCGTTTAGTTACTACATGCCAATTGCACATGCGAAAGTTCGCTGATGGAGATACTATTACTATTGAGCCTTTTAGAGCTCAAGCTTTTCCAGTAATCAAAGACCTTACTGTAGATCGCTCCTCTTTTGATCGTATCCAGCAAGCAGGAGGATTTGTAAGTGTAAATACTTCTGGAAATACACAAGATGCAAATGCAATACCTATTGAAAAGCACGATGCAGATAAAGCTTTTGATGCTGCAGCATGTATAGGCTGTGGAGCCTGCGTGGCAACATGTAAAAATGCTTCAGCTATGCTTTTCGTTTCAGCAAAAGTTTCCCAATATGCCTTGCTTCCTCAAGGAAAAGTAGAAGCTACTGATCGCGTTTTGAATATGGTAAACCAAATGGATGAAGAAGGTTTTGGAAACTGCACTAACACCGGAGCTTGTGAAGTTGAGTGCCCTAAAGGGATTTCTCTTGAAAATATTGCTCGTATGAATCGTGAGTATTTGTACGCAAGTTTGAAGGGATAGTCTTGCTGTACTATTATTAGAATTTATAAACCACCCCATAATGTACAGTTCTATTTTTATATATGCGTTCTGTCTCTATTCCTGCAAAAGGATTAGAATCGTTAAAATTTAGCAAGCCAAAATTATACCTTACATCAAAAAATAAGCTGTTATTGACTCTGAGTTCAAAACCAGATACGAATCCAAAATCAAGTAGTAGAAAATCATCTTTGATATTAACTGTAGTACCCCAACGATTTTTCTCTTTAGCATTTAAAATATAGCCCAAGTAAGAACCAGAAATAAAACTCCAGTCCTCAGTGACCTCAAACTTTACAATTAATGGTAAAGCGAGCTGATTGACATTGATCTCAATTCTATTTGAAATTTCACTTTCTTGAATTATAGTTCCACCTCCTGTATATAATACTTCTAATTGGAACTGTGTTTTTTTGTCTGGAATCATAAATTCAATCAAACCACCTATGTGAAAGTATTGGTCAGCTTCAGAAACTAAATCAAGTAGTACTCCGTTGTTGTAATTTTGAAATTTATCATGGGATAGATTGAGTCCTCCTTTCAATCCAAAACGGGTATTTTGAGAAAAAAGGAGCAGAGGCAGACAGGCTATAATTAGAACTGGATAGAATTTTGGGTACATTAAAATATGATTTAGTTGGTTATGTCTACTAGGCTTTAAGGTCGAGTTAAGACAGATTATGACCGTTAGCGTAAAAACCTATACGCTTAAATTACAGAACTGATTTTAAAGAAAGATTTTTGTGAACTTCCTGTCTTGCTGTAATGTATTGAGCAGGACGAATTATGACTGCTATTGAGACTGAGGTTTGTAAATTGCACCGGTCGCAAAATCTACAATAGCCGCTGGCCAAAATAGAATTAGGTCGCAAACTAATGCAACAACTCTAATGTCTCGTTGAGGTTCTCCAGGATTTGGTTTTGTTTTTTGAAATTCAGTCACCTTCCCTCCAAAAATGGTAGCGCAGCTTGAAAAGAGTAAGGTAATAAAAAGGATAGAAGTAAGTTTAATTGATTTTTTCATGGGGTCTGTTTTTAAGATTAGTAGGCGTTTATAAGTCACTTAAACTAAATTCTAAACGACACTAAGCGAGGAAAATTGTCTTGCTATAATCGTATTAGAAATTCAATATACAAGTTTATCGTAAAATTTAAAAATTAAATAGAAATTAAACTGTGTGGGAGTATGGAGACCAATACATGGATAGGGATTGATAGAAATTCTTTTTTATGAGATTTATTTATAACGATTGTATTGTATTTAAAGCCTCCATTGATACTAACTACCATGACTCAGATGCTGTGTTTAGGTCAGTCAAGAATGACACTTATTTTCCTTCATCACTGAGATTGAAGAAATTTAATATTGCAGCAAGCAATCTCAATTCAAAAGCGGAGATAAGTAACGTATATAACCAAACATTCTCAGTTTTACTTAAAAAAAAGTATATCCTAACCAATGAAAACTTCATGAATCAAATTAGTAAACCTAGCAGAAAGAAGGGAGGGAAAAATATTTCAAACTTGGGTTTTAGAAATTTTCAAAAGGCTATTTTTTTGAGTTATTACTTAAAATTAGTCAAATCATTATAATCATCAATTGCTTTTATACAGCCCAGATCTACTAATGTTTTTTTATCAAACATCGTTGCAATGCCTACAACGGACATGCCTGCTGCTTGTGCTGCTTCAATTCCAGATCGTGTATCTTCAAACACCAAGCAATTTTCTGGATCGACATCCATTTTTTTTGCTGCGGTTAGAAAGATTTCCGGATGAGGTTTTCCACGATTAACTTGATGCCCTCCGGTTGTTGAATGGAAAAATTGCTCTAGCCCTAAAGCTTCGAAAATAAAGTTAATATTGTATTGATCACCCATAGTTGCAATCCCCATAGGTATATTTTTTTTTCTTTGGGATTCTAAAAAAGGGTGGAGTCCTTGGATAGCTTTCACATGGGAGCGGTATAAATCACGATACAACACTTCTTTATAGCTGCCAATTTGATAAAGTTCATCTTTATTCTTGACATGGGGAAACAAACGAGCCATGATTTCAACTAGGGATCCATTGTGGTATTGGGTGTCAAAAGTAGTATAGTCTAAATTTAATTTGTGGTATTCAAAAAGATCAATCCATGACTGCTTATGGTACTCCATATTATCCACAAGGGTTCCATCCATATCAAAAATGAGTGCTTTAGGGTAGGGCATCTAAGACCTGTTTTATAAATTTCCCTATTTGGCTGGGTTCTAGCCAACGAGTTACAACTACCATATCCTCATCAGGAATGATTACAATAAAATTCCCACCAAATCCAGCAGCATAATAAACATTTTCGGGAATACCTTCCCAATATCTTGGAGTTCCCTTTTTGTTAAGCCACCACATGTAGCCGTAATTAATTTTGGCAGGGGAGGAGGCTGTCGCATTTTCTACCCATGCCTTGCTTAGTAGTTGAGTTCCGTTCCAGTTTCCCTTGTTTAGGAAAAGTAATCCAAAACGCGCGTGATCTTCTGTATTGATAAAAAGACCTCCGCCTGAATGTCCTCCTCCAGAAACAGATTGCATTCGGTTTCCATCAAGCTCAACCCAAGAATTTTTATACCCATACCACCTCCATGAATTGGTTGCGCCAATTGGATCCATAATATTTTCTTTTAAAATTTGGGGCAGGGGCTTTCGCCAAACTTGAAGTAAGGAATAGGCAAGAATATTTACTCTTACATCGTTGTATTCAAAATGAGTACCCGGGCTATGAAAAGTTCTGTTTTTCCAATCGTCAATACTACCTTTACTTGGTGGTCGGTCGGCCCAATCATGACTACCCCAGAGGGTTCCAGACCAGTCAGATGATTGATTGAGCAAATGTTCCCAAGTAATTTGTTGGTTGTGAGCTCCGTCAAAGGTAGTGTCCCAAATTTTAAAAGAAAATATTATGGATCCAATTGGCGCAACCAATTCAT
>JAQWHT010000004.1 GCA_029249225.1 Flavobacteriaceae bacterium
GAAATAGTTCCGGAGAAAGAAGTCAAACGTATTTTTGAGAACAAAAGAAAAGGACAGTCACCAACTAAAAAAGAAGCGGAACAGTTTCAGACTGCCCTACTTATCTTCCTGGGGAAAGCTTACCACAAATTAGGTTGGGTACAGCAATTTCATTTGGGTGCTATGAGGAATAACAACACTCGTATGTTTAATAAACTAGGTCCTGATACCGGTTGGGATTCTATTGGCAATTATCCAATAGCATTCGGACTTTCACGTTATTTAGATGCCCTTGATATAGAAAACCAGCTTGCCAAAACCATTTTGTACAATCTCAATCCCTCTGATAATGAAATCATGGCGACTATGATTGGGAATTTTAACGATGGAAGTGCTAAAGGTAAAATTCAATGGGGATCGGGTTGGTGGTTTTTAGATCAACTAGATGGAATGACAGACCAAATTAATATTCTATCAAACATGGGGATTATCAGTTGTTTTATTGGAATGTTAACGGATTCAAGAAGTTTTTTATCCTTTCCTAGACATGAGTATTTTCGGCGTTTGGTATGCAATATTTTCGGTAACGATATAGAAAAAGGTTTATTACCAAAGGATATGAAATGGATTGGAGGTATCGTCCAAGACATTTGTTATAGAAACGCTAAGTCTTATTTTAATAACTAAATTTAAAATTTTATATGAGCCAAGTAGTCACTTTTGGAGAAATCATGTTACGCCTTTCTTCCCCAGAATTTCTGAGATTTTCTCAAACAAATCAATTTGATGTTGTTTATGGAGGCGGAGAATCAAATGTAGCAGTCTCTTTAGCAAATTATGGTGTAGTTTCAAGTTTTGTTAGCCGTCTTCCTTTAAACGATATAGGAGATTGCGCTTTAATGGAGATGCGGAAAAGAGGGGTCAATACGGAACACATTCTTAGAGGAGGGGATCGATTGGGAATTTATTTTTTAGAAACAGGTGCGGTTTCCAGAGGAAGTAAAGTGATCTACGATCGAGCAAACTCTGCCATGGCTGAGATCCAACCGGGAATGATTGATTGGAAAACAATATTTAAAAACACTTCTTGGTTTCATTGGACCGGTATAACACCTGCTATTTCCCAAGGCGCAGCAGATGCTTGTTTAGAGGCTGTAAAAATTGCTAGTGAAATGGGGATCACAGTTTCAACTGATTTAAACTATCGCGCTAAACTTTGGAACTACGGAGGGAATCGGGAAGCTATAATGTCAGAGCTAACCTCCTATTGCGATATCATTTTAGGTAACGAAGAAGATGCAGAAAAGCATTTTGGGATCCAGCCAGAAGGACTGGACATTACCAAACAGGGACATGAAGTCAAGGCTGAAGCTTTTTTATCAGTATGCAAACAGATGATGAAAAAATTTCCTAAAGCTAAAAAAGTAATTACTACCCTTAGAGGTTCCTTATCTGCCTCACACAATACTTGGGCTGGGGTACTTTATGATGGATCAACCATGTGTGAGAGTCCACAATATCAGATTACCCATATCGTTGATCGTGTTGGTGGAGGAGATTCTTTTATGGGGGGATTAATCTACGGTTTAATTACTTTTCCTGATGATGATCAACAAGCACTCAACTTTGCTGTTGCCGCATCCTGCTTAAAACACACCATCAAAGGAGACGCAAATCTTGTTTCAGTTGAAGAAGTTAAAAAACTAATGAGTGGAGACTCCTCTGGGCGAGTCGCACGATAAAAATAATTTATGGCATTATATACAAGACATCAAGTAATCACCGAAATGCAAACCAGTAGTATGGTCCCATTATTCTATAATTCGGACATAGAAGTTTCAAAAAAAATAGTAAAAGCTTGTTACGACGGAGGAGCACGACTCTTAGAGTTTACTCATAGAGGAGACTTTGCACACGAAGTCTTCCGAGAATTGATTGGATATAGTATCAAATCCCTCCCTGGAATGATTATTGGTGTGGGGTCGGTTACTGATGCGGCGACAGCTAGCTACTATATGATGAATGGGGCTAATTTTATTGTTACCCCTGTCTTCCGTGAAGACATCGCAATTGTATGCAATCGAAGAAAAATCTTGTGGTCTCCAGGATGTGGATCATTAACTGAAATTGCTCGTGCCGAAGAGCTTGGGGCAGAAATTGTCAAATTATTTCCAGGCAATATTTACGGACCTCAATTTGTCAAAGCAATCAAAGGACCACAACCTTGGACGAGCATCATGCCTACGGGAGGGGTGACTACCGAAGAAAAAAATCTCAAGTCTTGGTTTGATGCAGGAGTCACTTGTGTCGGATTAGGCTCTCAACTTATTTCAAAAGAAGTAGTTCAAAATAAAGCCTACGACACACTTACTGATACGGTCAAAAAAACCTTGGCACATATTCAAACTTTAAAACAAAATCAATGAAGCTGTTTCGTTTTATAATTCTTGGGGTGATAGGAACACTTTTTTTAGGGTGCAGTACAACTTCTAACAAACGAATCATT
This sequence comes from Flavobacteriaceae bacterium, assembly GCA_029249225.1. Taxonomy (GTDB): domain Bacteria; phylum Bacteroidota; class Bacteroidia; order Flavobacteriales; family Flavobacteriaceae; genus MS024-2A. Next base: position 2,486 of record JAQWHT010000004.1, read on the forward strand.
CGTTTAGGCCATGGGCTTGACGTTACACATTCTGTTCATCAGGCCATGCTTAAAGCAGATGAGTATTTAAATGAGTTTTCTGAAGGAAAAATGCGTATTCAAATTTACCCCAACCAGCAGTTGGGTAGTGAAAGAGAATGTCTGGAACTACTTCAGATAGGAAGTCTTGACATGGCAAAAGTTTCTGGTGCGGTTATGGAAAACTTTGCACCCAAACTTCGAATCTTTGGTTTACCCTTTCTTTTCGACAGTAAAGAGCATCTATTTCGTGTTTTAGACGGCCCTATTGGAAAAGAGCTTTTAGGTGAGGGAGATGATTTCTGGCTCAAAGGGATTGGGTTTTACGATTCCGGAAGCAGAAGTTTTTATACTCGTGAACGTCCTGTAGAAAACCCTAATGATTTAAAAGGCTTAAAAATTAGAGTTCAAGAAAGTGCCTCTGCTTTTGAAATGGTAAAACAATTGGGTGGTTCCCCAACTCCAATTTCTTGGGGAGAATTGTATACTGCAATTCAGCAAGGTGTGGTTGATGGAGCAGAGAATAATCCTCCCAGTTTTTATCTCTCTAGACATTATGAAGTGTGCAAGTATTATATCATCGATGAGCATACCATGATTCCTGATATCCTTTTGGTAAGTACCCATTTGTGGAATAGACTAAGTTCACAAGAACAAGAATGGTTACAAAAAGCCATCAATCTTTCCGTTCCCTATCAAAGAGAATTATGGATCGAATCAGAAAATGAATCTCTACAAGCTGTGATTGAAGCTGGGGTTGAGGTTAGCTACCCTGAAAAAGCAGCGTTTCAAGAAGCAACACTTCCCATGTACGAAGCCTTTAGAGAGGATCCAGAAATTTCAGTATTAATAGATCGTATTCGAAATGAAAAAAATTAGAACCTTCGTAGATAAAATTGTTGAGCGTTTGTTGATTGCCATTTTAGGAATTATGGTACTCAACGTATTGTGGCAAGTTTTTACTCGCTTTTTTACCGATACACCAAGTTCCTTTACAGATGAATTAGCACGCTATCTTATGATTTGGTTGGGTATTTTGGGTGCTGCCTATGTGGCTGGAAAAAACGAACATGTAGCCATTGATTTTTTTGCTAAAAAGTTTTCAGAAAAGAGACAATTGTTTTTGACAAGATTTATTTCAATTACTGTCTTGAGCTTTGCTTTTTTTGGAATGGTAGTCGGTGGAAGTCGATTGGTCTATATCACCACCAAACTAGAACAATTTTCACCCTCACTAAAAATCCCCTTAGCAGTCGTCTATGGGGTCATTCCGCTCAGTGGAATTTTAATTATTTTTTATAAAATCACTCAAAACAAGAAATAGAAGCTTATGGAATTTTTACCTGTATTAGTACTCGTACTTAGTTTTCTCTTTTTTATTTCAATAGGCACTCCTGTCGCTTGGAGTATAGCAATATCCTCTCTACTAACCATCTTAGTTTCTATCCCCAGCCTAGCTGCAGTAACTACAATTGCGCAACGTATGGGAACGGGACTAGATAGTTTTGCTTTGTTGGCCATACCCTTTTTTGTACTCTCAGGTCAACTCATGACCCATGGTGGCATAGCGGATCGCTTGATTCGTTTTGCCAAAACCATAGTAGGTGCCTTACCTGGAGGTCTCGCTCTGATCAATATTATTTCAGCTATGCTCATGGGAGCCATTGCAGGTTCAGCCATGGCATCCGCCTCTGCTATGGGAAGCATCCTCGGTCCAGAAATGGAAAAGGAAGGCTACGATAAAGAATACGGGGCTGCTGTTAATATTACTTCGGCAACGATCGGCCTAGTAATTCCACCAAGTAATGTATTAATCGTTTATTCTTTAGCGAGTGGTGGTGTTTCTATTGCAGCTTTATTTCTTGCTGGATATATCCCAGGTATCCTAACGGGACTCTTCCTGATGATAGTAGCGGGAGTATGGGCAAAACGCAAAGGATATCCAACATTTAAACGCAGTAGTCTTTCTCAAATTTTAAAAACTTTTGTCATCGCTTTTCCTAGCTTACTCTTGTTGGTTATCGTGATTGGCGGAATTGTGGCGGGTTACTTTACAGCTACTGAAGCTTCAGCTGTAGCTGTACTTTACACACTTATTTTAGGATTTGCTTACAAAGAAATTAGCGTCAAGGACTTACCAAAAATTTTATTAGAATCTTCTAAAACCAGTGCGGTAGTAATGCTTTTAATAGCTGCTTCCATGAGCATGTCCTGGATCATGTCGTATGAAAATATCCCTCAAAATATGAGTGATGTTCTACTTAGCATAAGCGACAATAGAGTGGTGATACTTATTATCATAAACTTACTCCTTCTTTTTGTAGGAGTCTTTATGGACATGACCCCAGCAGTTTTAATTTTTACCCCAATATTTCTTCCTGTAGTCAAGTCCATAGGCATTGATCCAATCCAATTTGGAATCATCATGGTCCTCAATCTCTGTATTGGTTTATGTACCCCTCCCGTAGGGTCTGTATTGTTTGTAGGAATTGGTATTGCCAAAACGAGTATCGAAAAAGTGATAAAACCATTATTACCTTTATTTATTGCAATGATAATAGCATTAATGCTTATTACATTTTTTCCTCAAATTACCTTATGGCTGCCTCATAAATTTGGGTTTTAATGTATGTATAAATGAAAAATTCAGCCCATGAAGAAATTCTACTTTCACAACGCGACTATCCAATTAAAATTTTACAATTTGGAGAAGGAAATTTTTTGCGTGCTTTTGTGGGAGATGTGATCCATCAAATCAATCAAAAAACGAATTATAACGGAGGCATTGCTGTAATTCAACCCATTGAAAAAGGATTAATTCACCTTCTTGACAAGCAAGGCGGTGCTTATACTTTATTTTTAAACGGTATTGTAAACGGTAAACAAATACAAGAGAAAAAACTGATTCAAAATATCGTTAAAACGGTCAGTCCTTATGCAGACTATTCGGCCTATTTGGAACTTGCCAAAATTCCTGAATTGGAATTTATTTTTTCAAATACCACTGAAGCAGGTATTGAGTTTGATGCTGCTGATCAATTAAATGACAGCCCTCAGAAGACTTTTCCAGCAAAACTCACCCATTTGCTTTGGGAACGCTTTACTCATTTTAAGGGCGATCTAAGTACAGGCTTGTACATCCTTCCCTGTGAATTAATAAATTACAATGCCACTTCATTAAAGAAAATCGTCTTACAATACGCCCAGTTATGGGAATTGAATTCTGAATTTATCGGTTGGATTGAAAATGCCAATACCTTTTGCAATACTTTAGTTGACCGAATTGTACCTGGTTATCCCAGGGATAATATTGAATTCTACAAAGAACAATTGGATTATGATGATGCACTTTTAGTAACTGCCGAACCCTTTTTCTTATGGGTAATAGAAGGTGACGAAAAACTAAAAGCCAAATTAAAAGTCAACGAAATTGATCTTGACATCAGAGTAGTGGAGAATCTTCAATCCTACCGAACTCAAAAGGTGCGGATTCTAAATGGAGCGCATACTGCACTTGTCCCTCTATCATTACTTCACGGACATGAAATCGTAAGTGATATTTTCACCTCCGCTTTTACAAAGAGTTTTTTAGAAGAATCCGTTCGAAATGAAATTGCACCTACTTTAGAAATGGATAAACATTCTTTAAATCAATTTACAGAATCAGTTTTTGATCGGTTTAAAAATCCATTCATCAAACATTATTTAGCAAGTATTGCGCTCAACTCTATTTCAAAATTCAAGGTGCGTGTTTTGCCCAGCTTACTGGCATTTCAAAATAAAAATGGAACACTCCCTCCTCACCTCGTCTTTTCTTTTGCTTGTTTGTTACAATTTTATCAAGGGAACTGGAATGGAAAAACACTTCCTGTTCAAGATGAAGAAAAAATAGTTAAAGAACTCAATAACTATTGGGGAGAATCCAGTTTAGAAGATTTTGTAAAAAAGGCACTCTTAAATAAAGCCTTTTGGGATCAAGACCTTAGTCAAGTTTCTGAATTAGCGAGACACTTGCATACTATTTTAAAGTATTTTAAAACGAATGATATTGAAAGTTCATTTAATCTTTACATCCAAAACCTATGAATACTAGAGCACCCATTTTAAAAATACACCCCAAAGACAATGTTGCTGTTGCTCTAGACAATCTAAACAAAGGTTATCAAGTACATTTAGAAGGGAGTTCGTTTCAATTGGTTGAAGCCATCCCTTTGAAACACAAGTTTTCCACAAAGGATTTTAAACCCCATGATTCCATTTATATGTATGGTGTATTGGTAGGTGAAGCTGTTAAGCCTATTTCTCAAGGAAGTCTCTTGACCACAGAAAATATCAAACATAAAATTCAAGATGTTCAAGGCAAAACAGCACCTTGGGAGTGGACTCCTCCTTCAACAGCAAAATGGAAAGCGCGAACGTTTAATGGGTATCATCGCCCTGATGGACAAGTGGGTACGGATAACATCTGGTTGTTTTTCCCCTTGGTATTTTGCGAAAACAGAAATATTGAAACCTTAAAAGCAATCTTTGAAAAAGAAATCAATCCCCCTGAAAAAGAGCCATTACAGGCTTTATTAAGTCAACTGGTTCGAGGAGAAGAACCTAAAAGTGAACCAGAATCAATATCAAGAGAAAACTCAAATCAATACAACAATATTAAAGTACGCTTTTTAACCCATCAAGGGGGCTGCGGAGGTACACGACAAGATGCCCAGTCATTGGCAAGAATGTTAGCAGGATATGTCAACAATCCCAATGTGGCAGGAGCAACTGTTTTGAGTTTAGGTTGTCAAAATCTTGAGATCGATATTTTCAAAGAAGCACTTTCAAAGCTACAGGTAGGAAATAAAAAACCAGTACTAATTTACGATCAACAAACTGAAGGAACGGTTAATGCCTTTTTGTCTAAAATAATTAAAAACTCATTTGAGGAAATAAAAAAAGCCAATTTAATCGAAAGAAGTCCTGCTCCCCTCACTAAACTTACTATTGGATTGGAGTGTGGTGGCTCCGATGGATTTTCGGGGATTACTGCCAATCCAACCTTAGGACACGTTTCTGACATCCTCTCTGACTTGGGAGGAAAGTCAATTTTAGCTGAATTTCCAGAATTGGCGGGTGTAGAACAAGAATTGGTCAATCGCTGTGCCACAGAACTACTTGCATCCAAGTTTTTAGATTTGATGAAACAATATGAAAAAGCTGCAGCAAAAGTAGGTTCGGGTTTCGACATGAATCCATCACCAGGGAATATTAAAGACGGTTTAATTACCGATGCTATGAAATCTGCAGGTGCTGCAAAAAAATCAGGAAATGCACCCATTACAGATGTTTTGGATTATACGGAATATGCCCAAAAAGCTGGGGTTTCACTGCTGTGTACTCCGGGTAACGATGTAGAAAGCACAACTGCATTAGCAGGGTCTGGTGCCAATATCATTTTATTTACCACAGGTCTTGGAACCCCTACTGGAAATCCAATTACCCCGGTTGTTAAAATCAGTACGAATAGTATTTTAACTCAAAAAATGAGTGATATTATCGATTTTGATTGTGGTACTATCATTACGGAAAGACGCAGCCTGGAAGAAGTTGGCGATGCCTTATTGGAATATATCATTAATGTAGCGAGTGGAATCGAAATTCCAAAAGCAGTTCAATTAAGACAAAACGATTTTATCCCTTGGAAACGGGGTGTATCCCTTTAAATATGAAATTAGGAATTGGCATTGTGGGAAATGGGGCGATTGCAAAAGTGCACGCAGCCTGTATTCATGCCCAACCCAATACCTATCTCGCTGGAATCTTAACCCGGAATCAAAAAAATTCTGCTTCAATCGGTGCTGAGTTCGACACAGTAGTTTTTTCAAATCCTAAGGAGTTTTATAAACAAGCAGATCTTGATGTAGTTTGCATTTGTAATGAAAGCGGACGCCATGGGGAGAGTATCACAGAAGCAATCCAAGCAAATAAGCACATACTTTGTGAAAAGCCATTGGAAACCTCACTCTCTAAAATCGATTTAATTTTTGATCAATTAAAAAAAACATCCTTAAAACTAGGAGTGGTTTTTCAAAACAGAATAAACCCAGCTTATAAAGAATTTAAATCAGCTATACAGTCAGGAAAACTCGGAACTATTTTATTAGTCAATACGCAAATTAACTGGTATAGAGATGCTAATTATTACCAAAGCAATGCCTGGCGAGGAACTTTAGAGTTAGACGGAGGTGCAGCTTTAATAAATCAAGGTATTCATACGCTTGATCTATTACTTGATCTTATGGGGGATGTGGATCAAGTTGGGGCAAAAATTGACACAAAAGTTCACGACATTGAAGGGGAAGATTTAGTAGTAGCACATCTTACATTTAAAAAGGGTTCACTAGGTACGTTAAGTGCGGGAACCTGTCTATATCCGGGTCATCCTGAATCTATTGCCGTATACGGCACCAAGGGTAGTATGGTTTTTGAGGGAGGATCAATTCAATCGTGCTCTCTTCCCAATTGGAAATCAAATGCAAAAACGAATTCAAATCAAGGCAGTAAAACTGCAAAAGTAAACAGCATTGAATTACATCAAGCAGTATTGAATGATTTTATCCATGCGGTACTAGAAGACAGACAACCACTAGTCAATATTGATACAGCTCGAAAGTCTGTAGAATTAATTCAATCAATATATCAGGCTTCAAATACAAATCAAATTATTAAATTAGAACAATCATGAAGAAATTTTTACTAACACTCTTAATCGGATTTGGAATCTCATCCTGCAACCATTCAGTAATTGAACTACAACCTATTTCTGAAGCAAATTACAGTGTTAATTCCATTGCAAGTCTAGAACTCAATGAAGCCCTTTTGAATAGTCCATTTCGTTTAATGGCTGCAACTACTTCTGGGAAAGAAGAAATCCCCTATCAACGAAATGAAAACATAATTTATTGGAAAACATCAAGCGATGTCTCAAGTTATAATTTAGAAAAAGAAAAACCTATGGATTATTCTGCTGTTCAATTGGTTGAAAGTGATGAACAGCTTGAAGTATATCAGAATGGAACTAAAATAATTGGTTACCAGACAGCGCTTAAAGGAGTGCCAGAAGGAGTCAGTGAAGCCTATCAAAGAAACGGTTATTTACACCCCGTAAACACCCCCAAAGGAAAACGCTTAACTCGAATTCAACCCGAAGATCATTACCACCATTACGGAATTTGGAATCCATGGACGCACACTCTTTTTGAAGGAGATACTTTAGATTTTTGGAATTTGAATAAAAAACAAGGCACAATTCGTTTTGCCAAACTTTTAAAGAAAAATACAGGACCTGTATTCAGTGAAATTGAAGTACTTCAAGAGCATGTTGTCCTTAAAGATGGAGCTAATAAAGTAGCCTTAAATGAAATTCAAAACATTAAAACAACCCCCCTCTCTAATACCCAATACCTTATGGACATTACCATCAGCTATGAATGTGCTACGAAGGAACCTTTTAAAATAATTCAATACCGTTATGGTGGATTTGGCTGGAGAACAACAGAGGAATGGGACAATCAAAACAGTAGAGTCCTAAGTTCCGAGGGAAATACAAGAAAAACAGCTGATGGTAGTTCGGCTCGATGGTGTATTGTAGATGGAAAATTAGATGAAGGTCATGGAGGGATTCTTATGCTCTCCCACCCCGAAAACTACAACCACCCAGAACCTTTACGCGTGTGGCCAGAAGATCAGTACGGAAGAGGAGACCTTTTCGTCAATTTTGCCACAACTAAGACTACAGATTGGACTTTTGAACCTGGTAAAAAATATACCCTAAAATACCAGCTAATCGTCTATGATGGTAAAATGGAAACTACTACTGCAGATCAAGCTTGGAAGCAATTTGCCGAGCCCTTACATTATCAATTAAAACCTTAATTCATGAAAAAAAACAATATAAACCGTCGATCTTTTATCAAAAAAACTTCAGCAACTGCCTTTGCTGCAGCAGCCATTCCTACTATAGTTCCCGCATCTGTATTTGGAAAAAACGCACCCAGTAATCGCATTCAAATAGGTCAGATAGGCTGTGGACGAATTGCGCGCGTTCATGATATGCCCGGTACCATGCAACACGAAATGGCACAAATGATTGCTGTGTGTGATGTAGATCAAAACCGAACAAAAGATGGCAAAGCACTGGTGGATCAGTACTATGAAAAAAAAGGACAAAAAGTCGATACTAAAATGTACGACAACTACCAAGACATGATTACTCACAAAGATATTGATGCAGTAATCATCAGTACTCCCGATCATTGGCATGCCCAACCTGCAATTGAAGCAGCTCTTGCAAAAAAACATGTTTATTTACAAAAACCCACCTCACTCACTGTGGAAGAAGGACGAGTATTAAGTAATATTGTTCAAGAACAAAAAATCACATTACAAGTAGGAACCCAACAACGCTCATCTCCTCAATTCAGGTACGCAGCTGAATTGGTTCGCAATGGTAGAATTGGAAAAATTCACACTGTAAAAGTTGGTCTCCCAGGCGATCCTCCAGGTCCTATTGCACAAACAGAAGCTGTTCCAGCAGCCTTAAATTTAGACGCTTGGTTGGGCTCTACTCCTGAAATGGACTATTCAGAAATGTTAGTACATCCAAAAGTGGGATACAGTCGTCCGGGATGGCTTCGTAAAGAACAATTTGGGGCAGGAATGATCACGGGATGGGGACAGCACCACTTTGATTCAGCAGCTTGGGGAATGAATACTGAATATACGGGACCCAAAAGTGTAGAAGCTATTGCTGAGTTCCCTAAATACGGAAGTTGGGATGTTCACGGGGACTTTATGGTCAAAGCTGAATATCAAAATGGGATTACCATGCTAACCAGTGGCGGTTTTCCTAATGGAATCCGCTACGAAGGAGAAGATGGATGGATCTTTGTTACCCGAGGAGCCTATAGAGCAACCCCTTCAGATCCAATACCGGAAAATAACGGTGTAAAATCTTTGGATGCTAGTGATCCTAAAATTCTAGATTCTGTTATTGGATCTAATGAAATCCACCTTTATGAAAGTAAAGAACAGCATTTAAACTGGTTAGAATGTATTAAAAGCGGGGAGGAGCCCATTTCACCAGTTGAAATTGGACATCGTGCTTGTACGGTCTGTTTGATTAGCCACATTGCGATGAAACTTCCTCGCAAACTAAACTGGGATCCTATGACCGAGCGTTTCCTTAACGATGCGGAAGCCAATTCTATGTTAAGTCGTTCGCAAAGAGCACCTTATGGAACTTCAAATATTAAATATTAAGCATGATTAAAAAAGGTGTATTTCCTCTGTTGTTATTGTTGCTAGGGTGTGCCAAAAAGGAGAGCAAAATTCAATGGATCACCCTAGATCCTGGGCATTTTCATGCGGCTTTAGTGCAAAAAACAATGTATCCTGAAATTGATGCTGAAGTTCATATTTATGCTCCTGCAAGCGATGATTTAGACTTTCATCTCAGTAGAATTAAAGGGTATAATCAACGTAATGAGAATCCAACTTCCTGGGAGTCTGTAGTTTTTAATAAAGCCAACTTCTTTGAGGAAATGCTTAACAAGGAAAATGGAGGAGTCGTAATGCTCTCTGGAAATAATCAGAAAAAAACAGAATACATCCTTGAGGCCATTGAAAATGGGTTTCATGTATATGCAGACAAACCTATGGTCATTGATCCAAAGGAATACAAGTCATTAGAAAAGGCTTTTCGTATTGCGGAAGAAAAAAACCTATTGCTGTATGATATCATGACCGAACGTTCTGAAATTACAACGGTGCTTCAAAAAGAACTCTCTCAGATAGAAAGCGTTTTTGGCACACTTGTACAAGGAAGTGTAGAAGCTCCTGCAATCGTAAAATCGTCCACTCATCACTACGCAAAAGAAGTTTCTGGAAAACCTTTAATTCGTCCAGCTTGGTTCTTTGACACCAAACAACAAGGGGAAGGTCTTGTTGATGTCAGTTCGCATTTGGTTGACTTAACTTTTTGGGAATGCTTCCCAGAACAAGCCATTTTAAAAGATGACATCAAACTGCTTCAAGCAGAGCGTTGGGCAACAGTAATGAGCAAACATGATTTTGAGCAAGTAACGGGTTTAGAACGCTATCCCAGCTATCTGAGTCCTTACGTAGTAAACGACACACTCTTTGTATATGCCAATGGAGCGATGAATTACACCCTTAAAGGACATCATGCTAAAGTGGAAGTCATGTGGAATTTTAAAGCACCTGAAGGAACAGGAGACACCCACTATTCTATCATGAGAGGAAGTAATGCCAATTTGGAAATTCTTCAAACAGAAGAAGAAAATTACATCCCAACACTTTATGTTAATCCCAATCAGGATTTTGATGCTACTACTCTTCAAAATGCAGTCAATTCATTAGCCAAGCAATACCCTGGTATAGAACTTATTGAGAAAGGGAATCGTTGGGAAGTTCGCATTCCAAAAGAATTAAGAGAAGGACACGAAGCTCACTTTGCGCAAGTGACCAGACGTTTCATTCAATTCTATAAAAATCTGAAAATACCCGACTGGGAAATTACCAATTTGTTAACCAAGTATTATTTAACTACGAGCGCATTAGAATTAGCTCAAAATGCTGCAAAATAATTACTTTAACTTTTATGAAATCAATGTACCACACCTCGGTGATTCTAATGTTTTCGTTCAACAACCTGATTGCACAAAAAGAGTTTCCTATTTGGGAATCTGAAATTCCTGGTCAACTCACTTCAACTGAATATCAAGAATACAGTACCGGAGGTGACTCAAAGGATATTTTGAGAATTCATCAAGTAGTGATCCCATCTTTAAAAGCCTACATCGTTCCAAAAGAAAAATCCAATGGTGCAGCAGTTCTAATTTGTCCAGGAGGGGGTTATAAAATCCTCGCCATAGACCATGAGGGGTATCAGGTAGCAGAATGGCTCAACAGTATTGGTATTTCTGCTTTTGTATTAAAGTACCGTTTACCTGACGACCGTATCATGGAAGATAAAGTTATAGGTCCGCTTCAAGATGCTCAAAAAGCTATGCGTATAATTCGTAAAAATGCGAATCTATGGAACATTAACCCCAATAAAATTGGAGTAATGGGCTTTTCTGCTGGAGGACATTTAGCTGCAACACTTTCTACACATTATGATGCAAAAGTTTATCCTAAAGAAAATAAGCTTTCGGCTCGTCCCGATTTTTCAATCTTAATGTACCCCGTAATTTCCTTTCAGGACGAATTAACACATGGAGGTTCTAGAACGAATCTACTAGGTGATTCGCCTTCAAAGAAAGAGGTTGATTATTATTCTAATGAATTACAAGTCAATAAATTCACTCCTATTGCCCTATTAATTCACTCCATCGATGACAAAGCTGTTCCTATTGAAAACAGTATTGCCTATCTAAAACAACTCAAGGCCTTTAAAATACCCGTAGAGCTTCACGCCTTTTCAGACGGTGGGCACGGTTATGGTTTAGGAAGAGGAGGAACGCATTCTATTTGGAGTAAAAATGCAGAAAATTGGTTGAATGTAATTTTAAAGGAGTAAATTATAATTTACAGAAGATTTGGAAGAACAAACTGGCAACTCAGTGAAATTGGTTACGGTATGAGGGGTATGGGAGGTTGGAAAGAATCCGATGACATCTAATCGTAATCATTTTTGGCCTTTTTTGATCAATTTTTAGCTGTTTTTAATAAAACCCTCTATTCAATGTTTTCCTTCTAAACAACAACCACAAACCGATCATCTTTTTGGTTTTTAATCTTTGACCAAGGGGATTTTGCATAAGCCTGCTCGACATATCTATGCTTAATTATTGCTGAGGTCGTTCCATAACCAACTGCAACTTGAATGTCTTTGAATCTTACTTTGATTGTTACTTCTCCTGAAAAAATAGCCATAATAGTTTTTTTAATTAAACGTCATTTATGACCGAGATGAATATGATTTCTCGATTGTTTTAGACGAGCGTCTCGTATTCTAAACCACCGTGTCTCGAGAAGATCGGTTGGTACGCATAAGCGTTCTTGATACAATACTAAGGTAAGGAAAAGTATGATATTATAGATTTTAGAG
>JAQWHT010000030.1 GCA_029249225.1 Flavobacteriaceae bacterium
TGGTTATCTTGTTACTATAACAAGCGCAGATGAGCAATCTTTTATAAACAGTAAAACTGATGCGAAAAATATATGGACAGGTCTTTCTGATGAAAATTCGACTAAATAACCTCCAATATCTCCAGTTCCAATTGTTGCGGGAGGACCAAAATCATTCCATTGAGACCCACCTTGCCAACTTGTAACCATATAATCTTCGCCTGTGTTCCAATCATTAGGCTCAGAAGTAGCCCAATTATTATACTGCCCCTCTACTGGTGTGCTATTACCTGTCATAATTACAGTCCCAGCCTCAGGACCATCTAACCACATCCAATCTCCCTCTGAATTTTCATCAGAAAGACCTGTCCATATATTTTTCGCATCAGTTTTACTGTTTATAAAAGATTGCTCATCTGCGCTTGTTATAGTAACAAGATAACCAGGTACTCCTTCGTATAATGAACTGGATGCTGCTGTTCTTGCATTCAAAAAAGTAATTTGACCCGGAATAAATTTATAGATGTGCCCATTTGTTGGATTATAAAAAGTATTATCAACTTGTTTTGTAATTACTACATTCAAGATTATAATACCATTTATATAAGACGTAGTGTTAAAAACCAATGAATTTAGACCATTTTGTATTCTAGTGGGAGACCCTGTAAAATTTAAAGATGTAATATTAGTCCAAGAATTAAAACCCGTATCTCTAGCTAACTCATCCGTTACGATTATACTAAATGAAGATGATAGTGATGAGGAAACAGATAGGGAAACTTTATAAGTTTCAGCTTCATTGTAGTCTTGAAGAAAAAAATTCTCTATTGATTCATTAGTTTTATTAACAGGTATTTCTTGAGTAAGAGAAACCGTTAAGGTTTGGCTCGAACAAATTTGAAATAATGCAAAAAACAATAATAAGTAACTGTAATTTATTTTAAAGAAATTATTCATATTTAGCTATAAATAATTTATTTTTTTTTTCATTAAAGTTGAATTATGGTCAATATTTATACTAAGATAAAAAGAATGGAGCTTTTTGCAAAATTCTACAAACTCACCCCAAACAAATACCTCCTAAAACAACTACAAGGAATCTTGCGTTAAGACATTGATATCAATCGAAAGGATTACATATCAAATATCATCCCTGTATTTCAATAGAAAAACCATTTCCTAAAACCCATGCCCCTGTGTTTGGATTAATGCTGAACAGAAACTTTTAGCTTTTAAATTGTGATGTCAGGCATTATTTCATTTGCATCAACTTCATCAAAAGTATCTCCTAGAAATTTCCTCAGATACTTGAAAGTTTCACTGATATTTTTATGGTTTAGGAACTTAGCTACAGTATCGATATTTTTTATTTTCTTCCAGATCAATGCGCCGCAGGTTCTTCTTGCATCATGAGTTTTAGTTTTACCTGTTCTTTCCAAACCTGAGGATTCGACTCATTCAGTAAGCTTATTGTTCATATCGCTATAGGTCAGCGCCAAAAAAACTTTATCGTTTAAACCTCTTCTTTCAGGCATAAATTTCACAGCTGAGTTTGATAGGAATCACTTGACTATGTTTGTTTTTTCGAGTAAGTATGTCAGCTGTTATTCGACCATCTTTTTCCTTGATATCTTTCCATTTAAGGTCAATACACTCACTGATTCTTATACCTGTCAGACAATTAAATAAAAAAGCCATTTTCATGATTTTATTTCTGCAGGGTGTTGCTGCAAGAACTCTTAATTCATTCTCTGAAAAATAATTCCCAATTTTACTTTCACCATATTCGACATTATTGGCATCTGAAAACATTTGCTCAATTCCATGAATTTTTTTCTCCTTTTCTGCATTTGTTAGTAAAAGCAAGAATCTTTCATAGTATGTTCGGACTGTGGTCTGTTCAAGTTTACCAATCTTTTTCAAATCATTTAAGTGCTTGATGAACTTATTGATAAAGGCTGTATCTATTGACAAAAAATGAACATCCTCAACCTTTTTGACGTGCTTTACAGCGGTAATTAAGTTTTCTAAATAGCTTTTAGAAAAAGTTTGATCATTCATCCAGGCAATTGCCCATTCACTGAATTTTTCTCCCGAAGTGCTGTTTTGGTTGATGTGATAAATCTGGTTTGTAAGATCTTTTTTCCATTCACCTTCCAACATACGCAACTCTTGAAGACGCTTTTTATTATGATCTTTCTTGTGACGTGGCAGTTTAATTTCTTGTTTAGTTTTAGGATCAAAAGTCGGATAGTGCCCTAATGGAATTGGAATGGGAACAATTTTTCTTACTTGCTTGTATCTTTTAATCCCCTTTTCATCTTCACCTAAGGGGATTGACTTCGCACTATAAATCATTCTCCATTGATTCTTATGCTTATTATATTCAAGTTTTACTTTTGTCCATTTGATTCTTGTGGCATCCATTATTCAAATATTTACACTACTTAAGATTAATTTAGGGTAAATAAAGGGCAAATATGATGAAAATTAAAAGGACTACATACTGTTAAATGTTGTCAAAGTGTTATATTTATTGAGGTTATGAAGGTTAATGAGATTAAATATAGGTGTTGTCACTTTCCAATACAAAACTGATTAAAAATTGTACCTAAAATATCATGATCTGTATCAATTACACCTGTAATTGTCCCCACGTGATCAATAGCTTCTTTAAGGTCAATGCTGAGTAAATCTCCAGGTAAATCAGAAAGAATCCCTTTTTTTACATTTCCAATTGAATGAAGGGCTTCTGTGAGTGCATGAAAATGACGACTGTTATTTATTATAATTCCATCAGTATTTCCAAGTGATTGAACTATATCATTTAATTGTTTTTTTAATGGAATAAGGGAGTCAGATTCTTTTGTAGAGATTCCTAAACTCATCACCTTAATTTTTGGATCAAGCTGTTTATTGATATCGTCACAGAATTTTTGATCGTATCCTTGAGGATCTAGATCAATTTTGTTTTGAATCAAAAGAATGAATAGATTGTTGTGATAGAGTGAGGTGAGCTCTTGTGACAACTCGTGTGCTAAAACGGATTTATCATAAAGGTATAGAAGAATCGTTGCTTGATTAACCTTTTCTTTTGCTCTAGCAACACCAATTGATTCTATAGTGTCTTCGGTTAGTCTTAAACCAGCAGTGTCAATAAAACGGTATTGAATTCCTTCAATAATCAAGGTATCTTCTATTGTATCTCTAGTTGTTCCTGCAATGGGGGATACGATAGCTTTTTCTTCATTAAAAAGCGCATTTAGTAGAGAAGACTTCCCTACGTTAGGTTTTCCTGCTATAGCTACGGGAACCCCTTTTTTAATAACATTCCCGTAGGAAAAAGAATTTTTTAAAGTTTGGATTTCTTTTTCAAGCGTATTAAGGAGTTTTTCTAGAGCTGTTTTTTCAGCAAAGTTGACCTCTTCTTCACTAAAATCTAATTCCAACTCGATGAGTGCTTTAAATTGAATTAGTTGCTGTCTCAAGTCTTCCATTCCTTTTGAAAAACCACCCCGCATTTGTTGCATAGCAATTCGGTGGGCTTCTGCACTCTCGGATGCAATAAGATCAGCCACAGCCTCAGCTTGGCTTAAATCCATTTTTTTATTCAGATAGGCTCGAAGTGTAAATTCTCCTGGTTTTGCAGGTTTTATTCCTTCGTCTAGGAAGCATGAAATAACTTGTTGAAGGATAAAAGGAGACCCATGACAGGAGATTTCAACAACATCTTCTCCAGTATAGGAATGTGGCCCTTTAAAGGGTGTGACCAACACTTCGTCAATTAGATTAGAATCTTTTATAAAATTTCCAAATAACGTTTGATTGGGTTGTATTTGATCCCCTATTTTTTTTCCTTTTGGAGTAAAAAATAGTGCTGTTTTTTCAAAGGCCAAAGGACCCGATAATCGGATAACGCCAATGGCTCCAATCCCTTGAGGCGTAGACAATGCTATAATAGTACCATCACTTAACATAAATTATTTTTAGACCTCTTTAACAAATGTAGCTCGCTTTTATGGAGTCTATTCTCGTAATTTTTCCAGAGTTTTTGTATGGCTGCATTTTCCTCCAATTCAGGGTTAGTTTCTACAATATTGATGTTTCGCTTGTTAAAAAGCTTCTGCATTTCGTTAAAAATGATAGCTGTGATCCCTTTGTTTTGATAATCAGGATGAACACCAATTAGATAAAAAGAGGCACGATTATTTTTCCGTAAGGCTTTTATTAAGTAGTAAAAATTGAAAATAGTAATCTTTCCACTTATTTTTTTAAGAGCTTCAGTAAACGAAGGCATAGTAATAGAAAAAGCAATTAATTTACCTTTTGAATCTACAATACATTTGATAAAGTCAGGGTGTATAAATCGGATGTAGCGTTTTTTGTAATGCTCAATTTGATACTTTTGAATGGGAACAAAGGTTTGAAGTTTATTGTACGTCTCATCCAATAATTCAAACATTTGGTCAATGTAGGGTAGGATATCATTTTTATTTTTAAATTGAAGTAATTTGAGCTGATATCGCTCCATGATTAATTTTGAAAATCGTTTTACTTTTTCAGGAGAGGTCTCAAAGTCATCGATTTTTATTTCGTATTCCACCCATTTTGCGTTCATGGTATAACCTAAAGCTTCTAAATGATTTTTATAATAAGGAGCATTGTAAAGGGTGATCATAGTATTGCGCTCCTCAAAGCCTTCAACCAACATCCCTGCTTTATCAAGATTGGAAAACCCCATTGGACCTTCTATCATCTTTAGACTGTGTTCCTGACCAAATAGTCTAACTTGTTCCAGTAGTAATTTTGAAACTTCTAAATCATCTATAACATCAAACCATCCAAATCGCACTTTACTTTTACCTACTTCATTTACTTCGATCCAGTTGATCATGGCTGCAATTCTTCCCACAATAACATCTCCTCTATACGCTAAGAAGAAACGAGCCACAGCATTTTGATAAACAGGATTCACTTTTGGATCAATCGTTTCAATTTCTTCATTTATCAGTGGTGGCACCCAATAAGGATTGTCCTGGTATAAATCAAATGGAAACTTCACAAAAGCCTTAAAGTCTTTTGTACTATTTACAACTCTAATGTTTATATCTTGATTCATTGCTAGCTTTTTTTCGCTTTTTGATTTTTTTTCTTTTCTTTTTTAATGTTTTTATTGAGTGTTTTTTTGAGTTGTTTTTCCTGCTTTTTTAAATCTTTCTTGTTTTTTTTGAAAGTTTTATTGTCTTGTCGTTGCTGTTTTTGAAGTTTCTTCTCTAAAACATCTTCAGCTGTAATATAGTCTTCGTGAAAATCAAATCTATAAGAAATCCCTGCATTCAAAAAAAGCTGATGTGGTGTGTTCTTCAAAGATGAACCAAGAGTCGCTTCAATTTGAATATTATCACTCCATAAATATGCTGCACCCATTCTAAAAAAATAATTTTTGTAGAGGTCACTGAAACGCCCCTGATTTTCAATGTACACTGACCATAATGGGTCAAGGGTATGCGTAAGAGTTAGTATATAACTTTTCTGGGGGTATTTTGACAAGTAACGATCGTAGGTAAAATTAGTAACAAATACCCAAGTTCCAAGAAAATGTGATTGAGTAGCCAAAGTACCCCTCAAATGAAAAAAAGGTTCTTCATCAAAACGAATCCCTAAATTTTGAAATAAAACTGGTCGATAAAGGTTCCCAAAAACATTATTGTAAGGAAAAGGATTGTTTTGTTCAAAACTCACATTACTCCCAAGAGTTAATGATACTGCGGGAATTAAGTCTCTGATTTTAAAGCCGTTGTTTGCTTTCCAACTATAGACGTTGGTCTGTTTTTCTTTTTTAAAAGGATCATAAATAAGATATTTTATTCCGATAAAATTTTGAAGAAACCCACTTTGAGAGTATTGGGTAGTCTGACTGTAGAGGTTTGAATTCAGGGTGCCACTAAGGTATTGACCTTCATAAGTAAGCTCTAAAGTTTCTAATAAAAATCCCCAACGAAGAGAAAGAAATCCGACTCCTCCCTTAAAGGTGGAATTATTGTAGCCCGCGTGAGTAAAACTTCTAAATGCAAGACCAGCCTCAGCTTGAATTACATTTTTACCCACAGCAAAGGCACCTATGGAAGCCCCTGGTCTGTTGGAGTTAATTTGGTCTGTGTATTGGGCTTTTGACAAAAAAGCAGTTAAAATGATCAGAAAAAAGGACCACCGACAAATCATATTGCAAATATAGGTGAGATTTATCTGAAATTTGGAGGACTACTCCATTATTGAGTGATAATTTTTCGACAATAGGTGTGAATTGGTTATTTTTGAAATTAAACCACTAATCTTGGGCACACTCTTAAAATTTTTGCTTCTTTTTTTAGGAGGAATTTACCTCCTTCGTTTGATCTCTCCTTTTTTATTTAAACTGATGTTATCAAGTTTTGTAAAAAAGGCAAGTGCACATAGTCAAAAAAAAGAACCTACACCTCCCAAAAAATCAAAATCACCTTCCGATACTATGGGAGAATACATTGACTATGAAGAACTGGATTGACTCTTTTTTGGAGGCTAAAGCTTATGTTCACTTCATTGTAATTTTAGGCCTTGCTTTAATCTCATTGGCCTTTTATTACCCTGTCCTTTCGGGTAAGACTTTTTTGCAATCTGACATCCGTCAATATGAAGGAATGTCAAGACAACTCAAAGAATACCGAACTGAAACAGGAAAAGAAACCTATTGGATTGATAATGCCTATGGTGGAATGCCGAACTATCAGTTAGGGGCCAAATATCCAGGGGACTTTCTCAGCCCTATTTATAGTTTATTTAGAATACTTCCTCGACCAGTTCACATCCTCTTTTTGTATTTGTTTGGAGCTTATCTATTGCTTTTAATCCTAAAAATTCCTTGGCATACCGCTTTGTTTGGAGCGCTTGCGTTTGGCTTTTCAACGTATTTGCTAATTATCTTGCAGGTCGGACACAATACAAAAGCCTTGGCTGTTAGCTTCTTTCCGTTGGTCCTTGGGGGTTTAGTCATGCTATTTAGGCAGCAATATTTTTGGGGTTTTCTTCTGTCGTGTCTTGCTTTAGGGATGCAAATTCGAGCTAACCATTATCAAATGACCTATTATTTGCTTTTGCTGGTTGGTGTTTTTGTTCTGATTTGGGGTTTAAAAGCTTTTAAAGAAAAACAATTAAGAATTTATTTTCGTTCGTTTAGTCTCTTGATCATTTCTAGTATGCTAGCTTTGGGTTTTAACGCAACTCCACTTTTAGCTACAGCAGAATACGCCAAATTCAGTACCCGTGGAGCAAGTGAACTTAAATTGGAAGCAAATGGGAATCCGAAAGAACAAAGTACAGGATTGGATAATGATTACATTACCGAATACAGTTATGGGATTTTTGAGAGCTTAAATTTAGTTGCTCCAAGAATACAAGGAGGTGGATCTACCGAGGATTTAGGGGAACAACATGGAGTGTATGATTTTTTATTAAACCAAGGAGTACGACCATCTCAGGCAAGACAATTTTCAGCAAATATTCCAACCTATTGGGGGTCTCAGCCTATATTAGAAGCTCCTGCTTACATTGGAGTAACTGTATTCTTTTTTGCCTTATTGGCTCTTGTTTATGTACGATCTCCTCTGCGCAATGCGTTGGGAGTGGGTATTTTATTTTCTTTACTTCTCTCCTGGGGAAAAAATTTCTCCTTTCTCACAAATTTCTTTATCGACTTCTTTCCCTTTTACAATAAATTTAGAGCAGTTTCCTCTATTCAGGTCGTTTTGGAGTTTTGTTTTCCCGTATTGGCTGCGTTAGGCTTGCAATGGGCTATAACTAAACAAACCAAGTTTGAACTCATTAAATTCTTAAAAGTTATTGGGGTTCCAATACTTTTCCTTTTAGCGCTATTACTACTTAAAGGAAGTCTCTCTTTTACTGGGGTAAATGATGCTTATTTTACTGAAATTTATGGAATGGAATTGGTCAATGTTATCAAAGAAGCCAGAAGTTCAATCTTCCAAGAAGACGTAATTAGAGCACTAATTATTATCATTCTATTAGCCTCTTTAATTGTCTATTACCAACTTAAGAATGCCAAACAAAGCCTGATAATTGTTTTCAGTATTGGAATTTTGCTTTTTGATTTGCTTGGGGTTGCTTCCCGCTACGTTAATCGTGATGCTTTTGTAAACCCTTCCCGCGCAGCAGTTCCATTTCAGGTTACAGGAGCTGACCAAGCAATTCTTAAAGATAGTAGTCGATACCGTGTCTTTGAGCCTCAATTAGGGCTCACTGGTGCAAGAACAGCATTTTTTCACAACAGTTTAGGAGGTTACCATGGTGCTAAACCTCGGCGTTTTGAAGAGTTGTTTGAATTCTATAATACTCATCAGATTACAGGAGTTCTAGATTTTTTAAACGTTAAATATGTTTTGATTAACGATCAAAAAGAAAACACTTTACAACCTTTAAACAACCCTAACGCATTGGGGAATGCATGGACAGTTGAAGAAATTAAGGTCGTGCCATCCCCTGATGCCTTGCTCGAGGGATTAAAAACGACTAATTTTTCAACTGAAGCTTTGGTTGTTGACAATGCCTATCCGACGGATCTAGTGATTAAATACGACAAAGATTCATTAGCAACAATCGAATTGGTACAGAGTTCACCCAATAAATTAGTATATGAGATAGAAACAAAATCACAACAATTTGTAGTTTTTTCAGAAATGTACTATCCATACGGTTGGATTGCGAGTGTAAACGGAAAAAACAGCCCAATAGTCAATGTGAATTATGTGCTTCGAGGACTTGAAGTGCCCACAGGAATTTCTACAGTAACTTTTAGTTTTGAACCGCTCGTGGTGACACAAGGACTACGATTGAGATGGGGGAGTTTAATTTTCTTTGGGTTAATCTTAGGAGGTATATTTTTCATGCAATCACGCTCTAAAACAATAGCAGCCTAATCTATGGGAATAATAGCCAAACAATCGATTTATAATGTAGTCAGTATCGGGCTTGCATTTTTGATTGGTGCTTTGAATATGGTTTTTTTATACCCAACCTACCCGGGTAAAGAATTCCAAGGTTTGATTGTGGCTTTGTTAGCCAATTCTAATTTAATTCAACCGTTTATTTCCTTTGGAGTTCAACATACTCTAATTAAATTTTTTAGTGATTCTAAAACTAAACAAGAGCGAGACCGTTTATTGTGGTTTGTATTGCTCTTTCCTTTGCTGATCTTGATTTTGATACTTCCAGTATATTACACCTATAATGAGAGTATACTTAAATTTGTTTCGGGGAGTAGTAATACAGTAGGACGCTTTCCTTTTCTAATTTTGCTAGTCGCCATTGCTACTGCTTATTTTGAAATATTCTTTAGCTGGCTTCGGGTACATCTACAATCTGTATTTGGAAATTTCCTTAAAGAGGTTTACCCTCGCCTCCTTACTTTTTGTTTGCTTATTGCTTACATTATCGGATGGATTGATTTGGATGTTTTTATTAATTACTTGATTTTAGGCTATTACTTACGCTTATTTATCATTGCGGTCTATAGCTTTTATGTGTATATCCCTTCTTTTCAATTTAAAATACCTTCCAACTGGCAGACTATGTTACGGTACAGCGCTCTGATTTTTTTATCAGGTGCTGCAGCTAGTTTTATTTTAGATATTGATAAGTCCATGATTTTTGCCATCACTTCAGACGAAAATGTAGCTTTTTATGCGGTTGCACTTTATATTGCTGCGGTAGTAGAAGCTCCTGGTAGGGCGATGTTTCAAATTACCAGTCCTCTGGTTGCTAAAGCAATAAATGGTAATGAGATGTCTCGTTTAGAGGTCCTGCTAAAAAAGAGTAGTACCAATTTGATGGTAGTTAGTGGATTGGCTTTTTTGATCATTAATTTAAATCTGTTGGACTTTTACGAAATCATTAATCAAGAAGGTTATGCATCAGCCTTAAGCGTTGTGATTATTGTTTCTTTAGGAAAATATTTCAGTATGTCTATGGGTTGTCTAAACAACATTATCAGTAATTCAAAATACTATTCTTATGTGTTTTGGTTTTCTATTAGCTCAGCCATACTCGCTGTGGTTTTAAATTATTATTTCATAAAAGCTTACGGTATTATTGGAGCAGCAACAGCAACTCTTATTGTAATAGTATTTATTAATATCTGTAAAATAATTTTGATTTATCTCGTGTTTAAAATCCATCCTTATGATGGAAAATCGTTGAGTATTGCAGCTTCTATATTTTTAATTTACGGTATTGTTTATTCCATCCCAACTTTGATACACCCCATGATTTCTATCTTAGCTAGAAGTTTATTAATTATTTTCTTGTTTGGAATTCCACTCTTTGTATTCAAATGGTCGGCTGATATTGAAGCTGTTTTCAAACGTTTAAAGGGTAACTAAATCTTAGTGCGATATACATTTTAGCCTAACTTTTTCAACAGATATCTACCTGTATGTGATTCCTCTATACTAGCGACATACTCTGGAGTACCTTGACCTACCAAATAGCCTCCACGGTCTCCAGCTTCTGGTCCCAAGTCAATAAGATGGTCTGCACATTTTATGAGTTCCAAATTATGTTCAACAACCACAATAGAGTGCCCTCGGTTTATCAAAGCATTAAAAGAGGTAATTAATTTTTGTATATCATGAAAATGCAAACCTGTTGTTGGCTCATCAAAAATGAAAAGGACTTTCTCCTTGGTGATTCCTTGACTGATAAAAGAAGCCAATTTGATGCGCTGGGCCTCACCACCTGAAAGGGTTGCAGATGATTGTCCTAAGGTCACATAGCCCAATCCAACATCCTGAAGAGGTTGAAGTTTTTGAATAATTTTTTTTACTTGATGCTTTTGAAAAAAGGCAATAGCAGTATCTACCGTCATGTCTAACAATTGATCAATGGAAACCTCATTGAATTTTACTTCTTGTATTTCCTTCTTAAAACGTTTTCCTTTACAATGTTCACATTCTAAAACCACATCGGCCATGAATTGCATTTCAATGGTTAGGCTACCTTCTCCTTTGCAGTGATCACAGCGACCACCATCTACGTTAAAAGAAAAGTGTTTGGGCATATATCCTCGTAGTTTGGATAGCTTGTTAGAAGCATAAAGTGCCCGTATTTCGTCATAGGCTTTAATGTAAGTAACAGGATTCGATCGTGAAGATCTACCGATTGGATTTTGGTCGACAAACTCAACACTCTTTAGTGTCTCGAGGTCTCCTTCTAAACTGGTAAAAGATCCAGGTTTATGACTGTAAATATCAAACGAACGAAGTAGAGCAGGGTAGAGGATTTTTTTAACCAAACTAGTTTTTCCACTCCCAGAGACACCGCTAACCACGGTTAAACATCCTAAGGGTATTTCGATGTCAATATTTTTTAGGTTGTGTTCACGAGCACCTTTTAAGCTTAATTTTTTATTACTTTTTCTTCTTATTAGTGGCAGTTTGATTTCTAAATTTCCATTCAAATAATCAGAGGTTAGCCCATTGCTATTTAAGATTTCCTTAAAGGTTCCTTCAGCGACAATTTCTCCACCTAAAGTACCTGCTTCAGGTCCAATATCTACTATATGATCTGCAGCTCCCATAATCTCTTCATCATGTTCTACTAC
>JAQWHT010000061.1 GCA_029249225.1 Flavobacteriaceae bacterium
GAAATATCTTCTCCTTTTTAGCTGAAATTGAAACAGATAAAGCTACCATGGAATTTGAATCTTTTAACGAAGGAGAACTACTTCATATAGGGATTCAAGAAGGCGGTACTGCTCCAGTAGATACCTTGCTTGCAATCATTGGCCAAAAAGGAGAAGATATTTCGAGTTTGCTTTCCCCAGGGAAATCAGAAAATGAAGAAACTGAAATTAGTCCTGAGGCTCAAGATCAGACTGAGGGTGTTACCGCACCCGTAGCAATCCCAGAAGGTATTGAGGTCATCAATATGCCGCGTTTGAGTGATACAATGGAGGAGGGTACTGTAGCGAAGTGGAATATAAAAGTAGGAGACTCAGTTAATGAAGGTGATATTTTGGCCGAAATAGAAACTGACAAAGCCACCATGGAATTTGAATCTTTTCATCAAGGAACATTGTTGTACATTGGTTTGAAAGAAGGAGAGTCTGCACCGGTAGATAGTGTACTCGCAATTATTGGCGAAAAAGGATCTGATATTAGTGGAGTACTTGCAGCTCAGTCTCAGTCAAGTTCTGTTGATGAGTCACAAGTTCCCAAGGCAGTAGCTACACCTCCCAAACAAGAAGTCGTAGCTGAGGTAAAATCAGCTCCGCAGACGGCACCCCTTCAACTAGATAAAATTGCTACTAACGGAAGAATAGTGGCGTCTCCTTTGGCTAAAAAATTAGCTGTAGAAAAAGGAATTGATCTTACAAGAGTTCAGGGTTCTGGTGACCATGGCAGAATTATTAAAAGAGATATCGATAATTATCAGCCGCATGCGAGTGGAGGGCTACAGGCCTTTGCTCCGAGTGGAATAGAATCCGTTACTGAATTAGCCAATTCTCAAATGCGTAAAACGATAGCAAAACGCTTGTCCGCTTCTAAATTTTCAGCTCCTCATTACTATTTGGGCGTTGAATTTGATATGGACAATGCGATTGCATTCCGTACTCAATACAATTCAATTCCAGATACTAAAATATCGTTTAATGATATTGTTGTAAAAGCTGTTGCATTGGCGTTAAAACAGCATCCTCAGGTAAATGCCAAATGGGAAGATCATCAGATCACCCAACATCACCACGTTCATGTTGGAGTTGCTGTTGCTGTCGAAGACGGTTTGGTAGTCCCCGTAGTCAAATTTACTGACGAACAAAGTTTACCACAAATTGGTGCAGCAGTCAAAGATTACGCTGTTCGTGCACGAGACAAGAAATTAAAACCTGAAGAAATGGATGGTAGCACCTTTACCATATCAAATTTGGGTATGTTTGGGATACAGGAATTTACTTCCATCATCAATCAACCTAACGGAGCAATTTTATCTGTTGGAGCCATTGTTCAAAAACCTGTTGTTAAGGAAGGCCAGATCGTCATTGGAAACACTATGAAATTGACTTTAGCTTGCGACCATAGAGTGGTGGATGGAGCTACAGGGGCACAATTTTTACAAACCCTTAAAACATTTGTTGAGAATCCATTAACCATGGTGATATAGGCTTTTCGGTAATTAATTTTCCAATAATGGTTGATTATTTATTTGTCAAGTTCTTTTCAATTTTATTTTTTCCTTACCTTTAATTCATGTCAAAAACACTTGTAATCACAGGCGCGAGCAAAGGAATAGGTCGTGCTGTTGTTCAACTTGCCTCAGATAAAGGTCATACAGTTTACGCGTTATCACGAAATATTAGTACAATAAAAAAAACATCTCAGGTCCATCCTGTTGCAATAGATATTACTGACAAAAATGAACTTTCGGTCTTTGGAGATCAACTTCAACAAAAGCAGATTAATATTGATGCTTTAATTAATAATGCTGGTGCGTTAATCAATAAACCTTTTGGAGAAACAACAGCCAAAGATTTTGAAACGATCTATCAAGTTAATGTTTTCGGGTTGGCCAATCTAACTCGGATGATATTACCCTTTATTAATTCTAATGGTCATGTGCTAAACATCAGTAGTATGGGAGGTGTAGATGGGACTTCAAAATTTCCAGGTTTGGCTGCTTACAGCAGTAGTAAAGGAGCGGTTAACATCCTTACAGAATTATTGGCCGAGGAATATAAAGACTCAGGACCTGCTTTTAATGCTTTAGCCTTGGGTGCGGTTCAAACGGAGATGTTAGAACAAGCTTTTCCTGGATTTCAGGCTCCAGTATCAGCAGCAGAAATGGCAGTTTATGTACTTAATTTCGCATTGCAAGGGCAGCAGTTTTTTAATGGAAAAATTTTACCCGTTTCTTCATCAACACCTTAAAAAATATGGTTCACGTTTTAAATGCTGTTCCTGAGAAAGCAAAAAATCAAGTGCAACAACTTTTGGTGAATGCTAACGTTGATATAAAAATTAAAAAAAAACGACACACCAAACACGGAGATTTTAGAAGGATGCTAAACGGAAGTTCTGTAATAACAATAAATAGGACCTCAAACTCATATCGCTTTCTTATTACCCTCCTACACGAACTGGCTCACTTTAAAGTTTCTGAATTGACTAATTATCGTGTAAAGCCCCATGGGGAAGAGTGGAAAATGGCATATCGTGAAATCCTCCTCCCTTTTTTAAATCCTGAAATATTTCCTGAACCCCTTTGTTCTTTGCTAGCAGCTCATATGATCAATCCTAAAGCGAGTACTGATCGAGATTATGCTTTGGTAATGGCATTAAAAAAATACGATTCGCCAACACTTACTGTTCCAATTATCGAGATAAATAATGGGCAACAATTTAAACTTGAAAATGGAAGAGTATTTGAGAAATTAAAAAAAAGAAGAACTCGTTTTGAATGTAAAGAACTAAAAAGTGGTAGGATTTATCTTTTTAGTCCTCAGGTTGAAGTATTTCCTGTATCCGCTCCTTTATTTTCTTCTAACCCGATCTCATCTTTGAGGTAAACTTCACGCACTTTTTTAAAGAGATCAGAAGAATACACAAAGTTCGTAACAGACTCATTATCCGTATTAAAAATTTGTTCTTTGGTTCCCTCCCAAGATTTGTATCCATCTTTTAAAAAGACAATTTTTTCTCCAATTTCCATGACCGAATTCATGTCATGAGTATTGATTACCGTGGTGATGTTATACTCCGCAGTAATTTCTTGAATGAGGTTATCAATAAGAATAGCAGTTTTTGGATCCAAGCCAGAATTTGGTTCGTCGCAGAAGAGGTATTTAGGGTTCATAA
The DNA here is from genome assembly GCA_029249225.1 of Flavobacteriaceae bacterium. Taxonomy (GTDB): domain Bacteria; phylum Bacteroidota; class Bacteroidia; order Flavobacteriales; family Flavobacteriaceae; genus MS024-2A. The sequence continues at coordinate 3,209 of JAQWHT010000061.1, forward strand.
CTATGGCTCTTGCAATTGCAACACGTTTTTTCATACCACCTGAAATTTCGTCTGGATATTTTCCGTTGGCATTAATTAAGTTTACGCGTTTGATGACTTTATTGGCACGTTCAAGAATTTCTTCATCAATTTTTTGGGTAAACATTTGCATAGGAAACATGATATTTTCCTCCACTGTCATGGAGTCAAATAAGGCACTTCCTTGAAATACCATACCCATTTCTTGTCGTAAGATGGAACGTTCTTGAACAGTCATTTTTTTTAATCCTTTTCCTTCAAAAAGAATTTTACCACTATCTGCTTCAAAAAGTCCTAATAAGCATTTTAAGAAAACGGTTTTACCTGATCCACTTTGCCCAATGATAAGGTTGGTTTTTCCCTTTTCAAAAACGGTAGAAACTCCCTTAAGAACTTTCGTTCCGTCAAATGATTTTATGATATTTTGTACTTCGATCATTTAAGTGAGTAACATTTGAGTAACTAAATAATTTAATAGGATAATGGCCACACTGGTCCAAACAAAAGAAACAGTACTGGCTTTTCCAACTTCCAAAGCTCCTCCAGTCATAAAATAACCGTGATAAGAAGGAATCGTTGCCAGTATAAAAGAAAAGAAAGCTGTCTTTATAAATGCATACGTGACGTGGAACGAGATAAAATCCAATTGAATGCCTTCTATAAACTCGCTGCTGGAAGAAAATCCACCATAAACACAAGCCATATAACCCCCGAAAACACCTAAGAACATCGATATACAGATGACTAAAGGGTATAGTGAAAGTGCTACAATTTTCGGAAAAATAAGATAATTGTAAGTATTGATACCCATCACTTCTAGAGCATCGATTTGTTCTGTTACTCTCATAGTTCCAATGCTTGAAGTAATGTAAGATCCGACTTTACCAGCCATAATGATGGATATGAAAGTAGGCGCAAATTCTAGAATCACAGATTGTCGAGTAGCAAAACCGATTAAATTTTTTGGGAGTAAAGGGTTTTCCAAGTTGAGTGCAGTTTGAATTGCTACAACTCCACCCACAAAAAAGGAGATAAAGGAGACGATACCTAATGAACCAATGATTAGTGTATCAATGTCTTTTAAAATAAGTTGCTTTAGAATTTTCCATTTGGTGAATTTCCCAAAAATACTCTTGAGCATTAGGAAGTATCTACCAATTTTTGAGAGAACTTTCATACCCTCCCAAAGGTAGCAATTTTAACTATAAAATACTTTTATGAAATGTAATTTATCACCTATACTTTGTAGGTTATCGCATTGATGTTCATGCCCGCTCCCACTGAGGCAAAAATGATAAGATCACCACTGTTCAATACGTGGCCTCCGTAATTTTTTTTCCTAATCAAATCATACAAAGTTGGAACCGTAGCTACAGAACTGTTTCCAAATTCTTGGATGTTCATAGGTAGGACATCCTCTGGCATGGGTTTTTTATACAAACGATACAGTCTTTTTATGATGGCATCATCCATTTTAAGATTTGCCTGATGAATAAATATTTTTTTGACATCATCAATGGATTCCCCTGAGGCATCCAAACATTGTTGTATTGCTGCGGGAACTTTACTCAGTGCAAATTCGTATACTTTGCGTCCAAACATTTTAATGTATTTTGTCCCCTCTCTAGTTTCATTGGACGGGCCATAGAAAATAAAATCAGCTTCTCCTTCTGAAGTATAGGTTGCAGTTTTATGGGATAAGATTCCAGCTTCACCTTCTACTTGTTCAATAACAGCTGCCCCAGCACCATCCGCATATATCATGGAATCTCGATCAGTTTGATCCAAAATTCTAGACAATGTGTCTGCTCCAACAACTAAACATTTTTTAGCCATCCCAGCTTTAATAAAAGCCTTAGCCTGTATCACTCCCTCAACCCAGCCAGGGCATCCAAATAGTATGTCATAAGCAACACATTTTGGGGTTTTTATTTGTAATCCAGCTTTTACTTTAGACGCTAAACTCGGTAATGTATTTACTTGATTAGAATTTTTGACAATATCCCCAACGTTGTGAGCCACAATAATGTAGTCTAGGGTTTCTGGATCTAGCTTAGCATCTTCTAAAGCATTTAGGGAAGCTTCAATTGCGATGTCAGCAACTGTTTGATCGTCATTAATATAACGCCGTTGTGCAATTCCCGTAATTGCCTTGAATTTTTCAATAATTTCTGCATTGGAATTTGAGATCGGGTTTCCATCAGCATCGTAAAACGAATTGTTTGAAAAGCTAGAATTCAATTGTACTTGATCTGGAATACTACTCCCGCTACCTGTAATTTTAATATTCATAATGAGGACATAAAAGTACTTTTTTAAAGTGCCAAACAAAATCGAAACCCCAAAATCACTACGAAACCTAAGCTGTTAAATAATTCAACATTAATAGATAAGGATAAAATTAAAAATATGAAAATCAGCTACTTACATAAGATTCTATAGGAGAACAGCTACACACTAAATTACGGTCTCCATAGGCTTCATCCACTCTGCGAACTGTTGGCCAGAATTTATTTTCATGGACAAATTCTAGAGGAAAAGCAGCTTTTTGTCTTGAGTACGGAAATTCCCATTGATCAGCAGTAATCATAGCTAAAGTGTGAGGTGCATTTTTAAGTAATGCATGATCATCAGCATTTTCAGAGGCAATTTCCATACGAATTGAAATCATTGCATCGCAAAAACGATCAATTTCGGCTAGATTTTCACTCTCGGTAGGTTCAATCATCATGGTTCCAGCAACGGGAAAAGAAACAGTAGGGGCATGGAACCCATAATCCATTAATCTTTTAGCAATATCTGTAACTTCAATTCCATTTTCTTTAAATGGCCTGCAATCTATAATGAGCTCGTGGGCAGCCCTTCCTTTTACGCCAGTGTAAAGGATATCATATGCTCCTTCAATTCTTTTTTGGATGTAATTTGCATTTAATATAGCTATCTCAGTTGCCTTTTGAAGCCCAGAGCTTCCTAACATTTTAATATAACCATAGGAAATTAAGCAAGCCAAAGCTGATCCGAAAGGAGCTCCAGATATAGCTGTTATGGCTTGAGTTCCTCCAGTGGAAATAACTGGATTTCCAGGTAAAAATTGTGCTAAATGTTGAGCAACACAAATAGGACCAACTCCAGGGCCTCCTCCTCCATGTGGAATAGCAAAAGTTTTATGAAGATTTAAATGACATACATCTGCACCAATTGCTGCAGGACTTGTGAGTCCAACTTGGGCATTCATATTGGCACCGTCCATGTACACTTGCCCTCCACAATCATGGATCAAATTTGTGATATCTTTAATTTTCGCTTCGAAAACCCCATGAGTACTTGGATAGGTAATCATCAACCCCGCTAGGTTGGCTTTGTGCTCGAGTGCTTTTACATGAAGATCATCCCAATCAATATTTCCTTTGTCATCTGTTCCAGTTACTACCACTTTCATACCAGCCATTACTGCAGAAGCAGGATTAGTCCCATGTGCTGATGCCGGAATCAAGCAAATATTTCGATGACTGTCATCTCTAGATTCGTGATACGCTCGAATAACCATTAGACCTGAGTATTCGCCTTGGGCACCAGAATTTGGTTGCAGCGAGGTTGCAGCAAAGCCTGTGACTTCATTAAGTTGAGAGGTGAGTTTATCAAGAACTTCATGATAGCCCTGTGCCTGCTCAATTGGAACAAAGGGATGGATACTCCCCCAATTTGGATCGCTTAGAGGTAACATTTCTGCTGCTGCGTTCAGTTTCATTGTACATGATCCTAAGGAAATCATTGAATGATTTAGAGCCAAATCTTTTCTTTCAAGACTTTTAATGTATCGCATCAAAGCAGTTTCAGAATGATACGAATTAAAAACATCGTGTGTTAAATAAGAACTTTTTCTTTGTTGATCTTCAGGGATATGACTGGATACACTTCCACTTTCGGAAGGAATCTCTTTTTGTAAATATTCAGCAAAAACAGAGGTAATTAGTTTTATATCCTTAATAGAAGTTGTCTCGTTGAGAGAGATACATACTACACCTTCATTTGGATAATAGAAATTAAGTTTTTTGCTTTCTGCTATTTTTTTAATCTCCCCACTTTCAATTTCAATCTGGAGGGTGTCAAAAAAGTATTTATTTGTCTGGGAAATATCCAGTTTGTTAAGAAGTGAGTTTAAACGAGAAGTTTTATTGTGAATTTGATTTGCAATATGAGATAAGCCTTTTGGGCCATGATATACTGCATACATTCCAGCCATAACTGCAAGTAAGACTTGCGCCGTACAAATATTTGAAGTAGCTCTGTCTCGTTTGATATGTTGCTCTCTGGTTTGAAGCGCCATACGTAAAGCAGGATTTTCGTCTAAGTCTTTTGTTTGACCAATAATCCGTCCTGGAATATTTCTTTTGAAACTACTTTTGGTAGCAAAAAAGGCAGCATGAGGTCCACCATATCCCAGAGGGATACCAAAACGTTGGGTAGTCCCAACTACCACATCGGCACCATAAGATCCCGGCTTTTCTAGAAGTACAAGACTCATAATGTCGGCAGCAACTACCGTGGTCATTTCAAAAGCCTGAGCTTTCAACATCCAACTTTTAAGGTTGGGGAGGTTTCCATTTTTACCTGGATACTG
>JAQWHT010000071.1 GCA_029249225.1 Flavobacteriaceae bacterium
CTTATTGCACGCGCCCTTACGTCTGGCAATCGTATCCTATTTGATGACCCATTCCAAAGCAAGTTTTAAGGAATTAAAGAGTGATACAGCCGCTACATCGGGAAATATTAGTGTTCAACTCAAAAAACTGGAAGAAGCGGGTTATCTTCGTATCGAGAAAAGTTTTTTGGGTAATTATCCGCACACCCAAATTTCAATGACTGATCAAGGTTTGAAGGCTTTTGAAGACTATATAAAACATTTAAAAAAATACTTATGATTCGCTTCACAAATTACAAATTCGCTTTTTGGCTCATATGTTGTCAGCTAAATTTTATAGTAGGGATTTCTTATCTATCAGCACAAAACACCACCCAAGAAAAAGCCATCCATACGGCCTATACTCAGGACAAAATTTCAGGAACACAAACCCAGCTCGAAAAGCTGAATCGAAAACTTGATGTTGCTTTTAAAACTATAGACAACCCCTTCAATCGATACTGGTTATCCTACGGATTGTATAACCAAGCTCTTTTGGCGGGAATACAAGAGGATGAAAATAAAGCTGAATCATTAGTAGATCGTTCTATTGAACTTCTAAATCCTTTACGAAAGGATGCAGAGAGTCTTGCTTTACTTTCCTTGGCACAAGGGTATAGCACACAATTTAAAGGGTATTTTGCCCTTATGCGAATTGGAAGAAACGCCGTATTAAATGCCCAACAGGCAGCTGTTCTGAATCCCAAGAGTCTGCGTGCAAATTTAGCTGTTGCTATTAATGATTTCTATACTCCTAAAACTTTTGGTGGGGGTAAACTTACCCTTGAATACCTCAACAATGCAATGAAAGCAACAACTCCAAAACCGCAAGACAGTTTGCCAAACTGGGGTAAACCCAATGTGTACGAATTATTGGTTAAGTATTATAGAAAAAACAAGCAATTTAACATTGCACAAGACTACCTCAACCAAGGACTAGAGGAATTCCCAGCAAGCGAATTGCTTCAAGGGTTGAAATGATAATCCCCCAAAATAAATATTATGAAATTTTTACCTACACTTATCAATTGATTGCATACCCTCACTGCAATTGTCTCAATACTTTTAGGAGGCTATAATCTTATTGCTTAAAAAGAAACAAAACACCTTTTTAAAATGGGTCAGTATTACTTGTATTGTATGGTTCTAACCAATTTACTGTCTCTATTTATATACAATGTATTTGGCAAATGGTTTTTCCCTCGCACATTAGCAGTCATTACCCTTGTAGCTTTGGAAATTGGCATTTGCTTCAGTCGCAAAAGAAAATACGAACATTGGCTTAAAATTCATATAGGCTGTTTTATTCTCAGTTATTACCTGCTCTTTGGTGGGGGCATCAACGAAGCTTTTTTAAGGATTGAACCACTTCAAACGTATTATTAGAATGGACATCAAATTGAAGGGCTTACTCATTTTGTCGCTATTCTTGTATTTACAGCTCTCATCAGATACTTTCTATTTTTCAAAAACTTAAAGAGTTCTTGAATTGGTGACAAACTGGAATAATTTACTTTATCCCATCCATCCCTCTCGGTCTAAACTTCTATATTGGATAGCTTCGGCAATATGAGAGGGGTCCACTTCAGATATATTTTTCAAATCAGCAATAGTTCGTGCTACTTTGAGAATACGATCATAAGCCCTTGCAGAAAGAGAAAGACGATCCATCGCTTTTTTCAACAAGGCAGTAGAAGCCGAATTCAAACGACAATAATTTCTAATTTGACGGCTAGTCATTTGGGCATTATAATTAGTTTTAGGGTCGTGTTTAAAGCGTTTGGATTGGTGCTTTCGAGCGCTATTCACTCGCTTTCTAATAGCTGAGGAAGATTCTGCGGGTTTGCGGTTGGCCAATTGCTCAAACGGTACTGGTTCTACCTCAATATGAAGGTCAATTCGATCAAGTAATGGTCCAGATATTTTTCCCAAATAGCGCTGCATTTCTAAGGAAGAAGGTCCCAGTTTGGAATTAGGATCCGTAAAATAACCTGAAGGACTTGGATTCATGCTAGCTACCAACATAAAAGAAGCAGGATAGGTCACAGTAAACTTTGCTCTGGCTATAGTCACTTCACGATCTTGCAAGGGCTGTCGCATTACTTCCAAAGCCCCTCGCTTAAATTCTGGTAATTCATCCAAAAACAATACACCGTTGTGTGCTAAGGAAATTTCTCCCGGTTGAGGGTAAGTTCCACCTCCAACAAGGGCAACATCTGAAATTGTGTGATGCGGAGATCGGAAAGGGCGTACACTAACCAACCCTTGATTTTTAACCTTACCCACTACTGAATGGATTTTGGTAGTCTCAAGAGCTTCGTGTAAACTCATTGGGGGTAAAATACTTGGCAAACGTTTTGCTAACATCGTTTTACCTGCTCCAGGAGGACCAATCAAAATGATGTTATGCCCTCCTGCTGCTGCAATTTCCATACAGCGTTTGACGGTCTCCTGACCTTTGACGTCTGAAAAATCATGTTCGGTATAGTTGAGCTGTTTCTGAAATTCAGCTCGGGTATCTACAACTGTAAGGGTCAATTCTATAGTACCCTCAAAAAAGGAAATAACCTCTGTAATATTTGATACACCAAAAACCTTTAAATCTTTAACAATGGCAGCTTCTAAAGCATTTTCTTTAGGAAGAACAAATCCTGTAAACCCATCCTTTAATGCTTGAATTGCTATGGGTAAAGCACCTTTTACAGGTCGAATACCTCCGTCTAAAGCCAACTCTCCCATGATGATATAAGATTCCAATCGAGAAGCTTGAATTTGTCTAGAGGCTGCCAATATCCCTATAGCCAGTGGTAAATCGTAGGCTGAACCCTCTTTTCGAATATCAGCAGGTGCCATATTGATGGTGATTTTTTTCCCGGGAAGTTTGTAACCTGTATTATTTAGGGCAGTCGCAATCCGATAGTTACTTTCCTTAACAGCGTTGTCGGGCAGACCAACTAAATGGTAGCCAATTCCTTTTCCTATATTGACTTCTATTGTAATTAAATTGGCTTCAACACCAAAGACCGAAGATCCGTAGACTGAAACAAGCATGAAGTAAGTTTGGTAAACTAAATATAAGGTTTTCTTCGAACAAAAAAAAGAGAGAATAACCCACCAACTGTCAAGCTAGATATTAAATGAGCCAGTCCATCTAACTATTTAATAATTGAAATATTGAGCCTTCGTAGATGTTTTAGGCACACTTCCTAAACCTTGAAGAAGCCAGTTTTTAAAAGTTCCTTTATCAGTGTATTGGATTGGGGTGTTTAAAAGTTGACCCTCAACAGTCAGCTGAACATAAAAAGGTTGAGAAGCTGTATTGAAATTAATCGCTTGAAAGGTTGCCCATTTTTTACCAATAGTGTTGATTTCCTTAATGCGCCCGTCATCGTATTGATAGTTAAATTGCCTCTCAGCCGGAAGGGCTTCCCGATCGTCCACATAAAGTGAGATAATTATATAGCGTTCATTTAACAATTCATAAACCTCTGGGTCTGCCCATACGTTTTCCTCCATTCTCCTGCAATTCACACAAGCCCAACCTGTGAAGTCCAGGAGTATTGGTTTCTTTTGAGCACGAGCAATTTCAAGGCCTTTTTCAAAATCCTTATAACACTCCAATCCTAGAGGACAATCTGATTCTTGTGCTTTAATACTATAGAACTCTGGAGGAGGAAAACCACTAAACAAACGGAGTTTATTTTCCTCCGAAATAAAACCAAGAAAGAGGTAGCTGGTCAAAATCAAACTCCCAAAAGCCACTATTTTGCGCCTAGTACTTAAAGTTGTTTTCGCCTCGTTAGGGAAACGGAAAATTCCAAAAAGATAAAGCGTCAGCCCAAAAGCCAAAAGAGTCCACATACCCACAAAAACTTCACGTTTCAAAATTCCCCAATGTGCAACTAAATCGGCATTGGATAAAAACTTGAGAGCCAAAGCCAATTCTAAAAAACCCAATACCACTTTTACCGTGGTCATCCATCCGCCTGATTTGGGTAAAGCTTTTAATGAATTTGGGAATAGTGCAAACAAACCAAAGGGCAGGCCTAATGCAACCCCAAAGCCTAACATCCCTATACTTAACTGATATGCTCCTCCTTCAGCAGTAAGGGAACCTGCTAATAAAGAGCCCAAAATCGGCCCTGTACAAGAAAAAGAAACAATAGCTAGAGTCAATGCCATAAAGAAGATTCCAAGCGCACCACGAACCGCAGAAGCTTCGTCTGTCTTACTCCCCCAACGTGTAGGAAGCGTAAGTTCATAAAAACCAAAAAACGAAAAAGCGAAAAAAACAAACACTACGAAAAAGAGCATATTTAATGTAACATTGGTTGCTAGATTGTTGAGTATTTCTGGGTTTAGAGAGTCAATAAAATTGAAGGGTAAACTTAACAACACATAAATAAGTACAATAAAAAAAGCATAGAGTAAAGCATTAAATATACCGTTAGACTTGGATGTACTTTGTTTTAAAAAGAATGAAACTGTAAGTGGAATCATAGGAAAGACACACGGGGTCAATAAAGCCAATAATCCACCAAAAAAACCTAGCAAAAAGATATTTAGTGGAGCATATGTACCCTCTTTTACGGAAGTACTTTCTAAAAATTGTTTTTCACTCAGCTGAAGTTTTAAAGCTTGTGATTGAAGCTTACTGTTTTCATCTATTTCGAGTTCTAAAGCTGCAACTGTGCCGTCTAAAGAGAGAACAACATATTCAGTTCTAAAAATACACAATTCATCATCACAGGCCTGGTAATTGATTTCAACTTTAACTTGATTAAGTTGTTGATTCGTAATTTGAATTTGCTGCTCAAACGATGCTCTATTGTTAAAGTAAGTCAAGTCCATTTCAAAAACCTGATCAAAATCTGTAATGGATTCACTTTCTTTAACATCACCTATCAGTTTGTATCCCATAATTTGGTCGAATACAAATTCAGTAGGAATTGCTCCCTCAGGGTTTGAAAATTGTGAATATAAATGCCATTTGGGTGCTATTTCTGCATCAAATTTGAGCAAGTATCGGTCTTCAGAAAGCTGTTCTACAACACTTTTCCAAACTACAGGTTCTTCGATTTGAGCATTTAAATAAAAAATCCCAAATAAAAATAATACCGCTATTCTCATACTTCCAACTGCATTAATAAAATTTCTTCACTCTTCTCATCTGAAACGAATCGTTGATCACAGCGTTTTCCAATGACCCAAACCACGGCATCACCGCAACACAAAAGCCACTGAGACTCTTTTTCTAGGGTAGTGTATTTTTCATCTTTAAAAAACTTACTCAACAATTTTTTACCTTTCATTCCGGTGGGGTAAAAGTAATCCCCTTTTTCATATTTTCTTAAAAACAGAGGGAATTTTAACTTCTTTTTATCCAAAGCAGCTTGATGCGCTTTCCATATTATTTTAGCGGATGATGAAAGCTCCTCCCATTGAAGTGAAATAGGCAACTCCTCTCCAACACCATTTAAGTTTATTGGAAAATATGTTTTTTTTGATTTCTTCAAAGGACATAAAACTAGCGTTTTGTGTTCTCGAATCAATCGATGAGAGGATGAGGTAAGGACTTTACCTTTTTGAGTCTGCATTAATTTAATCACCTCCTTGGCAGAAAAACCTTTGTCACTGAACCAATGATGAATACAAAAAGCTTTTTGTGGGAGTTGATTCAAAGCTGCAACTGCTATTTCAGTACCTGAAGATGTATCTTGAAACCATTGTTTTTTGAGGGATTTCAATTGCGTTTGAATAAATAAATCAGCCTCAGTCAAGTGGTTTAAGGTTGTTTTGAAATTCTTTAAAGCATCGGGATGAGCTTTTAACCATGGCTCTACCAAATGATGACGAAATTCATTACGTAAATAATCATCGGATTGATTGGACTGGTCTTCTCTCCATTCAATCTGATTTCTATTTGCATAAGCAAGGAGTTCACTTTTAGGAATTTCTTTTAAAGGGCGTTGGATCCAATCGGTGTCTTGAATTCCCAACAGCCCATTTATTCCAGTACCTCTAGTAGTTCGCATCAAAAAGGTCTCAAATTGATCGTTTAAGTGATGAGCAGTGAGCAGTATGGTAAATCCATGATCTTGCTTAAGCTCATCAAACCAATAGTAACGTAAATTTCTAGCAGCAAGCTGAGTACTTTGTTTGTGTCTTTTTTTATATAATTCGGTATCAAAACGCTTTGTGAAAAAAGAAATTTGATTGGCCTTACACCAATCTATTACAAATTTTTCGTCTGCATCACTAGCTTCAGCTCTAAGCTGATAATTACAATGTGCAACAACAAAAGAAATTTTCTCATTTAAGAGAAGTTGCGCCAACACACAGCTATCTACCCCTCCACTATGTGCTAAAAGCACTTTTTGATGGGCAAGACTTGATAGATCTTGAAGGGTATTTTTAAATGTATCACATTCCACACCACAAATGTAATGATTACCTTCTTGAAGTCATACCCTTAGATTTTAATCTGAATTGTTTGCGCAACTAAAAAAAATAAATGAAATTTGTAGTATCATGTTTGATAACTTTCATCATACTACACGATTTGTGAACGCAACCTACCCGTTGCGCCGTTTTTCTCGTCGCCCCTTTGGGGTGTAATTTTATATGGAGTATGGTGCGCCCTTCTTCCTTGACGATCAAACAACAATTATTTTTTTTCAATCAATATTAAAATGAATATCATTCGCGCAAAAGCGGAACACATTACATACGCCAAAACAATTAGTGGGTGTATAGACGAATCTGCAAAATCTCGAGGCACAGGGATTGCAAGACGAACCCCTGAATACATTCACGCAAAGATGCGAAATGGCAATGCTGTTATTGCTTTAGATCAAGAAGAATTTGCTGGCTTTTGTTATATAGAGGTATGGGGACATGGAAAGTATGTCGCCCATTCTGGATTAATTGTTGCGCCTAAATACAGAGGACAAGGTTTAGCTAAAAGAATTAAGAAAGAAGTTTTTGAACTTTCTTTAAAAAAATATCCTGAGGCTAAAGTTTTTGGAATTACAACAGGAATGGCGGTAATGAAAATCAATTATCAATTGGGATACAAACCTGTTCATTTTTCGGAATTGACCGATGATCCTGAATTTTGGAAAGGATGTCAAACTTGTAAAAACTTTGACGTGCTGACACGAACAGAACAAAAAATGTGTCTATGCACTGGGATGCTTTATGACCCTAAAGAAGAAATCAAAACAAAAAAAATAGACAACAAAGTGTTTGATCGTTTAAAGAAAATCAAAGAAACGCTTTTAATCAAAAAGAAAAACTCATGAAAAAAGAGACCTTAGTTCTTGCCTACAGTGGCGGGCTAGATACTTCCTATTCATTAAAAAAACTCTCTCTAGACAACTATGAAGTACACGCAGTAAGTGTCAATACAGGAGGCTTTTCAGAAAAAGAAATTGACACCATAGAAGCTAAAGCTTATCAGATGGGTGCTTTTACATACCAAAATATTAATGCCATAAAGACATTCTATAAAAAGATTGTTAAATACTTACTCTTTGGTAATGTACTAAAAAACAATACCTATCCACTTTCAGTAAGTGCAGAACGAATCATACAAGCTATAGAAATTGTTCGTTATGCAAAAAAAGTGGGTGCCAAATACATAGCCCATGGAAGTACAGGAGCAGGAAATGACCAAGTCCGATTTGATTTGATTTTTCAAGTAATGGCTCCAAAAATAAAAATAGTCACGCTGATTCGAGACAACGAGTTGTCTAGAGAAGATGAAATCGAATATCTTAAAACGCAAGGGATAGACATCCCTTGGGAAAAAGCTCAATATTCAATTAATCAGGGTTTATGGGGAACTAGTGTAGGAGGTGCGGAAACCTTAACATCACATTTACCCCTACCCGATTCTGCATATCCAAATCCACTAAAAGAAAATGAACCGTTACGTGTAAAACTGCAGTTTGAAAAAGGGGAACTGGTGGGGCTCAATGAAAATAAATCAGATGCAGTAAGTCTTATTCAACAACTACAAGAACTCGCTCAAAAATATGCGATTGGAAGAGACATTCATGTTGGAGATACCATCATCGGAATCAAAGGGCGTGTAGGTTTTGAAGCCGCTGCACCCTTAATTTTAATAAAAGCACACCATTTACTCGAAAAGCACACATTGAGTAAATGGCAACAATATCAAAAAGAACAGTTGGCAAATTTTTATGGTATGCAATTGCACGAGGGACACTATCTAGATCCTGCCCTTAGAGATATTGAAGCCTTTATGGAAAGTAGTCAAGAACGGGTAACAGGAAGTGTTTTTGTAACCCTGCATCCTTATCGGTTTGAACTACTAGGAATTGAATCTCCATTTGATTTAATGCAAGCAGAGTTTGGTAGTTATGGAGAGATAAACAAGGGCTGGACAGCTACAGATGCTAAAGGTTTTATTAAATTAACATCCAATGCCACAAAAATCTATCAACATTTAAATACTGATCAATGAAAAAAGTTGGTGTCATTGGAGGGTCAGGCTATACAGGTGGTGAACTCATCCGGTTAATTCTTCAACATCCTGCACTAGAACTTGACTTTGCGTATAGTACAACACGAGCCGGGAAATCAATTACCACTGCACATCCAGATTTATTAGGGAGCATGGAATTATCGTTTACCAACACTGTAAATCCAGAAGTTGATGTCTTATATCTTTGTTTAGGTCATGGAAAATCAAAAGATTTTTTACGTTTAAATACTTTTTCTGAAAAAACTTTAATTGTCGATTTAGGAAATGATTTTCGATTAGAGGAGGACTGCGTATTCCAGGATAAAACTTTTATTTATGGATTGCCTGAACTTCAAAAAGATCAGATCGAAAAAGCTACAGCATTAGCCAACCCTGGTTGTTTTGCAACTGCAATTCAGCTCGCCCTTTTACCTTTAGCAAAAAACAAACACTACAATGATCCCATTCACATTAATGCTACCACTGGAAGTACTGGAGCAGGCGTGAGTTTGAGTTCAACTTCCCACTTTAGTTGGAGAACCAATAATCTTTCTTGGTACAAACCTTTTAAGCACCAACATTTAGGAGAAATTCATAGAACGCTAAATCAATTAGAAGCTCCAGCCAAACTTTTATTTATGCCTCAGAGAGGGGCTTTTGCAAGAGGTATATTTGCCACAGCATATACATCGTTTGAAGGCACTCTAGAGGAAGCAGTTTCTTTATACCAAGATTTTTATGCTCAAGCTCCTTTTACTCATATTTCAAATGACCCAATTAGCTTAAAGTCAGTAGTAAACACCAACAATTGTTTTATTCACCTTCATTTACACGATAACACTTTACTGCTAACTAGTTGTATTGATAATTTAGTCAAAGGAGCCTCAGGTCAAGCGATACAAAATACCAATCTAATGATGGGTTGGGAAGAAACTTTAGGGTTAGAACTCAAAGCCACATTTTTTTAAAAAACTTTACCTATGAAAATTGCTATAATTGGAACTGGAAATTTAGGTCTTAGCATTGCTAAAGGACTTATTATTAACAATACCTATACCGATCTTTACCTTACCAAAAGAAACCTGGACCCTATCAGAGAATTTGAAGAATATAAAAGTGTTTTTCTAACTACAAACAATATAGAAGCCGTTAAAAACGCTGATATTTTAATCTTTGCTGTCCAACCGAGTCAATTCGATTCTATATTACTCGACATTAAACCTCATTTAAATGAAAATCACGTAATTATTTCAACCATTACAGGTTTTGCCATTTCGCGTATAGAAGATCAAATTGGAAAGAACTTTCCAGTTGTTCGTGCTATGCCCAATACTGCAATTTCAGTAGGAAAATCAATGACCTGCTTGTGCACTAATGGCTGCGGGAATTCTAAACTCCCTATAGCAGAAGCTATTTTTAATGGGCTAGGAACCAGTCTTTCTATTGATGAAAGCCTTATGCAAGCTGCAACTGTTTTGTGTGCTAGCGGTGTAGCCTTTTGGATGCGATTGATTAGAGCCACAACACAAGGAGGTGTTCAAATGGGATTTGATGCAGACGTCGCACTAAAAATGTCGATGCACACAGCAATGGGAGCAGCCAGTCTACTGATAGAAGCTGGAACGCATCCAGAAGAAGAAATTGACCGAGTTACTACACCCAGAGGGTGTACTATTACGGGTCTAAACGAAATGGAACATCAAGGCTTAAGTTCTTCACTTATAAAAGGCCTAAATGCATCTTTCAATAAAATCAACGAAATTGCGAAACAGTAAATGAAACTATTCGATGTTTATCCCTTGTACGAAGTGACTCCTGTGAAAGCTAATGGTGTTTTTGTGTATGACGAAAAAGGAAAGAAATATTTAGACTTATACGGTGGTCATGCTGTGATTAGTGTTGGACATTCTCACCCACATTTTATTCGAAAAATAAGTCGTCAGTTAAGGAGAATTGCATTTTATTCCAATGCCGTTCAGAACCCTCTACAGGAACAATTAGCCTCTAGCATAGGTGAACATTCTTGTCTACATGATTTTAAATTATTTTTATGTAGTACTGGAGCTGAGGCCATTGAAAATGCATTGAAATTAAGTTCTTTTCATACAGGACGAAAAAAAGTCATTGCCTTTAAAGGAGCTTTCCATGGTAGAACTTCAGCTGCTGTAGCCGTAACAGATAATTCTACCATCAATGCACCACTTAACAGCCAGCATGATGTAACTTTTCTCCCTTTTAACGATGCTGAAGCATTAGAAAAAGAACTGGCTACAAAAGCGTATTGTGCTGTAATTTTTGAATCCATCCAAGGGGTAGGAGGCCTAGACCAACCGAACGATTCCTTTGTAATTGCAATGGATTCTTTGTGTAAAAAATACGGTACTGCTCTTATCGCAGATGAAGTCCAATCCGGCTTTGGTCGAACAGGGACATTTTTTGCCTTCCAGAAGTACCCAATTACCCCTCACATTATTACTATGGCAAAAGGAATGGGGAATGGTTTCCCTATCGGTGGGATTTTAATTCATCCTGAAATAAAAGCTAAATTTGGGATGTTGGGAACCACATTTGGTGGAAATCATTTGGCATGTGCTGCTTCCTTAGCTGTGTTAGATCTTCTTAAAAAGGAGAACTTACAAGAAAAAGCAAAAGAAATGGAGGCTTATTTTAGAGAAAAAGCTGCTGAGATTCCAGAAATTAAAAAAGTAAAAGGTCGCGGATTGATGCTAGGTCTTGAATTTGATTTTAACGTTGGAGGGCTTCGAAAATCATTAATCTACGACCATCAAATCTTTACCGGAGGAAGCAGTAACAAAAAATTAATCCGGATCCTGCCCCCTCTGATTGTAAAGCAAATACATTTCGATCATTTATTTCAAGCGTTAAAAACTGAACTTAAAAGAAATTAATTTTAAACGATGAAACACTATCTAAATTTAGATGCTATTCCCAATTTACAAACAGCGATTAACGAGGTCATTGCCCTAAAGAAAGAAGCCTATGCTGACGAACATTTAGGACAACACAAAACCCTAGGAATGTTGTTTTTTAACCCCAGTTTAAGAACACGCTTGAGTACTCAAAAAGCAGCACAACACTTGGGGCTAAAAACCATGGTGATGAATTTTTCAAATGAAGCCTGGGCACTTGAATTTGAAGACGGAACTAAAATGAGTGGATTACGTTCAGAACACATCAAAGAAGCAGCTGCGGTTGTCTCCCAATATTGTGATCTTATCGCTATACGTGCTTTTGCCTCTTTGAGTGATCAACAAAAAGACGAGGAAGAACAGGTGTTAAACAATTTTGTGCGTTACGCTAGTATACCCGTGATCAATATGGAAAGTGCTACTGCGCATCCTTTACAAGCTTTAGCTGATGCCGTTACCATTAAAGAACAGGGGCTAACCAAACGACCTAAAATTGTATTGACTTGGGCACCCCATCCAAAAGCACTACCGCATGCAGTAGGAAATTCATTTACAAAAATGGCACAAAATCTTGACGCAGATTTTGTAATCGCTCAACCCAAAGGGTATGAACTGAATCCAGCTATTACAGGAAATACAACCCTTATGTACGATCAGCACGAAGCTTTCAAAGGGGCTGATTTTGTATATGCAAAAAACTGGTGCTCTTATAATGACTACGGTAAAATTTTAAAGTTTGACGAGGAATGGATGGTAACCGCAGAAAAAATGAAGTTGACTAACGAAGCAAAATTCATGCACTGCTTACCTATTAGAAGAAACATAGTTGCAGATGATCATGTGTTGGATCATCACAATTCACTTGTTATTGAACAAGCAAACAACAGAACCTACGCAGCTCAATGGGTTTTAAAACAACTTTTGAAAAATGGATAAATTACTAGTCGTCAAAATTGGTGGAAATGTGATCGAAAATCGAGTTGCACTTTTGGATTTTTTAAAAGATTTTGCTGCACTAGAAGGACCTAAAATTTTAGTTCATGGAGGTGGCAAGGAAGCCACACAAATGGCTAAAAAACTTGGAGTAAAAGTCAAACTTATTGAAGGAAGAAGAGTTACAGATGCTCAAAATCTTAATCTCATCACTATGCTATATGCAGGAAAACTTAACAAAACTATAGTCGCCCAACTGCAAGCTTTAGGTTGTCAAAGTCTGGGTCTTAGTGGAGCGGATGGCAATAGTATTTTAGCCGAAAAAAGACCAGTTAAACCTATTGATTTTGGATTTGTTGGAGATTTAAAAACGGTCAATAACTCCTTCTTCGATTTGCTGCTAAAAGAAGGAATAAGTCCAGTGTGTTGTGCGTTGTCTCATGATGGAAATGGACAATTACTAAACACTAATGCAGACACTATTGCTGCAACAGTAGCAGCCTCACTATCTAATCATTACGAAGTTCATCTTCTTTATTGCTTTGAAAAAAATGGTGTACTCAAAGACCTCAACAACGACAATTCTATTATCCCTTCACTTAATGAATCAGATTATAAAAATCTAAAGACTAAGGGGTTACTTCATACGGGAATGCTCCCCAAACTTCAAAATTGTTTCACTGCCCTAAAAAAAGGAGTGAAATATGTAAGAATTGGAAACCCAAAAATGATTACTGAATCAGGAACTTATACCCAAATAACAAATTAATGCTCACTCAAAATGCCATCTCGCTTTTACAAGATTTAATTCGTAAGCAATCTTTTTCAGGTGCTGAAGATCAAACTGCTGCTCGGCTGGAAAAATGGTTTACCACTTATAACATTCCTTTCCAAAAAAAGGATCATAACATTTGGGCAACCAATAAATATTTTGATTCAAAAAAGCCTACAATTCTATTGAATTCTCATCACGATACAGTAAAACCCAATCAGGGGTATACTCGTGATCCTTTCAGTCCTGATATTGAAGATGGAAAATTATTTGGTTTAGGAAGTAATGATGCCGGAGGTGCATTAGTCTCTTTAATTGCAACTTTTACACATTTTTACGCTCAAGAAAACCTAGCCTATAATCTTTTGATAGTTGCCTCTGCTGAAGAAGAAAATGCTGGTAAAAAAAGCTTACACTACCTTCTACCTCATCTTCCTCAAATTGATATTGCTCTAGTTGGGGAACCTACATTGATGGAGATAGCAATTGCTGAAAAAGGATTAATTGTTTTTGACTTAAGCATTAAAGGTACAGCTAGTCATGCGGCACATCCGAACGACAACAATCCTTTAATGAAATTACCCAAGCTAATCCGTGCCATTGAAGCTCTCAAGTTCAAAAAGGTATCACCGTTATTAGGTCCTGTGAAGGTTACTTTGACTCAAATAAATGCAGGAAGTCAGCATAACGTAGTTCCCTCAGAGGTAAATTTGGTGCTCGATGTTAGGGTAAATGAATGCTATACCAATGAGGAAATTAAACAGATTATAACAACGGGTTTGGACTGTGAAGTAAATGCTCGATCTTTACGCTTAAGAAGCTCCTCAATTGATGCCGAGCATCCAATTGTTGTGGCTGGAAAAAAACTTGGCAAAACTACTTATGGTTCTCCTACCCTTTCAGATCAGGCTGGTCTAAATTGTCCATCATTAAAAATGGGTCCTGGAGATTCAACTCGTTCACATTCAGCAAATGAATTTATCTATGTTCGAGAAATAGAAGAAGGCATAGATTTTTATATCAACTTATTAAAGCAAATTTTATAAACTCATGAAACTTTGGCAAAAAGAAACTTCGACAAATGAAAAGATTGATCATTTTACTGTGGGCAATGACCGTAATTATGATTTGATTTTAGCGCCTTATGATTGTATAGCCTCTAAAGCACATGCTAAAATGCTTGGAAAGATAGGCTTACTCGAGAAAGAAGAAGTTGAGAACTTGTGTAAAGCCCTCGATACTATCCAAAAAACTGCTGAACAAGGAGATTTCATTATTGAAAAAGAATTTGAGGATATGCATTCTAAAATTGAGTTTCTACTGACAGAAAAACTGGGTGACTTAGGTAAAAAAATTCATACAGCACGTTCTAGGAATGATCAGGTTTTAGTTGCGCTCCAATTATATGTAAAATCAGAATTGACTCAAGTAAAAAAAGAGCTAATTAAATTATTCCATTTACTTCTGGATCTTGCCGAACGCCACCAAAATGATTTACTCCCAGGCTATACTCACATGCAGGTTGCAATGCCATCTTCTTTTGGACTTTGGTTTTCTGCATATGCTGAAAGTCTTATTGATGATGTTGTATTTCTTAACGCAGCACACCAATTAGCAAATCAAAACCCTTTGGGGAGTGCTGCAGGGTTTGGAAGTTCCTTTCCTATTGACAGGGAAATGACAACTCAAGATTTAGAGTTTGACACCTTGAAATATAATGTTGTCGCAGCTCAAATGGGTAGAGGGAAAATTGAGAAAGTAACTGCAACCGCAATTGGTATGCTTGGTAGTACCCTTGCCAAATTAGCTATGGACATTTGTCTTTATATGGGACAAGATTTTGACTTTATTCATTTTCCTGAGGAATTGACCACAGGATCAAGCATCATGCCTCACAAAAAAAATCCAGATGTTTTTGAACTGATTCGAGGAAAATGTAACCTCTTACAAGGTCTGCCCCAACAACTAGCCCTACTAACCTCAAATTTACCCAGTGGATATCATAGAGAAATGCAATTAGCCAAAGGACCACTTATTGAGGCTTTTCAAGAAATCAAAGCCTGTTTGGAAATGATGCACTTTAGTCTGTCTAAAATTGATGTTAGAAAAAACATTACTGAAGATACTAAGTATGATTACCTTTTTAGTGTAGACACCCTCAACGAATGGGTAAAAGGAGGAATGCCTTTTCGCGAAGCATATCAAAAAATGGGAAGAGATATTGCTGCTGGATCTTATATCCCCAAGCGGGAATTAGATCACAATCATCAAGGAAGTATTGGTAATCTTCAACTGGAAGCGATTCGAAAAAAAATGAAAACACTAACGGATTAAAAGTCACGATAATTCCACGGAGCTCTATAGGCTCGATCTAGCATTAAATTTGCTCCTGGATCATTTACAAATTGTTCCCTAACCGGATTCCATTCTAAAGGTCGTTGCAATGCATAGGCAATATTAGCAATATTACATACCGATGCCGTACGATGTCCAATTTCTACATCACAAATTGGCCTCGTTCTATTGCGAATTGCACTCAGCCAATCTTGATGATGATTTTCACTTTTATATACACGATTCGTGTCAGTATCTTTAAGAGGTGTTTCAGCCAAAGCCTTATTAGGATAAGTCCTCAAATATCCACGACTTACTTCCAAACGTCCTTCAGAACCAATAAATTGAATTTCGTTATTTCCCTTCCCCCATTTGGCATGAGTTACCTTAATTCCATTTCCGTAAGTAAAGGTCAATCCACTAACTGCTGGTGTGGATGGAGGGTTAAATTGAACAGGGCCACTGTGGTCTTGATCTAATGCCCATTGAACAATATCAAACATATGAGCACCCCAGTCGGTGATCATTCCCCCACCAAAAGGCTTGTAATCTCTCCACATCCCCCAACGTTTGTCTTCTAACGGACAAGCAAGATCCATGTGATAACCTCGATAAGGTGCGGGTCCAATCCACTCATCCCAATCTATATTTTCAGGAGTCTTTTGAGAAGGTAAATCACAGGCCTTATAGGGGGGGCCAATTGCAACATTGATTTCTTTTACTTCACCAATATACCCATTGCGAATCAACTCTACTCCATGTCGAAAACCATCCCAAGAACGTTGCATGCTTCCGGTTTGAAAAACCCGTTGATACTTTCGTGAAGCGTCAACCATTGCTCGACCTTCAGCTACAGAACTTGACAACGGTTTTTCACAATAAATATCTTTACCTGCTTTAGCAGCGTCAACAGCCATTTGAGCGTGCCAGTGATCTGGAGATGCAATCACTACCGCATCAATGTCTTTCCTTGTCAGTAATTCTCGATAAGATTCTATTTCGTGTAGTTGCTGAGAAGTTTTATTCTTTTTTATTAACTGTTTTTGAAAAGTTTCAGAAAAAAATGACATTTTTTTTGCATCCACATCACTGACTGCTACAACTGCTGCAGCATCGTAGTTGACAAAATTAGTCATCAGGCCCCTTCCTTGTCTCCCCACACCAATAAAACCGAGTTGAATTTTATCATTAGCGGCGGTACCAGAAAAACCCAAGACATGACTTGGAACTATGCTAAATACTGAAGAGGCTACTGCTGATTTTTTTATGAAAGATCTTCTTTTCATGATTTATCCTTTTTATCGTTTTAAGTTTTCAAATTATAAAATTAAAAATAAAACTATAACGATGATCCAGAAAAGTTTCTCAAACTGTTGATTTTGCGAAAAACAAGTTGAGCTAAAATAGAGTAGTAACCGAATAAAACAGGTTTAAGTATGAATAGAACGATCTTCTGTAGCTGCAAGAGCGGCTTCCTTAACAGCTTCTGCATAAGTTGGATGTGAATGACTCATCCGAGCTATGTCTTCAGCTGAGGCTCTAAACTCCATGGCAGTAACTGCCTCTGCAATTAAATCTGCAGCACGAGCACCGATCATATGAACTCCTAAAATCTCATCGGTTTTAGCATCTGCTAGAATTTTTACAAATCCATCGATATCCATACTTGCCCTTGCACGACCTAGCGCTCGCATCGGAAATTGTCCTGTTTTATATGCAACACCTTGTTTTTTCAGCTCCTCTTCTGTCTTACCAACAGCTGCAACTTCAGGCCAAGTGTAAATCACATTGGGGATGAGATTATAATCTATATGAGGTTTTTGACCTTCTAAAAATTCAGCAACTACCACACCTTCCTCTTCTGCTTTATGAGCTAACATAGCCCCTTGGACAACGTCTCCAATTGCATAAATATTTGATGTTGTTGTTTGTAGGTGATTGTTTACTGCAATTTGTCCTCTCTCATTAATTTGAACTCCAGCAGCTTGAGTATTAAGCCCTTCAGTATAAGGCTTCCTACCCACTGAGACTAAGCAATAATCTCCCTTAAAATTAACTTCAACTCCTTTTTTATCAGTAGCAGTAACATGAACAACTTCAGCTTTTCGCTCTACCTTAGTTACTCCATGCGATAGGTAGAATTTGACCCCTTGTTTTTTCATTACTTTCATCAATTCTCTTGATAAGCCTGCGTCCATAACTGGTGTGATACGGTCAGCATATTCAAGTACACTAACTTCAGCACCCAATCGTCGGTATACTTGTCCAAGTTCCAAACCTATTACTCCTCCCCCAATCACAATTAAATGTTTAGGGATTTCTTTGAACTTTAAAGCCTCTGTAGAGGTAATGACACGTTCTTTATCCAATTCAATAAAGGGTAAAGTAGCTGGTTTTGAACCAGTAGCTATAATGGTATTCTTGGCTTCAATAGTCTGAGAATGCTCCCCTTCAACCAGAATATGTGTTGCATCTTTAAAGCTACCCAAACCGTGCAAAACATCAATCTTATTTTTATTCATCAAGTAATCGACCCCCTTAGTCGTTTGTTCCACTACGGCTGCCTTTCGGTCAATCATTTGTTTAAAATTGATTTTGAGTTCGCCTTGAAATTCAATTCCGTGATCAGAAAAATGTTTTTGTGCAGACTCGTAATGGTGAGAAGAATCCAATAAAGATTTAGAAGGAATACATCCTACATTTAGACAGGTTCCTCCTAAGGTGTTATACTTTTCAACAAGGGCTGTTTTCATCCCCAATTGAGCACAACGGATTGCAGCTACATATCCTCCAGGCCCTGAACCGATTACTGCAACATCATATTTTTTCATAATCACTAATATTTTATGGAGTCAAAAATACAAATGTTTCTTTGCTCTTTAGCATCTTGAAGAACGGTTTTAATTTTTTTTTCTAATTTTATGTAAATCCTAAATTTACCTTGAAATGACCCACTCTTCATTACCTAAGCATTACGAAGCCATTCAAAAGCAGTCCAGAGATCTAAAGTTTGGTCAAATTTCAGAGGATGAGGTAGGTGTATTACTCCGCCTTTTAGTTTCTTCCAAACCTTTTGCAAAAGTACTTGAATTGGGAACTGGAACTGGAATGGGCTTATCTTGGTTAGTTGAAGGTCTTCATCCAGAAGGGTGTTTAATTTCAGTAGAAAAAGATGAAAAGTTATTAAATATCGCTCGCTCATTTTTCGAAGATGATTCCAGAATTAAATTGATAAATGAAGATGCCTATTCATGGATTGAAATTAATTTGGAACAACGATTTGATTTGATTTTTGCTGATACTTGGGCAGGAAAATTCTCTGATTTGGAATATGTTCTACAAATGGTAAAACCAAATGGTTTTTATTTAATTGACGATTTAAATTATCAAGCACATTGGCCTGGTTACCACCAAGAAAAAGTTCTTTTTCTTGTAGAAAAATTAAAATATCATACTGATTTTTATGCTTTCCCCATAGATGTGGGTTCATGCTTATTGTTACTTTGTAGAAAATAGTTCAAACGCTTTGTGCTCACGATCAGCACAGATCTCAATTAAATTGATTAAACTTGTAAAACATCAAAACAAATAGCTTTGAAAAGCAACCAACTCTCTTTAGGGCGTGCTCTATTTCCGATACTAATCTTAGTTATTCTATTGTCCTACAATGTTATCGTCTACGGTGACGACGCCTTGAGTGGTTCAAATCAATTCATCTTACTACTAGGAGGTGCTGTAGCAGCTATTGTGGGATTTCAAAAGAATATAAGTTATAACTCCATGCTAAAAAAGGTTGCTGAAAACTTGCAATCAGTTACTGGAGCACTTTTGATCCTTCTTTTTGTGGGAGCTTTGGCTGGTACTTGGCTGATTAGCGGGATCATTCCTGCAATGATTTATTATGGTTTACAGATTCTTCATCCCAGTATTTTTTTACCGGCTTGTATCCTGATTTGCGCTATAATTTCGTTAGCCACAGGAAGCAGCTGGACTACTTCTGCTACCGTGGGTATTGCTCTGATTGGAATTGGTAAAGTACTTGGGATTCCGGTAGGAATGGTCGCAGGTGCTGTTATCTCTGGCGCCTATTTTGGAGACAAATTATCACCACTTTCTGATACAACAAATCTAGCACCTGCTATGGCTGGTGGAGAGCTTTTTACCCATATTCGGTACATGACACTCACTACAGTTCCAAGTATTATTGTTACTCTCATTGTATTTCTTATCATCAGCTTTACTCAAACTACCGCAGGTACAGCAGACGTTGAGTCACTTATGCTTGCTATACGTGATAAATTTAACATTCATTTAGGGTTATTTATTGTACCTGCTGTTGTTGTACTTCTAATTGTTCGCAAAGCACCCCCTTTGATCGCACTTCTTGTTGGAACATTACTAGGAGGACTTTTTGCTCTTATTTTTCAAAAAACTATTTTAATAGAAGTTGCTGGGGCAAGTAGTTTTAGTTTTAATGTTGCCTACAGAGGAATAATGGATGCCATAACAGTAGCCACAGAAATCAAAACAACCAATCCCTTACTAAATGATCTGTTTAGTTCTGGAGGTATGGAAGGAATGCTTGGAACAATATGGCTTATCATGTGTGCCATGGTATTTGGTGGAATCATGGATGCTATTGGAGCACTTGCTCGAATTAGTAACGCCTTATTAAGCTGGGCGCAAACCACATTTCAATTATTCGCAAGTACCGTTGCTTCCTGTTTAGCTATCAACCTCACAGCTTCAGATCAATATCTGTCGATTGTCATTCCCGGTAAAATGTTTGCAAAAGCCTATAAAGAGAGGGAATTGGCTCCTGAAAATTTAAGTCGAACACTAGAAGATTCAGGCACCGTAACCTCAGTATTGATTCCTTGGAATACTTGTGGTGCATATCAGTCCGGGGTATTGGGTGTTGGTGTAGGTGAGTATTTTTTCTATGCTATCTTTAATTGGCTTAGTCCTTTTGTTACCTTATTATATGCCGCATTTAAAATCAAAATAGCTGCCAGATCTGAAACATAGTTTATAAGAAAAATTTATTAAATCATCAATTTTTAGAAATTAAAAAATATCGCTATTTCAGGTACATTTTTTAATTTAGTGAAAATTAAAAATAAAATTATGAGTGAGAGTAAATGCCCATTTCACGGTTCAACGACCAAGCCCAATATAGGAACTGAGAACAATAATTGGTGGCCGAATCAATTGAACATTGATATCCTTCGACAACATGACTCCAAGAGCAACCCGATGCCAGAAGTCAACTACAGAGAGAATGTAAAAAGTTTAGATCTAGAGGCAGTAAAAGATGATCTCAAAACCATGCTGAAAGATTCGAAAGATTGGTGGCCTGCAGATTGGGGTCACTACGGTCCATTTTTTATTCGGATGACTTGGCATGCTGCTGGGACATATAGAACTGGCGATGGTCGTGGTGGAGCTGCTACAGGTGCTCAGCGATTTGCCCCTTTAAACTCTTGGCCTGATAACGGCAACCTAGATAAGGCTCGTCGTCTTTTGTGGCCCATAAAAGAAAAATATGGGAATAAATTGTCTTGGGCAGATTTACTTGTAATAGTCGGAAATGTTGCCATTGAAGATATGGGAGGACCAAATCACGGAACAGTATTGGGCCGTGAAGATATTTGGCACCCCGAAAAAGATATTTATTGGGGAGCAGAAGATGAATGGCTCGGCGATAACCGCTATGGTGATACTCGTCAATCTTTAGAAAATCCTCTTGCAGCTGTTCAGATGGGATTAATCTATGTGAATCCTGAAGGACCCAACAGCAATCCAGATCCAGCACTTTCTGCACAAGATATTCGCGAAACATTCAAAAGAATGGCAATGAATGATGCTGAAACTGCTGCACTGACTGCAGGAGGGCATACTTTTGGTAAAGCTCACGGAGCCGGAGATGCAGGACTAGTTGAAGCTGAGCCTGAAGGCGCTCCCGTTGAAATGATGGGACTAGGCTGGAACAATAAAAACGCATCTGGAGTAGGAGTCGATGCTATCACCAGTGGAATTGAAGGACCATGGACTACCAACCCTACCCAATGGGATATGGGTTATTTAGAACTTTTATTCAAATACGAATGGGAACTTAAAAAGAGTCCAGCTGGCGCTTGGCAATGGCACCCCATGGACTGTCAAGAGGAAGATATGGTCCCTCAAGTAGACGGGAGTGATGAAAAAGTTTTGCCAATGATGACTACCGCTGATATGGCGATGAAGGTTGATCCAATCTATAATGAAATCTGTCAACGATTTTTAGCTAATCCAAACGAATTTGGTGAAACTTTTGCCAAAGCATGGTTTAAGTTACTTCACAGAGATATGGGACCAAAGACAAACTATATCGCTGGAGATTATAAGGATGTAAGTTATATCTGGCAAGATCCAACTCCAATAGGAAAAATGCTTACCAGCTCTGAAGAAAAAGCAGTTCGAGATGCAATAGCTGACTCAGGATTGAGTGTCCAAGAAATGGTCAATACAGCCTGGGCAAGCGCAAGTACTTTCAGAGGTTCCGACAATCGCGGTGGAGCTAATGGTGCACGTATTCGACTACTTCCTCAAAAAGATTGGGAAGTAAACAAACCAGAAGAACTTTCTAAAATATTGGCGGTTTATGATCAAATCGCATCATCTCATGGCGTCAGTATTGCTGACGTGATTGTGATAGGAGGAGCAGTTGGAATAGAAAAAGCTGGTGGACAACAAGTGGCAGTTACTACTGGTCGTGGAGATGCCACTCAGCAGGATACAGACATTGACTCATTTAACCTTCTCAAGCCTAGAGCCTGTGGTTTTAGAAATTATTCAGAAAAAGAGTTTGCTGTAAGCCCTGAAGAAATCATGTTAGACAAAGCGCAATTATTAGGTTTAAATCCTGTGGAAATGACACTCCTTGTTGGCGGTATGCGAGCAATAGGTATTTCTGACAGTGGTGATGGTGTATGGACAAATGGAGCTCTTGATAACAGTTGGTTCAAAACTCTTCTTTCTATGGATGTAAAGTGGAATACAACTGGATATAATAGCTATGTCGCTAGAGACAGGAAAACTAATAAGGAAATAAGAACGGCGTCAAGAACAGATCTAGTAATAGGTTCTAACTCTGAGTTGAGAGCTGTTGCAGAAGTTTATGCACAAGATGACAACAACGATAAATTTGTTAATGATTTTATAAAAGCTTGGAACAAGGTTATGAATGCAGATCGTTATGATCTTAAGTAGGACTTTCATGAAATAAAAAAACACCCCCTCTATTAATGAGGGGGGTATGTTTTAAAAGCTGGTGTTAATAAACCCCATCCTTGTATTCATCTTAATAGCGCATTAAACCATTACACTTTGGAAAATCTGAGTTAAAGGTTTACTGATTTTTATCGGGATTTACTTAGCTGGAAAATAAATTGAATTATAATATACAGATCTATGAGGCATTTCATTTTGTTATTTCATCAAGCTCCTCCTTTTTTAGCTTTTTTCAACCCAACTATTTATACTCAAGATTGAATAAATTAAATGAAAAATATATTTAGTTTATCAATTATCCTGATTTCAGTTGGCCTCTTAGGTTGTTCAAAATCTGATTTCAAAGAAAATGAATCATACACACTTCTAGGCACGCTTATCCGGGTAAACAGTTACACTGTTAATTGTCAAGGAATAATCCCAATGCGATGCATGTTAGTTCAAGAAGATGTCAAAATAGGCACTGAGGACTGGGAATATTTTTACCAAACCATTCAAGGTTTTGATTATGAAGAAGGGTTTATTTATGATTTGGACGTAAAAATTATAACTATCGAAAATCCACCTGCTGACGCTTCCTCACTTAAATACCAATTAATCAAATTGATAGAAAAATATAATCCTGACTCATAGAATCTACTAAGTTTTTCTTTCCAAATCTTTTGAACTTTAAATAGGGTTTCAAAATCCAATGCACTCTTTAACTCCCTAAAACCTAAATCTTCTTTTGATTGAGTTGTTTCTATAACTGTGCTAAATCGTATTTTTGAGATCCTCCTTTTTAAATTCTATTTAGTGATTTAGGGGTTTTAAGATTTTAAGTGGAAAATTATATCTAAACCTCAGCAGCAATATTGATCCCTTTGGAATTGAATTTGTATTTTTGTTTTAGAAATAATCTTGATGGCTAAAAAAAAGCAACCCAGGCAGTCCGATCCTAAGCTAAAACGTCAAAGACAAGTACTCTTTGGCGGAGCTCTGCTGCTTTTGGCATTACTCCTAACCATTGCTTTTACTTCTTACCTATTCAGCTGGAAAGCTGATTATAGCACATTAAATTCGCTTACAGACAGAACGGTTGTCGCACAAAACATACTCAATAAACTCGGAGCCTTAATCAGTCATTTTTTCATCTATAATGGAGTTGGGTTGGGAGCATTCATTTTACCCTACCTTATCGGTCTTAGCGGATACAAATTATTTTTTGATAGGAGTACAAAAAAATTGATAAGTATATGGGCATGGGGTGTTGCGCACATGTTGTGGACCTGTATGGCATTTGGATATTTTTGGAACGAATTCCCAATTTTATCTGGAATAATAGGATATGAAATTCACTCCTTCTCAGTAATTTATATAGGTCGACTAGGATTGTTGGGGGTTTTGATGTTTTTATTCCTTTGTTTTATTGTGGTTGAACTGGGTTGGACTCCAGAAAAAATGGTCTCATGGTTTAAGGATCTAAATGATAAACAGGAAAATTCCATAGAAGAAAACCTTTCAGAAGTTGGATTGAATGTTGACCTTACTGAGGAGGATTCTGAAAGCTCAAATAAAGAAGAAGAGGCTTTCGAAGATAAACCTCTTGAGATACTTGACAACACAGAGGAAGAACCTACGATTATAGGATCTGAACCAATTGCAATGGAAATTGAAGCTCCGGTTGAAGAAAGTGTTGAAGAACAACTTTCAAAAAAACTAGTTGAAAAACAAGGTTTCTTTGACCCCACACTAGAGCTCAGTAATTTTAAAAGACCAAGTTTAGAGCTTCTAAAGGATTATGGAGACAGTGGTATCACCATCAATCAGGAAGAGTTAGAAGCAAACAAAAATAAGATCGTTGAGACACTTAATAATTATAAAATTGGGATTGCAAATATTAAAGCTACCATTGGTCCTACAGTAACTTTATATGAAATAGTTCCTGAAGCTGGAATACGAATTTCTAAAATTAAAAATTTAGAAGATGATATTGCACTTTCGCTTTCAGCGCTTGGCATACGAATCATTGCTCCAATCCCAGGAAAGGGTACTATCGGAATCGAAGTCCCTAATCAAAAACCCAGTATCGTCTCGATGCGTTCTGTAATTAGCGCCTCCAAATTTCAAAATGCAGAAATGGAGCTACCTATAGCCCTGGGAAAAACAATTAGCAATGAAACTTTTGTAGTAGATTTAGCAAAAATGCCTCACTTATTGATGGCTGGGGCTACCGGTCAAGGTAAATCCGTGGGACTAAACGCTGTCCTTTCATCTCTACTTTATAAAAAACACCCAGCTGAAGTCAAGTTTGTTTTGGTAGACCCTAAAAAAGTTGAACTCAATATTTACAACAAAATTGAGCGCCACTTTCTAGCCAAACTTCCCGATACAGAAGAGGCAATCATCACAGACAATACCAAAGTCATCAATACGCTTAACTCCCTTTGTATAGAGATGGATAATCGTTATGAATTGCTCAAAAATGCAATGTGTCGTAATTTAAAGGAATACAATAAAAAATTTAGAGAGCACAAACTCAATCCCAATGATGGGCATAATTATTTACCCTACATCGTTTTGGTTGTTGACGAATTTGCAGATTTGATTATGACTGCAGGCAAAGAAGTTGAAACGCCCATCGCACGTTTAGCTCAGCTTGCTCGTGCAATTGGTATTCACCTTATTATTGCAACTCAGCGCCCTTCGGTTAACGTAATCACTGGAATCATAAAAGCCAACTTCCCAGCTCGAATTGCATTTAGGGTAACTTCAAAAATCGATTCTAGAACAATTTTAGACAGTGGTGGTGCTGACCAACTCATTGGAAGGGGAGATATGCTCTATACTCAAGGTAATGAATTGACCCGTATACAATGTGCTTTTGTAGATACACCTGAAGTTGAAAAGATAGCTGCATATGTAGGAGGACAAAAGGGTTATGCAGACGCCCATCTACTTCCTGAATATGTTGGAGAAGAAAGTACCAGTAATTTAGATATAGATGCCAGCGAGAGAGATGCATTGTTTAGAGAAGCAGCTGAAGTGATTGTTACAGCCCAGCAAGGTTCGGCATCTTTATTGCAACGTAAATTAAAGCTGGGTTACAACAGAGCAGGAAGGATTATAGATCAAATGGAAGCGGCTGGGGTAGTTGGCCCTTTTGAAGGAAGTAAAGCCCGTCAGGTTTTAGTATCAGACTTTACTGCTTTAGACCGTTTGTTAAACAACGAAGAAGCATAATGCTTATAAAAAATAAAATTTCTATGCGAATATCTTTTATTCCTCTTTTTTTAATTTTTTGTTTTACACTTCAGCTCAATGCACAAGATACTGAAGCTGCTAAAAAACTACTTGATCAAGTCTCAGACAATATTGCCTCTTTTAAAACCATGAAGTTTGATTTTGACTATGTCCTTGAAAACAGACAAGAAAATATAAAACAAGAGACTGAAGGCTCTGTTATCGTATCAGGTGATCGGTACAAACTTTTATTTTTAGGAGCTGAGCAGCTATTTGATGGTCAAAAAACATATACCATTGTGCCTGAAAATGAAGAGATTACAATAGAGGATCTGAATGAAACTGAAGATATTGGAATCAATCCCTCAAAATTATTGTATTTCTACAAAGAAGGTTATGCTTTCCAATGGGACATCAAACAGAATGTTATGGGACGAAATATTCAATTCATTAGACTCATCCCTACAGAGGAAAACAAAGATGTAAACTATCTACTTCTTGGAATCGATACCATTAAAAAAACAATTTATCGATTAATTGAGATCGGTGCTAACGAGACCCGAACAACATTAACCATTTCAAATTTTACTGCAGACGTCGAACTGGCGGATAATTTTTTCACTTTCGACCCGTCTCTATACCCTGATTACTATATAAATCAATAAGTATTGAAAATAATTGATCGCTACATTTTAAAAAGCTATCTGATACGACTTATCAGTGTTTTTACAATCTGTATGTTTATTTTTATCATCCAAACCTTTTGGTTGTTTATTGATGAACTAGCTGGAAAAGGATTAGATATACTGATTATTTTCAAATTTTTGATCTACTATTCTCCAAAATTAATACCCCTCGTTCTTCCCCTATCTGTATTACTCGCCTCTTTAATGACCTTCGGAACCCTTTCTGAAAATTATGAATTTGCTGCTATGAAATCAACTGGAATATCACTCCAAAGAGCGCTTTATGGATTAGTGATTTTCCACATATTCCTTGGAATTGGAACTTTTTATTTTTCCAATCACGTGATACCGTATGGCGAATTAAAATCCTATAATTTGAGGAGAAATTTAGCAAAACTGGAACCCACTTTGGCTATTCGAGAAGGAATTTTTAATGAAATTGGAGAAATCAATATTAAAGTAAAACGAAAGTACGGAGATAATGATCGTTTTTTAGAGGATGTCATTATTCATGAGTACAGCCCTAATCAGAAAAATAATATTGTAATTAAAGCAGAGCGAGGTGAAATGAAAAATGAGCCTACAGATCCCAATCTTAAATTAATGTTGTATAACGGAAATCGCTATGAGGACATAGAGCCAAAAAATGTGAGAGAAAGAGAGCGTGTTCCTTTTGCCAAAGTCGCGTTTGAAACTTACGAAATGAATATAGACTTATCTAAATTCAATCAAGTTGATCTCGAAGAAGAAAACTATAAATCTACTTACAGGATGCAAAAAATTGACCAACTGCAGGTCAGTATAGACACCTTACAATTATCCTATAAAAAAGAACAAGACGTTTTTAGTGAGAATTTTGGGAAAAAAAGTTCAGTCACTAAATTGATAAATGAAAGCCAGGTTGTCAAAGAAACAGACAGTATTCCATCAGATATTTTTCAATTTATTGTGACAGACGAATACTGGAAAAAAAGTCAGATCACTGATAAATCCATTACACTCTTGAGGGTAGCAATGAGAGGTCTCAATTCAAAAAGATCCCAATTTTTTGCCTTCCAAAAATTGATTAACCTTCATAAGATCGAACTTTATAAAAAATACACTTTACTCTTCGTATCGCTTTTATTATTTTTAATAGGAGCTTCACTAGGAGCCATTATACGTAAAGGGGGTATTGGTCTTCCACTTGTGCTTTCTGTGCTTATCTTTTTAACTTACCATTATATAGGTTTATTTAGTACAAATGCTGCGGAAGACAATAGTATCTCCCCATTTATTGCCTCCTGGCTTTCCACTATAATCTTAACCCCATTTGCAATTATATTTACCAAAAGAGCTTCTTCAGACAGAGGACTTATGAGTTTGTCTAACTTATATTATCCCGTGATTGATAAGTTAAAAAGGTATCCCTTTTTTAAAAAAAGATTTAAGTCGTCATGATAAAAGAAAAAATTAATTTAAACTCTATCAGCGAGGCCATTGAAGCTGTAAAAAATGGAGAAGTTATTATCGTTGTAGATGATGCAAATCGGGAAAACGAAGGAGATTTTGTTGCTGCTGCAGAAAAAATTAGTCCAGAACTGATTAATTTTATGGCTACCCATGGGAGAGGATTAATATGTGCACCACTGACAGAGGAACGCTGTAGTGAATTGCAATTAAATAAAATGGTTTCCAACAATACCGATCCCTTAGAAACTGCTTTTACTGTTTCAGTTGATTTAAAGGGAAAAGGCATGACTACTGGAATTTCTGCCTCAGACAGGTCCAATACTGTAAAAGCTCTTGTTGACCCAAACACATCGCCTTACGATCTCTCTAGGCCAGGCCATATTTTCCCATTAATCGCAAAAAGTGGCGGTGTACTTCGAAGAACAGGACATACTGAGGCTGCCATAGATTTTGCAAGATTAGCAGGAATGAAACCTGCTGGAGTAATTGTGGAGATTATGAATGAAGACGGTAGCATGGCAAGATTGCCTCAATTGGTTGAGGTAGCTAAAAAGTTTGACCTTAAGATAGTCTCTATAGAGGATCTAGTTTCTTACAGAATGCAAAATGATAGTTTGATTGTAAAAAAAGCAGATCATGAAATTAGCACACAATATGGAAAGTTTCGAATCAGAGCTTATGAACAAACAACAAATGGAAATGTACATTTGGCTCTTACTAAAGGGAGTTGGGATACAAATGACGTTGTTTTGACTCGAATTCATTCTTCTAAATTTACCAATGATATTCTGGGTACTTTAACTGGTTCTATTCGAAAAGGTTTGGATGATATTTTTAAACTTATCAACGAAGCTGAAAAAGGAGCTATTTTATTTATTAACCAGGAACAAACTCCAGAAAACTTACTCGCTCGTATAGACCTTTTAAAGCAAATGCAAGAGGAAGGCAAAGAAAACACAGCACCACCAATGAAAATGGATTTTAAAGATTATGGTATTGGTGCACAAATATTGCATGATCTTAATATTCAAAATCTCAAAGTAATCAGCAACTCTACCCAAGCTCCTAGAATTGGTATTACTGGCTACGGTATCACCATAGCAGGATATGAAAACTATTGATCTTTTAAAAAAACCAAAGTTTTACAGACATAATAAATAAGGTAATAAGCATCGCTATCCGAATTACTCGATCTCCTTTTTTTACAGACCAACGACTGGCCCACCATGCACCAAACAAAGTGCCTAAAGCCATGAGCAAGCCTAATTTCCAATCAACAGCTCCGTCTATAGCGAAAAGAGCCAGAGCTACTGCAGAGTAAATCATGACAACCATAACTTTTGTAGCATTTGTTTTTACAAGACTCAAATGATTCAATCGATTTAAAAAAATCATAATAACGATTCCAATTCCTGCATTGATAAACCCTCCATAGATTCCAATGATAAAAAAACCTAAAATAGCATACATCAAATATTTTCCTGTTAAGCGCTCAGTAAGATTTAAAGAAAGAGGTTTTTGACGCAACAGAATCAAAAATCCTACTATTAACATAATGACCGCTAGGATTCGATTGAAAATTGCACCGTCTAATTGGAGTGCAATCTGAGCCCCTATTACAGCACCAGCACTTGCACTTACCCCCAAATATATTGGAAAGGGGAAAGTACTTATTTTCTTACTTTGATAGCCTAAGGTGCCTCCCAAGGACTGAACAACAATCGCAATTCGATTCGTTCCGTTTGCTACAGATGGAGGTAGGCCTAAAAAAATTAAAACCGGTAGTGTAAATAAAGAACCCCCACCAGCCAGAGTATTGATGATTCCAGCAAAAAAACCAACCACAATAAGTAATAAACCTTCAGAAATTTCATCCATAAATACGTTATAAAAGTACAAAACTTGATCTCTCTAATTCACAAAAAAGAGCGAGATTAAAAATTTTCTAATCAAAAAAAGCAATGTATATTTGCAACCGCTAAGGAGAAATGGCAGAGTGGTCGAATGCGGCAGTCTTGAAAACTGTTGAGGGTCACACCTCCGGGGGTTCGAATCCCTCTTTCTCCGCAACAACAATCCCTATTATATTTAAATACAATGTTTTAGGAATTTTTTGTTTTTGTATTGTACGGTATTTGTACGGCTATTCAATTTTAAAAGTTAAAAGTTTCCATCCAGCATTAATCCAAACACTGGGGCATGGGTTTTAGGAAATGGTTTTTCTATTGAAACAGGGGTATGGGATTTGATATGTAATCCATTCTCTATACCTTAGGAGTAATGATTGGGTTTTATGGGAAAAAATGTATTTGGCGAACCACTGCAAATTTGTTGTACAAGACCTATGACAGGTTACTTCAGAGACGGTTTATGTAGAACGGTATCGCAAGACACAGGTACTCATACGGTATGTGCAGTCATGACGGATGAATTTCTAAAGTTTTCTGCTTCTATGGGTAATGACTTAATTACTCCAATGCCTTACTATCAGTTTCCTGGTCTCAAAGCTGGTGATAAATGGTGCTTGTGTGTTAGTAGATGGATTCAGGCACATAAGGCAGGTAAAGCGCCTATGCTTATCCTTGAGGCTACGCATGAGAAAACTCTTGATTATACTGAGCTTAATACTCTTGTGAAATATGCACTTAAAAATGAATGATAATTCTACATTTCCTCATAAGGAAAGATTTTCTTTTACACCAATGGATACAATCCAAATCCCTTCTAACCCATTGATTTCATTGCCTTAACTTTGAGATTCCTGTGTAGTGGTTTTAGGGGTAGTTGTTTGGGGAAAGTTTGTAGTGTGTTTTGAGATAAACCCTATTCCAATTACATTAGTAGTATTATTAACTATAAATCAATTAAAATGAATGAATTTGAAGTATTACAGTATTTTCAAAGCGGTTTTCAACAAAACGCATCCTACCTTTTGGTAGTTACAATATTAATTTGTCTCAATTTTTATTTAATAATAAGGCTAAGATATAGAGAATGGGGTTTATTTCAAATCTCAAATCCTTGATTCAATACAAAATAATTACGAGTTAATTATCAGC
>JAQWHT010000095.1 GCA_029249225.1 Flavobacteriaceae bacterium
CTTGCTGAAGATTAATTACTACTGGATTTTGTCCTTTAGACAACTCTCTAGGCTGCTTATTTTCCATAGGTCTAAATTACACGCTTTATGAAAATAGACAAGGGTTAAATCACGTTGAACTTGACTTAACTATGAAGAGAAGTATGTTTATAAGTAAGTGAGTAATGTTAACAACCTAAAAAACCTTTACCCTTGATAATTTCCCATTTCAATAAACTTCTCCCGTCGTTGTTCAATTCTTTTTTCAGGATTTAATTTGTTTAGTTTTTTAAATGTTGAGATCAACTCTTTACGAACAGTTTCAAAGGTTGCTTCTCGGTCGTAATGAGCACCTCCTAATGGCTCTTTTATGATTTTGTCAATCAATTTTAACTTCAACATATCCTTAGAAGTCAACTTTAGAGCCTCTGCAGCAGTTTCTTTATGCTCCCAACTACGCCACAGAATTGAAGAACAAGATTCTGGAGAAATAACAGAATACCATGTGTTTTCTAACATAAAAATCTTATCACCCACTCCTATTCCAAGTGCTCCTCCAGAAGCTCCTTCACCAATAATGACTACAATGATGGGAACTGAAATAGACATCATTTCGAAGATATTTCGTGCTATCGCTTCCCCTTGTCCGCGTTCTTCAGCTTCCAAACCAGGGAAAGCACCAGGTGTATCAACAAATGTTACAATTGGTATCCCAAATTTATCAGCTGATTTCATCAATCGTAAAGCCTTTCTGTATCCTTCAGGGTTTGCCATACCAAAATTGCGATATTGCCGAGTTTTGGTATTGTAACCCTTCTGGGTTCCAATAAACATAAAAGATTGATCTTCAATTTTACCCAATCCGCCTATCATGGCTTTATCATCTAACACGTTTCGATCACCATGAAGTTCAAGAAAAGAGTCTCCACAGAGTGCTTTAATGTAATCTAAAGTAAAGGGTCTTGAGGGATGTCTAGAAAGTTGAACTCGTTGCCAAGCTGAAAGATTTCCATAAATCTCTTTTTTGGTTTCTTTAAGTTTTTTTTGAATTTGCTCACAGGTTTCAGTAACATCAATATCACTCTCGTCTCCAATGACTTTACATTTGTCAAGCTGTTCGTTTAATTCCTTAATAGGTAATTCAAATTCTAAGTACTCCATAAATCATTTTGTTAAAACAAATGTAAAAATTCTTTACAATTGGCCTCCACTATGTTGTTTGTTTTTGTCTTTTGTAAAAACCATTTAACAAAATTGCTCCCAAGACAATGATAAACCCGATATAAAAACGAATACTCATTAACTCTTCTTCTCCCCAGACTGCAAGAGAGAGTAATATTCCATAAACTGGTTCAAGATTAATGATAAGCATCACAGTGAAAGGAGATAAATGTTGCATTACTTTTATGGAGAGGTTAAATGCAAAAGAAGTACATACCCAAGCAATTAGTAAAATCCATAACAGATCCCATTTGTGAAGTTGAAATGCTTCATACTCGTATTGGCCAGATAGAATAACAAATAGTATTCCTACCAAAGCCCCAACAAGAAGTTCATAAAAGGAAAGTGTTATTGGACGAGCCTGTTTAACCATTTTCGTGTTTAAAATTGTAAAAACAGCGGAAAGAAAAGCTGAAATTAAGGCGATACTGATTCCATAGAGTTGTTCGAATTCTGCCTGAAAAATTAGCCCAACACCTAGAGCAATTAATCCCCCAAAAACAAGCTCGTATCCAAGTACTTTCCGTTTGTTAATGATGGGCTCAATCATTGCTGTTATAAATGCTCCTGTAGCCATCATACTCAGAGTTAAAGACACCCCTGCGACTTTAATTGCATGAAAAAAAGTAACCCAATGGATCCCGATTATAACCCCCCCATAAAAAACTTTTAACCAAAGTGAGCGATCTAAATTAAAGTATGAACGATGAAAGATCAAAAAATAAAGTGCAAGTCCTATACTTGCTAATAGCATTCTATAAATAACCAATGGAATTGCATCCAAAGAACATAGTGCTCCAAGCACAGATGAAAATCCAAAAATGACAACTATAAAATGATACGTTATGAGGCTTTTAGTTCTATCGTCTTGCATGGCGGAGTAAAAAGAAAGCAAGTAAACCAAAAATAGCAAGTGGCAACCAGGCTGCTAAAAAGGGTGAGAAAGTTGATTTACTGACCAATACCCCAAAAATTTTGTCAAAAAAGATAAAGAGAAAACCAAGTGTTATTCCAAATGCTAAATTTATACCCATTCCCCCTCTGCGTTTAAAAGAAGCCACAGCAACAGCAATCAATGTTAAGATAAATGCAGATACAGGAATGCTCCATCGTTTGTGTCGTACCAATAAATGACTGTTTATCAATTTTGAGCCTCGTTCTTTTTCATCTTCAATAAATTTATTTAACTCGTTGTAAGTTAGTGTTTCAGCTAAATAATTCACAGGGGCTAGATCGTTAATTTCAAAATCAAAAATGGTGTCTTTTCTGGAAATCTTTTCATAGTATTCCTTATCTCCATCAAAAATTCGCTTGCTGTAATTAGATAATCGAAAGGCTGAGTCTCGATCAATCCATCGAATCCGTTCTGCATGAATTTTGAATTCCAAGTTGTTACCGTCAAAATGCTCGAGGGTGAAATTAATAGCTCTTTTACGGACAGGGTCGTAATCGTTAACATATACAAATTCATTTTCATTTATCTGCATATAAACTTGTTCGGTATTTCTTGCTTCTTTTTTTACAATATATTTATATCTGAAATCATTAAATCCTAGATTGGATTTGGGCACTATATACATGCCTGCAAAAAATGCAAATACAGCAATAAAACTCGCTGCTAGTAAGAAGGGCTTGAGGTATCTAAAAAACGAAATCCCCGAACTTAAAATTGCAATTACTTCGGTATTATTAGCCAATTTTGAGGTAAACCATATTACCGATAGAAATAAAAATATGGGAAATAATAAATTAGCAAAATACCAAGTGAAGTTTATATAGTATTCCATTATTGTCAGTAATGGAATTTCTTTTTCCTTAAACTTATCAATTTTTTCAGCAACATCAACCATTATACCTATAGGTATAAACAGTAATATCATGACTAAAAAAGTGCCGACGTACCGTTTAATGATATAAAAATCAATCAGTTTCATGACTAGAGTCTTGGTTCCATTTGACGTACCATTTTTGCTTTCCACTGAGCAAAACTTCCGGCTAAGATATGTTTTCTAGCTTCACGAACCAACCATAAGTAAAAGCTCAAATTGTGTATGGTTGCAATTTGTTTTCCAAGCATTTCATTCACCGTAAATAAATGCCTTAAATAAGCTTTGCTGTAATCCAAATCTACGAAAGAATTCCCCTCAGGGTCAACGGGAGAAAAATCATTTTCCCATTTTTTATTTTTAATATTTAATGTTCCCTGAGTAGTAAATAACATTCCATTCCGAGCATTTCGAGAAGGCAAAACACAATCAAACATATCAACTCCTAGGGCAATATTTTCGAGAAGATTAATCGGTGTTCCAACACCCATTAAATAACGAGGTTTATCTTGAGGTAAAACACTGCAAACCTCATTAGTCATAGCGTACATTTCTTCTGCAGGCTCCCCTACAGAAAGCCCTCCAATTGCATTAGCTGGAGCATCCATTGACGCAACAAAATAAGCAGATTCTTTTCTTAAATCAGTATAAACACTACCTTGAATTATTGGAAAAAGCGTTTGTTCATAGCCATAAAGTGCGGGTAACGATTTATCAGCTTCAAAACAGCGTTTTAACCAGCGATGCGTTCGTTCCATTGAAGTTTTTGCATAATTGTACTCACAAGGATATGGAGTGCACTCATCAAAGGCCATAATAATATCAGCCCCAATATAACGTTGAATTTCTATAGCGCGTTCTGGAGTAAAAAAATGGTAAGAACCATCTATATGAGATTTAAATTTAACTCCTTCTTCTTTAATTTTTCTGTTAGCAGATAGAGAATACACTTGATAACCTCCTGAATCAGTTAAGATAGGCCTATCCCATCCCATAAAAGCATGAAGTCCTCCTGCTTGTTTTAAAATTTCTATCCCTGGTCGCAAATATAAATGATAAGTATTTCCTAAAATTATATCGGGATTGATGTCGTTTTTTAATTCGCGTTGGTGAACTCCTTTGACTGTGGCTGAGGTACCTACAGGCATAAAAATTGGTGTTTCAATTTGACCGTGATCAGTACTGATTGTTCCTGCACGCGCACAAGAACTGTTATCTGTGGTTTTAAGTTCAAATTTCATTGGGTCAAAGATAGTATTCTACTCGTAGATTCATGGTTCTTTTGAATTGTTAATTATCTCTTTAATATAGCCTTTGAAAAGGGAAACAGAAAGACTACTTTTGACCAAAATTTCATTTCATGATTGAAGACCCGTCCTTAGAAAAAATCTGCACTCAAATTCGACGTGATATTTTACGTATGGTCCACAAGGTAAACTCTGGACATCCTGGAGGTTCATTAGGGTGTACAGAATTTTTTGTAGCCCTTTATTTTGAAATCATGGAGCACGACACGTCGTTTTCCATGGATGCACGACTTGAAGATCTGTTCTTTTTATCCAACGGACACATCTCACCAGTATTTTACAGTACTTTGGCACGGCGAGGCTATTTTCCTATTGAGGAGTTAAACACTTTCAGGCTTATTGATTCTAGACTTCAAGGACATCCAACAACTCATGAAGGACTTCCTGGAATTCGTATTGCCTCTGGTTCGTTAGGTCAAGGCTTATCAGTTGCTATTGGTGCTGCACTTTCAAAAAAATTAAACAATGACCCCAAGACAGTCTACGTCCTTATGGGTGATGGAGAATTACAAGAAGGTCAAAACTGGGAAGCATTGATGTATGCCTCTGCAAACGGTGTTGATAATTTAATTGCAACTGTAGACCTCAATGGAAAACAAATTGACGGAAGCACTGAGGAAGTACTAAGTTTAGGTGACGTTCGCAAAAAATTCGAAGCATTTGGCTGGGATGTTTTGGAACTCAATGAAGGAAATTCTATAGAGCGCATTATAGAAACTCTAAAAGAAGCCAAAAATAAGTTAGGGAAAAGGAAACCCGTTGCTATTTTATTGAAAACTGAAATGGGTAATGGAGTTAGCTTTATGATGAACACGCATGCGTGGCATGGAAAAGCACCCAGCGATGATCAGTTAGAGATCGCACTCTCAGAAAATAAAGAAACACTTGGAGACTACTAAAAAAAACAGATGACAACATATACGAACCAAGGAAACAATGACACCCGTTCCGGTTTTGGGGACGGTTTAACAGAACTAGGAAGAATAAATCCTAATGTGGTAGCACTTTGTGCAGACCTTATAGGTTCTTTAAAAATGCAAACTTTTATTGATGAAAATCCTGAACGATTTTTTCAAATTGGTATTGCTGAAGCAAATATGATGGGGATCGCTTCCGGATTAACTATTGGTGGAAAAATTCCCTTTACTGGTACATTTGCAAATTTTTCAACTGGTAGGGTTTATGATCAAATCCGTCAGTCAATTGCTTATTCAGGTAAAAATGTTAAAATTTGTGCGTCTCATGCTGGAATAACGTTAGGAGAAGATGGCGCTACTCATCAAATACTTGAAGACATAGGCATGATGAAGATGTTGCCTGGGATGACTGTAATTAACCCGTGTGATTTTAACCAAACTAAAGCTGCAACCCTGGCTATCGCCAATTTTGAAGGGCCTGTTTATTTGCGTTTTGGAAGACCTAAAGTGCCTAATTTCACTACAGCTGAACTTGGATTTGAAATTGGTAAGGGAATCTTGCTACAACCGGGTACTGACGTAACTGTAGTTGCTACTGGACATTTAGTTTGGGAGGCTTTAGAAGCGGCTAAAGAATTAAACGATCAAGGAATTAGTGTGGAAGTCATAAACATCCACACCATAAAACCCCTAGATGAGGAAATTATTTTAAAGTCTGTAAGCAAAACATCTTGTATTGTAACAGCAGAAGAACACAATTACCTAGGGGGTATGGGCGAAAGTATTGCGGGTCTGTTATCTAGAACACACCCTACTCCTCAAGAGTATGTTGCTACCCAAGATTGTTTTGGTGAATCAGGTACTCCAGCACAACTGATGGAAAAATACGGATTGAACAAGGAATCAATCATTAAGAAAGTCAAGCTTGTATTAGAGAGAAAGTAAATTTATAATTAAAATATATCAAGGATATTCTAGAAGTCTAATCTGCATCTAGATAATCTGCTATTCCATCACCGTCACTATCGTCAGGTAAACCATCCCCATCATTATCATATTCATCTGCTGATAAAATTCCATCACCATCATGATCTGTTTGATTGACTAGGTACATATTTACTTTAAAGATTAAGGGTGAATACGCTGGAATCGTTCCTGCTGCTTGATTAAAGTATCCTAGACCCGATGGAAAAAAGATAGCTCCTTGTCCATATCCGAAAAAGTTAACTGAATTATCATCATTTAATGAAAAATCCCCTGCTCTAAATTTAGGGGCTCCTTCTCTAAAGCCTTGCACGACCTGAGTTAAGTCAAACCATACCGGAGTTGTTGAGGAGTCAAAAGAAAAACCATTCAATAACACACCTTCATATGAAAGATAAGTAGAGTCAACCTCTGAGGGATTTAAACCGGTTCCCTCACGAGCAATCAGATAGTAAAGTGTATGATCTACAAAAGTGTCGTCTGTTGTTCTTACACTGATTACTTCTTTTTTTACTTGATTAAGCAAAGGAGTCTTTGAGGCATTTTCCCCGCTAATGGAATCAAATATGATTTCCTGGTTGTAGTTTGGATCCAAGAAATCATCGTAATTGTAATAATGAGTAGACAAAAAATCCTCTAGACTTTGATTGTCGTCAATTGATTGTTCTTGGATATCCCTTACTGGTACAACCTCGGTTTCTTCTTTTTTACAAGATGAGAACGCAAAAAGAGTTATTAATATGGGGATAAATATATTTTTCAAGTTGATTTATTTTAGGGCTCGCAAGATACAATTTTACTTTATTTTTGCTGTGAATCTTAACTAAGTTTTAAGTATGCGTATTGATCAATATCTATGGTGTATCCGGTTATTCAAGTCGAGAAATATAGCAACCAATGCGTGTAAAAAAGGACAGGTTATCCTAAACAACCAAACCGCGAAGCCTTCAAGAGAGGTACTCCCTCTAGACCACATTAAGATTAGGAAAGACCAAATATGGCGTCATATTGAGATACTCGCCTTGCCAAAAAGTAGAGTTGGCGCTAAGCTAGTTGGACTTTATTGTGTAGATCGAATTAACACTGAAGACGCCGAACGAAACGAATTACAACAACTTTCTTTTCATGCCAAACGGGACAGAGGTACTGGAAGACCTACAAAAAAAGAAAGAAGGGAATTAGATGATTTAACAGAAGACGAGACTGGTGAATAATTAATTTATTAAGTAAATTTATGTCATGACAATACTAGGAGACAAAATTAAGACTGCTGCACAAATCCAATCCAGCATTAGGAGAATTGCATATCAAATTTATGAGAACAATATTGAAGAAAATCAACTTGTAATCATTGGTATCGCTCCAAGAGGAAGTGAACTCGCTCGTTCAATAATCGAGGCACTTGATAATTTTAGTGACCTAGATATAACGTTCGGTGAATTAAAAATGGATAAAGAAAATCCAAGGGATACCATGGAATGTGATCTTCCACTTTCTCAACTTGAAAATCAATCCATTGTTATTGTTGACGATGTTCTAAATACTGGTAGTACATTAATCTATGCCGTTCAACATTTCTTAAACATTTCTGTCAAACAGATTAAAACTACTGTGATGGTTAACAGAAATCACAAGAAGTTTCCAATTAAAGCAGATTTTAAAGGAATATCGCTTTCAACTTCTCTAAATGAACACGTTACTGTGGTATTAGATGGAGAAAAAGGAGGGGTGTTTTTAAGATAATTTTTTTTTGATGTCTTTTACGAGGGTCTCAACTGACTTTTGATCTGTAGAAATTTGATGATGAGCTTGCTGATAAAAACGGTTTCTTTCAAAAAGATGCTTTCCAATAAATTCTTTTACAGCATCTTCATTCTCTAAATGTGCGATTAAAGGTCTAGTTGCTTTTTCCTTCAACAAGCGTAAAACCAAAGTATTAATGTCTGTATTTAAATAAAAGCTGGTTAGGTTCTCTAAGCTTTGAATATACTCCATAGTATCATAATAACAAGGTGTTCCTCCTCCTAGAGA
This sequence comes from Flavobacteriaceae bacterium, assembly GCA_029249225.1. GTDB lineage: Bacteria > Bacteroidota > Bacteroidia > Flavobacteriales > Flavobacteriaceae > MS024-2A. The sequence goes on from JAQWHT010000095.1 coordinate 8,266, forward strand.
TAAAACCATTGGTAAAGAATCTTTTAGAAGTACTTTCAGATATTTTCGTTCCTGTGCTCGAAAATACAATTCGCCTTTAGACTCAAAAATTTCCGTAATGTTATGGCCTTCTGCTCTTTCTATATAACGATCTAAATCAATAAATTTGATACTCAGAGTTTTAGCCAACTGATTTCCAACTATACTTTTCCCACTTCCCATGTACCCTAGGAGGATAATTTTACTCGAATCCATCTTTTTGTTTAGAGCTTGTAAATTTATATTAAATCAATGGGGATAAATACATATTTGATAATTATATTTGCAGCCTCAAAAGATTCGGTAGCTCAGTTGGTAGAGCATCTCCCTTTTAAGGAGAGGGTCCTGGGTTCGAGCCCCAGCCGAATCACTCTTTGACTTGGTAGCTCAGTTGGTAGAGCATCTCCCTTTTAAGGA
>JAQWHT010000096.1 GCA_029249225.1 Flavobacteriaceae bacterium
AATACTCCAAGAATATAAGAAAGTAAAACTTGAAGTTGTGGGTGTTGAGGGATTCGAACCCCCGACCTCTACCCTGTCAAGGTAGCGCTCTAAACCAACTGAGCTAAACACCCTTCATAAAATCGCATTTGTGCGAATGCTAAGATATTGTTTTATCTCGTAAGATTACTTTTGAGCCATATCATTTTTTTACTTTCTTATATTCTTGGAGTATTGTTCTATTCAACCATTTTACTCGTTTAGAAAAAAAAATATTTTATTCAGATAACTCATTCTTTCTTTATAAATCAAACTTAAAACTGATCTACTAAGTTACGTGTGATAATGCATACAGCTCTTTTTTATGAATTTGAACAGTTACTTCTCCTGAGATTATCAAGACCTAATTTAAAAGAGCAATTATTGAATATTCAGTAAAAATGATCATACATCCGATTTAGATATAAAAAAAATAACGTTTTTGAAGTATCTTTAAATTATAATTAATGAAACAGCATTATTTGTTCAATTAATTCAATTTTTGTTTTTAGTTTAAGTTATCGTCCAGACTGTACATCTGGACGATTTTTTTAATACCACCACTTATTTTCGTTTCCAAACCTGCGTCCTGCCAAGTAAAGAGAAACCTAAAAAGCCTCTTACCTTAAGAGTATTATCATCTTCAAAACCAATATAGCAGTCATAAATTTTTCCTGATTTAGGGTCTAAAATTGTACCGTCTTCCCAGATATCATCTTCTAATTGAAGGTCATTAATAATTACAAGACCTTCTATTGGCTTATCTTTATTTTCACCTTTACAATTCACACATATTTTACCTTCATCTTCAGGTAAAAGTAGCTTAGTGATTTTTCCATAAAGCTTTCCACTTTCTATATATATCAGTACCTCGGATTTTTGTTTCCCTGTTTCGTCATCTTGGGTTATCCAAGTCCCCTCAATAGAATCCGTTTGAAAAAATAGACTACAAAGAACGAATAGGACAGTATGTAATGTCATCATATGGTTTAGTTTTTTATAAATTTAAAAAATCTATACCTATATTCGTGTAAATGATTCTTTAAATAAACCCTTTGAAAAAATTTAGATTTCTTCTTTTGCTAGTTCCACTAGCTTTATTCATCTCTTTACTGGACAACGAAGTATTAAAAGGATTTCTTTCTACTGGCAAAACACTCGATCATTACGGCTACATCGGCGTTTTGGTAGTCGCTGTTGTACTCATTATTTTTTTTGTTCTTCAGTTTGACAAAAAAACAAATTCGTAGAAAATCAATTTTATAATAAGTTAAATTTGAACAATCCCTATGCACCATTTTAAAAAAAAAGAACTGGAAAGCCTGTCTAAGATATATAGACTAAATTTAATTAATAGTGTAACTGGATATAAATCAGCCCACCTATTGGGCACAACTTCTTCTTCGGGAAACGAAAATTTGGCTGTATTTAGCTCTATAGTTCACCTAGGAAGTAACCCGGCACTTATTGGATTTATTTTAAGGCCAACAACTGTTCCCAGACATTCTCATGCCAATATGAAATCTACTGGTATTTTCACTCTAAATGCAATTACCAAATATCAAATAGAGGATGCTCATCACACCTCGGCTAAATACCCCGAAGACATCTCTGAATTTGACTTCACTAAGCTAAAACCAGAGTATAAAAAAAACTGGAATGCACCCTATGTTAAGGGAGCTCCAATACAAATGGGGTGTAGTTTTATTAATGAATACTCAATACATGAAAATAACACCATATTAATCATTGGTAGGATTGAACACCTCTATATTGAAAACAGTCTTCTCGGTGAAGACGGTTGGGTTCAATTAGACCGTGGTGAAATTGTGAGTATCAATGGACTAGACGGTTATGCCCTTCCCACATTGTTAGAACGATTTGAATATGCCAGACCAAAAAAATAATAATTCCTCTACTTCAGAGGGTGTTCATGAAGATTGGTTTGCTTACGCCACTGAGCACAGCGAAAATATTCCTGAAATTCTTATAGAATTAGAAAAAGAAACACACCAAAAAATATTGCAACCTAGAATGATGAGCGGCCGGCTTCAAGGTAGATTCTTGAGTCTTTTGGCTAACTTAATTCAAGCGAATACCATAGTTGAAATTGGAACTTATACAGGATACGCAACCCTAAGTTTAGCTGAGGGTTTAACATGCGATGGTAAAATTCATACTATTGATTGCAACGAAGAATTAGTTAGCTTTCAGGAACGTTTTTTTAATAAAAGTAAATTTTCTAATCAAATAAAAAGATATTTGGGCGATGCCTTAGAAGTACTCCCTCAGATAAAGGGACCTTATGATTTAGTTTTTATAGATGCAGACAAAGAAAACTACTTCGCCTACTTTGATGCAGTACTGCCCAAAATGAGAAAGGGTGGTTTAATTATCTCCGATAACGTAATGTGGAGCGGCAAAGTGCTTCACAATACCAAACCAAAAGATAAAGCTACGTCTGTCTTAAAAGATTACAATAAAGCAATTAGGAGGCATCCTAGCGTTCAAACTACCTTATTACCGTTTAGAGACGGACTTACCCTGAGTAGAGTGCTATAGATCACGCCGGATTGAATCCTCAAGGTCTGTAAAATCTTTCTTTACTTCGTCTACCTCTTTTTTAAATTCTTTTGATAAAGACTTTGTTGGATTCTCAACATCAACATCAACCGTTTTTTGAATTTCACTTTTGATATCATTAGTGGCTTGTCTCACCTGAGTCATTCCTTTAGCTAGAGTTCTTGCTATAGAAGGTATTTTGTCTGCACCGAAGACGAGCAAGACAATAAAAAATACAAAAACAATTTCAGCTCCACTGATAAATAAAAGCATGTGCTAGATTTTAAACAAATATAGGAGGTATTTTAAAAAACGGTTAAAACTAAAACAAGTTTCAACCGTTTTATTATTTGATTAACCTTTAATTTTTTCTTTAAACTTTTCAAAATCAGAAGGTGATTCTTTTTTAGGCCAACTATTGTTGTCCTGATTCACGTCAGCGGTTTCAAGGTCAGGATCAACTGTAATCCCGATTAACTCTTTATCAGATGCGATAATTTTTTTCACACTTGCAACATTCTTTCTCCATAGCTGAACAGGATAGGTAACCCGTTCTTTTGTTCCATCAGCATATGCATATTCAACGATAAGCGGCATGACCAGTCCCCCTGGTTTTTCAAATTCAACCTCATAAAAATAAGCAGGTATTTTACTACTATCTAAACCTTCAGCCTGCAGATAGTCTTGCATTATTTTAGAGTTTGTTATAGGGTTTTCGCTTGCTGCTTTTGGATCAAAAGATTCACTTTCTTCATCAATTTTAAAAACCATCTCTGGCAAATTGTCCAAATCATATCCAAATTGCTCCAACCTTTCTTTAGCCTTGTTGTCAGGAGTATCAGAATAATAATGTCTTTTTACGTTTTTTACTCCTATATCTACTACGTCTGTGGTGTAAAACCAACCTCTCCAAAACCAATCTAAATCAATGGCTGAAGCATCCTCCATAGTTCTAAAGAAATCCTCAGGTGTTGGATGTTTAAACATCCATCGTTTAGAATACGTTTTAAAAGCGTGGTCAAATGCCTCTCTACCCATCACTGTTTCTCTCAAGATATTCAATGCCGTTGCTGGCTTTGCATAAGCATTCGGCCCAAGTTGATAAACATTCTCTGGATTTGACATTATTGGAGAAATAAAATCTTGTTCTCCAGCCATATAAGGAAGAATTTTTGCTGGAGCTCCCCTTCTTGATGGGTAAGCAGACAATCCAGGAATTGCTTCTGGATAAGACTCTCCAAATTCTTGTTCTGTTAAGTACTGAACAAAGGTATCAAGACCCTCATCCATCCATCCCCATTGACGTTCGTCAGAATTTACAATCATTGGGAAATAATTATGTCCTACTTCATGAATGATTACACTGATCATTCCAAACTTAGTTCGATCAGAATAATTACCGTCCTTATCAGGTCTTCCATAATTCCAACAAATCATTGGGTACTCCATACCTTGATTTTTTGCATGAACGGATACTGCTTTAGGGTAAGGATAGTCGAAAGTGAATTTCGAATAAGTCTTCAAGGTCTGCACAACTGCTTTAGTAGAATACTCTTCCCAGAGTGGATTCCCTTCTTTGGGATAAAGTGAAACTGCCATGACTTTTTGTGATCCAACTTGTACAGCCTGTCGTTCCCATATAAATTTTCTTGAGGTTGCAAAACCAAAATCTCTAACATTTTCTGCGTAGTATTTCCATGTACTTTTCTTTTTCGAAAAAGAAGCTTCTTTGGCTCTGGCCTCTTCTTCATTTACAATAATCAAGGGCTTATCAAAACTCTTTTCAGAAGTGGTGAAACGTTTATACTCTTCTCTACTCAAAACTTCTTTGGGGTTTTGTAGGCTACCTGTAGCCTCCATGATGTGATCAGAAGGAACAGTTATATTGACTTCATAATCTCCAAATTCTAAAGCGAATTCACCATTACCCCAAAATTGATAGTTCTGCCATCCTTCAACATCATTATAAACACAAAGCCTTGGAAAAAACTGAGCAATAACATAAGCCTTATTACCGTCTTCTTTAAAAAATTCATAGCCTGAACGGCCTCTTTTTTCGACATGATCATTGATGTTGTACCACCATTTAATTTGTAAGACATATGACCCACCAGGTTGTATAGCCTGAGGAAGATCAACACGCATCATGGTTTGGTTGATTTTATAAGATAGTGCATTCCCATTTTCATCTTTAACCCAATCAACATTGAAGCCCCCATCGAATGGACCATCTACATAATTGCTTACAAAAGAGGACGGACGCATTGTAATAGAATTACCAGTTCCGTTTTTCTCTAAAGCTGGGGCATCTTTTTTACGGATATTTTGATCTAATTGAATCCATAAATAAGGCAACTGATCTGGAGAATTATTTGTGTAAGTAATTGTTTCCTCACCATAGAGTCGACTATTTTCATCATCTAATTCGATGTCCATAACATAATCAACCTTTTGCTGAAAATATTCTACCCCCGGAGCACCAGAAGCATTATGGTATTTGTTTGGGTCAGCAAATTGATCGTATAATTGCTTAAACTTGTTGTTGTTTGTGTGACCTTGCTGAGTTTGAGAGTGAAGCAAAACACAACTCAACAAAACAAAAGAAAAGGTGAAACCTATTGTAAACTTTGATTTATTCATAATATTATTTAAAGAGTTAAATATAAGGAATTATATCATCACATAATGTTAATTACTAGGGTGATAAAACTAGAGAAATACGTGAGTTATTTTTGTTTAGTAAATAACTTTTACGTTCCCCTAAGTTTTTAAAATGCACTATATTTTGCTGCTCTTCAAAGAGGGATAAAAAAAGTCCATTAAATAATTCAATCTGACTGGGCACCTTAGAAAAATTAAGTTCTAAATAACATTTAGTGATGTCGTTTTTATATTCTTTTCCTAAAAAAACATAATCTATCGCACTACCCTCTGAGGTAAACTTTAAGGTTTGTTTGAAATAATTCGAAATCAGTTGGTTAATGACTTCTTGATCAGAATCTGGATCAAGACTCAATCCTTCATTTATATTTTGAACTATTGATTCTATATCATCAGTAAAAAGCTGGGAAGTAATCTGCAAACTTTTTGTGTCCATCTTGAATTCGATAGTGGTGGTACTTACATAAAATTTATGGCCTTGATCTGCATTACTTTGGTTGCTGAACCAAAAACTAAAAAAGAGGAAAAAAATATTTAGCATCTATGGAACTGCTTAATTTTCAAAAGTTTCTTTGTAAACTTTACTTTTATTTATTAAAAACTCAATGAGTTGAAACTGTTTACTTTGTTTTAGCAGAGCACTGGTTTTCATTTGAGTATCAATATATTCTAAAAATCCAACAACCTGATCTTTTTGGAGTTTTAAATCATTCTCGAAAAAAGAAGTCTCAAAAACAAGTGGTAATACCTCACTAGGTTTCATTTTCATCTGCTCTTCTTCAGGCTTTGAGCTGATCGCTTTTGCGATGAGCTTAGCTATATTAACAAAGTCGATGCCATTTGTCAACACACGGTCATCGGTCAGTTTATTATTGATGCGGGTAGATTTATCCTGATCGTAATCAAATCCTTTAAATTCTTCTTCCTTTAAATCTAAAAATTTATCAATGTCTTCCGTAGTAACCACAACTTCTTTTAATTCTGTAATGTTTTCATTGACTCCAACAACAAGCCTATTTTTAGCTAAAATCTCAGGAGTTATTCTTACTGCGCGAATTTGATATTGAACTGAAGAAAAAATAATTTCGTCCCCTTCGGCAACTTCTATTTCAAATTATCCTTCACCATCTGTTATGGTATTAGTTTGAGCTGTATTATTAATAACATTTGCTGCAATAACGACTGTATTCTTATACAGCAACTTCCCTTTAATCGGTCTTCTTTGCTGGCCTAGAAGTAAGGTGCTACAAAGTATGGAAAACCATAAAAAAACAGTAATTTTCATTTTTTAAAGATAGCTTTACCTTATGAAACTTATCCTTTTTGGTTGTTAATTTTTTAATAATGGATCTACAAATTAAAGAAATATTGGCCAAGCATACGTATAAACTTCGGCATACCTTACTCAGAAAAGGACAGCCTTATGAATCTTGCAAATTAGAAAGTGATAACCACATTGACTCAATTCATTTAGGAGCTTTTGTTTCAAATCAATTGGTGGGCATACTCAGTGCATTACCAAACAAATGTCCAAATTATAATTCACGAAAAGCTATGCAACTTCGAGCCATGGCTGTTCATCCAGATTTCCAACGAAAAAAAATTGCAACGCATTTAATCCGCAATATTTTAAAACAATTAAAAGACAGAAAGTCAATTGAAATCGTATGGCTCAATGCACGGGTTAAAGCAAATGATTTATATTTGGGATGCGGATTTACTCCCTTAGATAGTCCATTTGAAATTAATCCTATCGGAATACATCAGCGTTTTATAAAATCGGTTACAGATGAATCGTAGACTTTTTATTTCTACCTCGCTTGGCCTTATGACCCTCCCTACTTGGTCACAAACTTCCAAAGCAGATCCTTTTTCTAGAGAATTTCTATTAGGAATGGAAGAACTTTCCTTGTACAGTAATACGATCCCACTTGCATTGGAAGCTGGAAATGCATTTGAAAAAATGCAATTAAAAGCAAAAAAAGACGGTATATTATTAGAAATAGTTTCAGGTTATCGCTCCTATGATAGGCAAAAAAGCATTTGGAACCGCAAATTTAAATCCAATCAGGAGAAAGGACTTACACCGGAGAACAACATTCTAAAAATTATCGAATACTCAACAATACCAGGAACTTCAAGACATCATTGGGGAACAGATGTGGATATTATTGATGGGGCGAAACCAAAAGAAGGAGATGTTTTAGTCTCCAATAAGTTTCATGAAAAAGGCCCTTATGCCGAACTCAAAAAATGGATGGAACAACATGCAGAAAGTTTCGGGTTTTATTTGCCTTACACTCGTAGCATTGACCGAAAGGGGTTTTATTATGAACCATGGCATTACAGTTTTGCTCCTCTATCGATACCAATTCTAAAATCATACCTCCAACTCGATCTCAACGAGGTTTTAATCACTGAGGGGCTAGAGGGTCGAGCTTATTTAAGCTCAGAATTTATGTCTCGTTATCTCAAACATAATATTTTAGGAATAGCAGCAGCTCTTAAATAAATCCTAAGTTGTATTTTAGTGCTAACCAAATCAAAATACCATGGGAAAAGGAGACCGAAAAACCCGAAGGGGAAAAATCATCAAAGGAAGTAATGGGGTACGCCGCCCTAAAAAAAAATCTAAAAAAGTACGCTTCAAAAACAATTAGCGTATAAAAACAGGGCTCATTTTGTCTAGAGTTTCTGACTCGCTGTAAGCATATCCATCTGAATTGAATCCCAGAACATCCTCAAGTGATGAGGCTTCCCGATCAATTAAGTGTCTCACCATCATACCCCGAGCTTTTTTAGCAAAAAAAGAAATGACTTTTAACCTTCCATTTTTAAAATCTTTGAATTGAGGAGTGAGTACTGGTGAATGAATTAATTTTTCGTCCACTGCACTAAAGTATTCCTTACTTGCCAGGTTGACTAAAAGCTCACCCTCTTCAAGCTCATTGTTCAACTGCTCAGTGATTTTTATTTTCCAAAAGGAGTATAAATTTTTATGTTTTTCAAGCTTTAATGAGGTCCCCATTTCAAGGCGGTAGGGTCGTATGGCGTCTAGGGGTTTGAGCAACCCATACAAACCCGAAAGGATACGAAGTTTATCTTGTAAAACTTCAATCTTATCCAAGGTTAGTGAATAGGCATCTAAACCTGAATATACATCGCCATTGAACGCAAAAACTGCAGCTCTTGATTCCGTAGTAGCAGATTTAAATTTTTGATTTCGCTCCCAGTTTAACGACGCCAAAGCATCTGAAATATGCATTAGCTTCCCTAAATCATTTGCTGATTGTCTTTTAAGAATGGAATTGATATAAGTGGCTTCATTCTGAAAAACAGCAGCTGTGGTTCTTTCTACAGGCAACTCTTTATCAAACTCTAAAGATTTGGCAGGTGAGATTACTAACTTCATAATTCAATATTTTTTATGAAAACAAGATATTTCTTTTATCAAAAGTAACTGGTTTTGACAGCCTCTCCAAAAATAATAAATTGAAGCTTTTAATAATACTATTGCAATTTCTTATGCTGGGCATATTGTCGCCACTTTTGTAATGCACTCTCTAAATCATCTGGCATAGGTGAATCAAACTGCATTTTTTCTTGAGTCTCTGGATGAATATAACCAAGAGTCTTAGCGTGAAGTGCTTGACGAGGTAACAATGAAAAACAGTTTTCCACAAACTGTTTGTATTTGGTAAAACTTGTCCCTTTTAAAATTTTATCGCCTCCGTAGCGCGCATCATTAAATAAGGTATGACCCTTGAATTTCATATGGGCGCGAATTTGATGGGTTCTCCCAGTTTCCAATTGACACTCTAAAAGGGTCACATATCCAAAACGCTCCAACACTTTAAAATGAGTGATTGCCTCTTTTCCTTGAGAGTTATCCTCAAAAACTGTCATTTGTAATCTGTTCTTTGGATGTCTCCCAATAGCCCCTTTGACTGTACCTTGGTCCTCCTCAAAATCACCCCATACCAACGCCATATACTTTCGTTCTGAGGTTTTATCAAAAAATTGTTTAGCTAGATGAGTCATCGCCTCTTCTGTCTTTGCAACGACTAAAAGTCCACTGGTATCCTTATCAATTCGATGAACCAAACCTGGCCTGTTATTACTGTTTTTAGGTAATTGCTGAAAATGATGCAACAACCCGTTCAAGAGGGTTCCAGAATAGTTTCCATGCCCAGGATGAACAACTAAACCAGCAGGTTTATTGAGTACAACTAAAATATCATCTTCATAGATAATCTCCAGATCTAGAGGCTCTGGTGTCAAAAGATTGTCATAAGGAGGATGGGCAAAAAGAACTTTTACTTGATCACCAGCCTTAACTTTATAATTCGATTTAACTACTTGTTCGTTGACAAATATACTTCCAGCTTTTGCTGCTTGTTGAATTTTATTACGCGTCACCTTTTCTATACGCGACATTAAAAATTTATCAACTCTTAAAGGTGATTGTCCCTGATCTGCATTGAACGAATAATGCTCGTATAAACCATCAGAATCGTTCGCTCCAGGATCTGAAGAAAAATTATCTTTTCCCATTTCCCAAAACTAGATCAATTTTACTTGTTTTTGGTAGTAAAACTCCAGGAGTTATTGATTTTCCTTCATGAGCGATCTCTAAGACCATGTCCTTACCAATATTGTCTTTGTAAGTAATTTCACCCAACTGAAACCCTACTGAATTGATCATAGACTCTGCGTTCCTTTTAGTAATTTGAATTAGATTGGGAACAGTAATTTGGCGGTATCCTGATGGGTTTACAGTCAAATAAATTTTCCTATTCTTCTTTACCTCACTACCAGCAGAAGGAATGTGGTCAATTACTGAAAGAGGGGGTAAAGTCGGGACAAACCTTGTGGAATCAATAATTTCAAAACGCAGGTCTTCTTGCTTCATAATAGTGGGTAATGCAGTTATGGGTATTCCCTCTAGATTCGGTACTTCAAGATATTCCTGATGGTGAGTGATCAACTTTAAAGAAAATGAAACAGACCAAAAGAGAACAAACACACACAAACCCAAATAAAAAAGTTGCTTGTAAAAAGACTTATTCAAAAGAAATCGTAAAAAATTCATGATTTTATATCTGGTCAAAGATAATAAAACCTAGGTTTTTTGGGTTGGTATGAAATGCTATACCTTTGCAAAACAGTTATATTAAAATGAGTAAAAAAAAAGTAGGTGTTGTTTGTGGTGGTTTTAGCTCTGAATTTGAAATTTCAATTCAGAGTGGAGAAACAGTTGTATCAAATTTAGATCGTACTATTTATGAGGTTTATCTCATTACTATTAGGCCTACTTCATGGACAGCAACAGATGACAATGGCACTGAGTTTGAGTTGTCAAAAGGAGATTTTACTTTAACTTCTGAAATCGGTAAAATCAAACTCGATGTAATTTTTAATACACTCCACGGAGCTCCAGGGGAAAACGGACAATTAGCTGCTCTTTGGGAATTGCTGTACCTTCCTTTTACAAGTTGTGACAGCTATAATGCTGCCCTAACTTTTAATAAAAGGGATTGCCTTACTGTACTTCGTGCTTGGAAAGTTCCAACTGCCAAACACTTTGCAATCAATCAAGGGGATCCAATAGATGTGGTTAAAATTCAAAAAACCGTTGGCCTTCCCTGTTTTGTAAAAGCCAATAGAGCTGGAAGCAGCTTTGGAATCTATAAGGTGAATTGTGAATCTGATCTTGAACTTGCAATCCTAAAAGCCTTTAGAGAAGACCATCAAGTACTCATTGAAAGTGAATTAGTGGGACGTGAAGTATCCGTAGGAGTTGCTAAAATCAATGACAAAGTTGAAGTTATGCCGATCACTGAAATTATTAGCGAAAACGACTTTTTTGATTATGCCGCAAAATATGAAGGTGAAGCGCAGGAAATAACTCCCGCTGTTATACCAGAGTCATGGGAAAAAGCAGTTAAAAAATGGAGTAAAGTGATTTACCAAAAACTTGATTTGAAAGGTGTTGTTAGAAGCGAATTTATTTTTGTAGATGGCATCCCACATCTTCTGGAGATCAACACTGTACCTGGAATGACGCCAAAGAGTATTATTCCTCAACAAGTCAATGCTATGGGTATGGATCTTTCAGATTTTTTTAATTATCTTTTACAAACTGCTTTAAAGCAAAAATGAATTAATCTATGAAACGATTTGTTTTTCCAGGTTCTTTTGACCCAATTACCATTGGCCATCAAGAAATTATTGAACGGGCACTCCCTCTTTGTGATGAGCTTGTTATCGCAGTTGGCAAAAACAGCAACAAAAAAACCATGTTTTCTCTAGAGAAACGAATCGGGTTTATTGTGAATACCAATAAACACAACTCAAAAGTTAGCGTTGAATCCTATGAAGGACTTACCATTGAGTTTTGTAAAAAAGTAGATGCAAGCGCGCTTTTAAGAGGACTGAGAAATCCTGCTGATTTTGAATTTGAAAAAAGTGTAGCTCAAATGAATAGGAGGCTCTCAGGTATTGATACTGTCTTTTTATTAACATCTGCTTCTCATGCGTACATTAGCAGCAGTATTGTTCGTGAAGTTATGCGTTTTGGAGGAGATTATTCTTCATTAGTTCCAAAGGGTGTAATAACTTCCCCATGATAATTTTTTAACCTTCAACAGCTTCAACTACCGTTTTTATATTTTCGTAAGCATTATCTAATAATTCTGGAATTTCTATTGCTGTTTTCCATTCTGCCTTTTGAATATTCTCTTCTGTTTGAGGGACTAATGCTCCTTCATACGTCGTTTTCATCAAATACCAATGAGTTAATTTTAACTTATACTTACCATTCGCATTATAGATATGATATGTAGTGGGTAGTGGCTTGGTTACAATCAGATCTGCAACTGCTGTTTCTTCAGACACTTCTCGTATAGCAGCATTGAGAACTATCTCTCTTTTTTCTATCTTACCTTTTGGCAAGTCCCATTTATTGTTTCGGTAGATAAATAAATAACGTCCATCTTGATGTTGGACCAGCCCACCTGCCGCCTCTACAATTGGAAAATGTTTGAAAAAATGCTTTTCTAATTTTTCTCTTACAGCATGATAGATATAAATTCCTGAAACTTTCTTTGATTTCAAAGCTTTTATTAAGCTTACAGCTGTTGTATATTTGGCATAAAATAATGGAAACTCATCAGAATTTTCATTCGTATCAGTTGTCAAAAAAATTGGCTTCTGGTTATAAAAAACTTTATACATTTAATAAATGGTCTTTAGTCAAAAAATTGCTCAACAAACAGCCGAGTCACTTCTACAAATTAATGCAATAAAATTGAATCCAAAAAATCCATTCACATGGGCTAGTGGATGGCAATCTCCGATATATTGCGACAATAGAGTAGCACTGTCACATCACGATATTCGAACTTATTTAAGCACAACTCTAGCAGAAGAGATTGAAAGAAATTTTGACACCAATATTGTAATAGCTGGAGTTGCTACTGGAGCAATAGGCATTGGTATGCTGGTAGCCCAAACACTTGGTCTACCCTTTATTTATGTCCGACCAGAACCTAAAAAACACGGGCGAAAAAATCAAATTGAAGGTCACTTAGAACCCAATCAAAAAGTAATGGTCATTGAAGATCTTATCAGTACGGGAAAAAGTAGCCTAAATGCAGTTAAGGCAATTCAGGAGGCTCAAGGTAATATTCTTGGGATGCTAGCACTGTTTACATATGGGTTTCCTCAAGCTTCAACTGCTTTTGAAGAAGCCCAAGTCACTCTCAAAACCCTTTGTGATTATCAACACTTATTAGGTGTAGCGCTTCAACAGGATAAAATAACCGAAACCGAAGCTGAAAATCTTAGAGAGTGGAGACAAGATCCTGCAAACTGGACCCCTTAAACTAGCTCACTGTAATAAAGCATTCGAACTGTGGCTGAATCAATTTCGCTTTGAGTCTTGCAATCTGGATCCAGTAAGAGTAGTTTTCCCTCTTGAGTAACCTCCAAAGGTACCGCCTCAAAAATTTTTTCAGAATCTTTAAATTTAGAAATCTTACTTTTTCTCCACAAAAAAGAGTTAAACCCCTTGAGGTATTTCTTTTTTGTTAATGAAAAATTCGAAAACAACACTTTTTCATAAGTATGAACAAGAGAATTTAAAACGGTCTCCAAATCCCATTTTTTGTTTGTTAACGTAAATAACGATGCCGCATTTGGAAGAGAATCAAAACGTTCCTGATTAACATTTAATCCCAGACCCATAATTGTTTCATTTAAACTAGAATTTTTATACGTATTCTCAATCAAGATACCTCCTACCTTATGATTGCATGACAAAATGTCGTTTGGCCATTTTATACTCAATTCAGGAACACCAATAGACTCTAAGGCATGTACAGTTGCACAAGCAAAAGCAGCACTAATTTCAAAAGGATGTTGTGGAGCTTTTATTCCAAAAGCCCTGTAGATACTTAATGATATACTATTCTCTGGTTCAGATTGCCAAATCTTATTCGACTGACCTCTACCAGCAGTTTGATTTTTTGTCCACACAAAATCACCGTCCTTATGGTCACCCTTCAAGCGTTTATCTTTTAAATAATCATTGGTGGAAGTGATGGCATTAAGTTTGATTATATTAAAATAGCCCATAGTGTGGTATATTGCGACCTAAAAAGTAATAAATTTGTTGAAAAGAGAGTAGCTTAATGGCAAATAAAAAAGAAAGGGATATTCAGTTAGTAGAAGAGATCATTCTAGGTATAGAAAACGTAAAAGGTGAACAAATAAACCAATTAGATCTCAGAGAGCTAGAAAACACACCCTGTGACTATTTTATAGTATGCAGTGGAAATTCAAATACTCAAGTAACCGCCATAGTAAACTCTGTTTTAAAAACTGTAAGTAAAGCACTACAAGAAAAGCCATATCACACAGAAGGGTTAGAAAATGCTGAATGGGTATTAATTGACTATGTAAATGTAGTAGTTCACGTTTTTCAAAACCAAATTCGTGAATACTACAATATCGAAGAACTCTGGGGTGATGCTAAAAGCACACAAATTGCTTCAAATTATTAGAATGCTATGAAAGAAGATAAAAAACCACAAGTACCAAAATTTAACATCTACTGGCTATACGGTGCAATAATATTTGCCCTATTAGGTATGAGTATTTTTGGGGGAAATGACTCGTGGCAGTCACTGAGCAAAACAAATATTTCGAATTTTGAAAAATATCTCAATGCTGGAGATGTCAGTGAAGTTATTGTTATTAGAAATAAAAGTAGTGTTCGGGTAACACTAACTTCAGAAGCTCTTGGCAAAAGCGAGCATCAATCTATTAATTCAAAAAATATTTTCGGCCAAGAAAACACAAGTGGACCACACTATCAATTTGAAGTGGGGAGCTTGGAACTTTTTGAAGAAAAATTAGAAAAGGCACGTCAACAAGGAATTGTTTTTCGCCTTGAATTTATCACTGTTGAAAATCGATGGATCGATGCCCTAATTAGCTTTTTGCCCATAATTATTATTATTGGGGTCTGGATTTTCTTAATGCGACGCATGTCTGGAGGCGGTGCAGGAGGACCTGGAGGTCAAATTTTCAATATTGGAAAATCAAAAGCCAAGTTATTTGATAAGAATACGGACGTTAAAACCACCTTCAAGGATGTAGCAGGTTTGGAAGGAGCAAAAGAAGAAATCCAGGAAATTGTAGATTTTCTTAAAAACCCAACGAAGTACACTATACTTGGCGGTAAAATTCCAAAAGGAGCACTTTTGGTAGGTTCACCAGGAACCGGAAAAACACTACTTGCAAAAGCAGTTGCTGGGGAAGCTAAGGTTCCCTTTTTCTCCTTATCTGGTTCTGATTTTGTCGAAATGTTTGTTGGTGTTGGAGCTTCTAGAGTAAGAGACCTGTTTAAACAAGCAAAAGACAAGTCACCTTCCATTATTTTTATCGATGAGATAGATGCGATTGGAAGAGCAAGAGGAAAAAGTAATATAACTGGTTCTAATGATGAACGAGAAAATACCTTAAACCAGCTGTTAACCGAAATGGATGGTTTCGGAACCAATACCAATGTTATCGTCATCGCCGCAACAAACAGAGCAGACGTCTTAGACAAAGCCCTTATGCGTGCAGGTCGATTTGACCGTCAGATTTATGTTGACCTTCCAGACTTAAACGAACGAAAAGAAATTTTTAAAGTTCATCTAAAACCTATTAAAGTCATTAAGACCTTAGATGTAGATTTTCTTGCAAAACAAACCCCTGGGTTTTCTGGTGCTGATATCGCAAATGTCTGTAATGAAGCTGCATTGATTGCTGCTAGGAAAAATAAAAAATCTGTGGGTAAGCAAGACTTCCTTGACGCAGTAGATCGTATTATTGGAGGTCTTGAAAAGAAAAATAAAATCATTACCCCAGAAGAGAAAAAAACTATTGCTTTTCATGAAGCAGGACATGCCATTGTAAGTTGGCTTCTTGAGCATGCCGCTCCATTGGTAAAAGTTACCATAGTGCCACGTGGTCAATCACTTGGTGCAGCCTGGTACTTGCCAGAAGAGAGACAGATCGTAAGAACTGAGCAAATGCTAGATGAAATGTGTGCTGCTCTTGGAGGACGTGCCGCTGAAAAAGTTATGTTTGACAAAATTTCAACAGGTGCATTAAGTGATCTGGAAAAAGTTACTCGCCAAGCAAGAGCTATGGTTTCTGTATATGGGCTTAATGACACTCTTGGTAATATTACCTACTATGACTCCACAGGACAAGCAGAATACAACTTTACAAAACCCTATTCTGAAGAGACAGCTCGAAAGATTGATCATGAAATTTCTGACATTATTGAAAATCAGTATGACAGAGCAATTTCATTACTCGCATCTTCTAAAGATAAATTGATCCAGTTAGCAGACCGTCTATTAGAGAAAGAAGTGATTTTTAAAGATGATTTAGAAAATATACTTGGAAAAAGACCCTTCAAAACCAACGAAGAAAAAATAGAAGAGGCCAAGCAGAAAAAGTGATAGCTAAAAATGGGGATTTGGGATAATTTTTTTGGGAAAAGCAAAGCTAAAAAGTCCAAAAACAGCCCTTTTTTACCTGAAAAGGAGGACCCTCTTGACCTTGGATTTGCTAAGAATTTCACACGTAAGGGAGGTAAATTTTTATTCAATGAATCACAATCCAATGTAATTGAAAATTTCAAGAATATATGTATTGAGAATAACTGGGAACAAGACTACGTATTAAGTCTGAACGAAAATTTATCTCTCCAATTTGGGACGAGTTTAGTTACACAAAATTCTGGTAACCTCAAGGCTTATAAAGCCGCTCTCATAGAATGCGAATATCTCATCTCCAACACAGGAAAAATCTTGTTGAGTGAATCCCAAATAAAACACTTTAAACTCCAAGATCTTCCACAAACAATTATTGTATTTGCTCACATGCAACAGCTGGTCCGAGATGTTAGTCAAGGGATGACTTTTCTGAAAAATAAATACCCTAAAAACATTCCTACTAATATTACAACACTCAAAATAAAGTCTGACTCTGATGACGAAAATCAAACTCTTGAAACCAGCACTACTTCAAAAAGCATATATTTGCTTTTAGAAAACAAGTAAGTTTATACTTACCATTTCAATAAATTGACAGCAATTTGTTCTACCGTACTTTATTTTTTTCTGGAGCAGATAAAATTAAATTCACATGAAAGAATTTTTCGTTAGAAGTGTTTCAGGACTACTTTATGTAGCACTGATAGTTTTTTCAGCTTATTGGTCTAACCTCACTCTTTTAATTGTAGTTTTTGTCTTTTCCTCCCTTGCCCTTTTCGAATTTCAAAAGCTTATCCATCACAAAAGCCCTATCTCTTTTGTGGTCTTTGGGATTCTTGCATTTCAGTTTTACAATGAACAAGTACCTCCTGCTATTCATTATTTTCTTCTAGGCTTGACATTGACTACAAGTTTATATTTGACATATTGCTTGTTTAAAGAAAAGAAACTCCCTTCTGCTCCTTACCAAAAAAGTGCTCTCTCGTTTTTCTATCTCGTTGGCTCTGGTTATTTTATTTTAGCAACCACAAAATTGTCTGGTTTAGAAGACAATTACTTTACACTTTTGATGTATTTACTTATCTGGACAAATAACAGTTTTGCATATCTCTTTGGTAAAAACTGGGGCAAAAACGTACTCTTTCCTTCAATTTCACCAAAAAAAACATGGGAAGGTTTTTGGGGAGGAGGACTAGTTTGTTTGGCAATTGGACTTGTACTAATGTTTTTTACAACCGACTTTCCAAAATGGATTTTCCCCTTATTAGCAATTGTAATAATTACAACTGCTACCATTGGTGATCTAATCCAGTCTAAATTTAAACGAGAAGCTAAAGTGAAAGATAGTGGTTCTCTAATCCCAGGACATGGAGGTTTTTTTGATCGCATGGATAGTGTATTATACACAGCGCCTTTTGTTTATCTTGTTTTAAAATTATCTGAATATGTTTCATAAAGAAGGTTACCGCATCATCATGAATACATTTGTGCTTGTTGCAGCAATTGCCGTTTTGGCAGAATATAAAATTTCTATAGAGTGGATCAAGTCGATCATTCAAATAACGGCATTAATTTTATTAATTTTGGTCCTACAGTTTTTTAGAAACCCTAACCGAACTACACCTAAAAATGAGAAACATCTTATTAGTCCTGCTGATGGAAAAGTAGTCATTGTGCAGGAAGTTTTTGAAAAAGAATATTTTAAAGATAAACGACTACAGGTTTCCATCTTTATGTCTCCCTTGAATGTTCATGTTACACGCTACACTATGAGTGGAGTAATAAATTTCAGCAAATACCACCCGGGAAAATATCTTGTAGCTTGGCATCCAAAGTCATCTGAACTGAATGAACGAACCACAATCGTTCTTGAAAACGAAACCTTTGGAGAAATACTCTATCGTCAAATCGCTGGAGCTGTTGCTCGTAGAATAGTAAATTATGCTGAAGAAGGAACTCAAGTTACTCAGGGAGAAGATGCTGGTTTTATAAAATTTGGATCACGAGTAGATCTTTTTTTACCACTGGGCACCCCTATCGACGTAAAAGTAAACGATGTGGTTAAGGGTGGCGTTCAAACGATTGCTCATCTATCCTAAAGTGATTCCAAGTTCTTTAATAATAGTATAATTTTTTCATTAGCATCTGCGGCTTTTTTTCGCTCTAACTCAATCACTTTTTCTGGAGCATTTGACACAAAACGGTCATTGGAGAGTTTTTTTTCTACTGAGGCTAAAAACCCTTTGGTATACTTAAGTTCACTAATCAGTTTTTCCTTCTCTTCTTTCGGATCTTCAACTGCATTGGTTGGTATAAAGAATTCCAAATTATTAATCCTGAAGCTACCCCCAGCTAAATCTTTAGGAGGGATGGAATAATACATCTCTGAAACACCACCTAACTTTACAATTGCAGATTCATAATTGAAATTAGCCGGTTTGGAATTCAAATAAAGGCTAATCTGTTCTTTTGGTGAAATGTTTTTTTCCTTTCTAAAATTTCGAATTCCACCGATAATTTGTTGAGCCAATTCAAAATCACTAATACATTTTTTGTCATAGGTGTGGACTTTTGGCCATGCCGCAATGGTAAGTGCCTCCTCTGGTTTTCGATCAGCTATATAATGCCATATCTCTTCGGTCAAAAATGGCATAAAAGGATGTAGAATCCTTAAGTTTTTCTCAAATAAAGCAATCACTTTGTTATAACTTTGGCGATCTATGGGCTCGCCATATTCAGGCTTGATAAGTTCCAATAACCACGAACAAAAATCTTCCCAAACAAGTTTATAGATTGACATTAAGGCATCTGAAATCCTGTATTTTTCAAAGTTCTCATCTACCCAAGCCAGGGTTTTTTCAAAATGACTTTCGTACCATTCAAGTGCCTCAGAGGCAACATTAGGTGCTTGTAAATCTTCTTTAATTTCCCAACCTTCAATTAATCGGTAGGCATTCCAAATTTTATTTGCAAAATTCTTTCCCTGTTGGCATAAAGTCTCGTCAAAAAGCAAATCGTTTCCTGCAGCAGAACTCAGCATTAATCCCACCCGAACTGCGTCTGCTCCATAGTCTTTGATAAGTTTTAATGCATCTGGAGAGTTTCCCAACTGTTTGGACATTTTACGTCCTTTTTTATCTCTAACCAAGCCTGTAAGATAAACCTTCGAAAAAGGTTTTTCATCTCTAAAGGCATACCCTGACATAATCATTCTAGCTACCCAAAAAAACAAAATATCAGGCCCTGTCACTAAATCTTGTGTAGGGTAATAGTATTGAATTTCTTCATTTTCAGGATATCGGATGCCATCAAAAACTGAGATAGGCCATAGCCATGAGGAAAACCAGGTGTCTAAAACATCTTCATCTTGACGAAGGTTGTCCATTGTTAAACTGGCATTCCCACTTTTTGATCTAGCCTTTTCCAATGCTTTTACCTCATCTAACGCTACCACATAGTCATCTTTCCCCTTTCCATAATAATAAGCTGGTATTCGTTGTCCCCACCAAAGTTGTCTTGAGATATTCCAATCTCGAATATTCTCCATCCAGTGACGGTAGGTGTTTTTAAACTTTTCTGGTAAAAGTTCAATATCTTTTGAATTAAGAACTCCGTCTATGGCAGGCCGGGCTAATTCTTCCATTTTCAGAAACCACTGATCCAATAATCGTGGTTCAATTACAGCTTTTGTCCGTTCAGAAACACCAACCTTATGTCTATGGGGCTCTGTTTTTACTAATAATTGTTGTGCTTCTAAGTCTTTAACAATAATTTTTCTCGCCTTAAAACGATCCAAGTTTTCGTAGCTACCCCCATTTTCATTAAGGCTACCATCAGGATTAAAAATATTGATAACTTCAAGTTGGTGCTTTTCACCTAGTAGCTTATCATTTTGATCGTGTGCAGGGGTGACTTTCAGACAACCAGTCCCAAAATCCATAGCAACATAATCGTCCTCAATAATAGGGATGGTTCTATTCGTCAATGGTACACTAACTTTTTTTCCTTTAAGGTGAGTATAACGTTCATCTTCTGGATGTATACAGATTGCTGTATCTCCCAATAATGTTTCTGGACGTGTAGTTGCAATGATTACCCTTTCATCGCTATCTACCACAGGGTAAACAATGTGATACAGGTTTCCGTTTTTTTCTTCATAAAGCACTTCCTCATCAGAGAGAGTCGTTTGAGCTTCTGGATCCCAATTCACCATCCGATATCCCCTGTAGATTAGTCCGTCATTATGGAGTTGTTCAAAAACCTGAAGAACAGAGGCAGTCATTTCAGGGTCTAAAGTAAACTTGGTTCGATCCCAGTCACAACTGCATCCCAATTTTTTTAATTGTTCCAATATCACACCTCCGTATTCCTCAGTCCAGTCCCATGCATGTTTAAGAAATTCTTCTCGAGTCAAATCACTTTTTTCAATTCCTTCAGACTTTAATTTTGCAACTACTTTGGCTTCGGTAGCAATTGAGGCATGATCTGTACCAGGGACCCAACAAGCATTAAAATCTCTCATTCTAGCACGTCGTACAATAATATCTTGAAGGGAATTATTTAACATGTGTCCCATGTGCAGGATACCTGTAACGTTTGGAGGAGGGATTACTATAGTGTAAGGTTCCCGCTCATCAGGTGATGATTTAAAAAAATTATTTTTTTGCCAATAGGAATACCATTTACTTTCTATCCCTTTGGCATCAAATTTGGAAGGAATTTCCATGAGAAATTTTTGGTCTAGTTTTGTTTAGCAAAAATAAGAACACTAATGTTATAAACATAACGACTCTCTAATAAAGAAAATTTTTATTTTTATTCTATAAATTCACTTTTATGAAAGCAAACAATTACCCTAGCCTTTTTTTACTTCTTTTTAGTATTTCGGTTTATGCCCAACAAATATCGCCTCAGATAGAATTTGAGACCACTATCATTGACTATGGAACAATCGAAAATGGGAGTGATGGAGCACGTGTTTTTAAATTTAAAAATACAGGCAGTGCAGATCTAATAATTACAAATGTTAAATCTACTTGTGGATGTACGATTCCTAAAAAACCTGATGAACCAATTGCTCCAGGTGAGTCTAGTGAGATTATTGTACGGTATGACACCAAAAGAACAGGCCCTTTTAGAAAAACAATTACTGTTTCTACCAATCAGGAAAATAATCCTATCATCGCCTTAAAACTTAAAGGAACTGTTCTTCCTGCTCCATAAATCCGCTAACAATTTAATTTTAAAAAATCTTTTTAGGTTTTAAAACTGTAGTTGATGGTTGGTAAAAAAAACCTCTTATTTTTGCAACTTTATTTGACTCATGCCACAATTATCTAGAAAGGGAATCGAACTTCCAACATCTCCAATCCGTAAGCTCGTAATTTATTCTGAAAGAGCAAAAGAGAAAGGAGTCGAGGTTCTTCATCTCAACATTGGACAGCCTGATATCGCTGCTCCGAAAGAGGCGATCGATGCTGTAACAAATTCAAATTTAAACTTGTTGCCTTATGGACCTTCTCAAGGTACCTTATCTTACCGTGAAAAATTAGTTGCCTATTACAGCAAACACAGCATTACCATTGGTACAGATGATATTATTGTCACTACAGGAGCAAGTGAGGCGTTAACATTCGCGCTTAATGTGATTTGTGATGCAGGTGATGAGATTATTATACCCGAACCTTTTTATGCCAACTACAATGGCTTCGCAAGTGCTGCTAGTGTTTGTGTTGTTCCGGTTATTTCAGAGTTTCATTCTCAGTTCCAACTTCCAGCTTTAGAGAATATCAATGAAAAAATTACGCCTAAAACTAAAGCCATTTTGTTATGCAACCCAAGCAATCCAACAGGCTATGTATACAGTAAAAATGAAATTGATACTCTTTGCGAACTGGCCATTAAACATGATATTTTCTTAATTGTTGATGAAGTTTACAGAGAATTTATTCATGGCGGTGATCCTCACTATTCCGTCCTAAGTAATGAAAAAGCTGGTCAGCATACAGTAATGATTGACTCGGTATCTAAACGGTACAGCATGTGTGGAGCTCGAGTGGGTTCACTAGTATCAAAAAATAATACTCTTATTCAAAATGTATTGAAGTTTGCCCACCTTCGTCTCTCCCCACCCACCTATGCTCTCATGGCAAGTGAGGCAGCGCTTTCAGCCCCAGAAAGTTATTTGGAAGGAGTAATCAATGAATATACCTCAAGAAGAAACACCCTCATTAAACACTTGGAGCAAATTCCCTATGTTGAGGTATCTCATCCGATGGGTGCTTTTTATTGCATTGTAAAATTACCCGTGAAAGATGCTGAAGATTTTTCTAAATTCCTCTTAACAGATTTTAATTTTGACAATCAAACTGTAATGTTAGCTCCAGCAAAGGGCTTTTATTAATCTCCAAATGTTGGGCTCAATGAAGTACGAATTGCATTTATCTTAGATCAAGAAAAACTAATTCTAGCAGCAACTATTTTAGAAAAAGGGTTGGAAGCATATAAGAAATTTGTACATTGAAATATGCTCAAGTTTAAAGAGAACATTTCTTTAAAGCCCTACAACACCTTTGGTATAGAAGCCCGTACAAAATACTTTTACAAAGTCACCAATAGCCTTGAACTCAAGGATATTCTTCAAAGAAATAAAAACCTCCCGTTTCGTATTTTAGGGGGGGGTAGCAACATACTTTTAACCAAAGATTTTGAAGGACTCACGCTACTCATTGCAAATAAGGGTATTGAAATACTAGAAGAGTATCCAGAAACCGTTACTGTAGAAGTTCAAGCTGGAGAAAATTGGCATGAATTTGTCTTGTGGTGCCTAAGTCGAAACTACGGTGGTGTAGAGAATTTAGCGCTGATTCCTGGAGGAGTTGGGGCTGCACCGATTCAGAATATTGGCGCTTATGGAGTAGAGCTTGCTTCCGTCTTCAAATCATGTAAAGTCCTAAATACTCAAACATTAGAAGAAGAAACACTAGAAAAAAAAGATTGTGAATTTGGCTACAGATCTTCTATTTTTAAAACCCATAAAAAAGGAACGTTTATAATCACATCAGTATGTTTCGAGCTTCGACAACCTCCTCACAATCTCATCATTGAATATGGTGCCTTAAGATCTCAACTTAAAAATACCTCCCCGACTATACAGGAGGTTGCAGCTGCTGTAATTAGAATTCGAGAATCCAAACTACCCGACCCAAAAATACTTGGAAACAGTGGAAGTTTTTTTAAAAATCCAGTGGTCTCAAAAACACATTATCATCGCCTCAAGAAAACCTACACCCAGCTACCCTCCTATCCTGCATCTGATCATCACCTAAAAATTCCAGCTGCTTGGCTGATTGACCAGTTAGGTTTTAAAGGCACCCAACATGGTGGGGCAGGTGTTCACAACGCTCAAGCTTTAGTACTCGTAAATTTGGGAGAGGCGAAAGGAAAGGAAATTCTAGACCTCGCTCAAAAAATCCAAACTGCGGTCAAAAAAACTTTTGATATAGCTTTAGAAATAGAAGTAAATGTTCTTTAAAAGAATTACTCCTTATTTTTAGAATCTAACCAAATAGTAACAGGACCATCATTTTCTAAAGTCACCCTCATCATGGCTCCAAAAGATCCTGTAGCAACCTTAGACTGTAAAAGAAAGTCTGCCTTTTCAATAAAAGACTCATAGAGGGGGATGGAGTGTTGGTGATTTGCAGCTCGTATATAGGAGGGTCGATTTCCTTTTTTAGTAGCTGCCATAAGTGTAAACTGACTTACAACCATCAACTCTCCGCTGATATCCATCAGTGATTTATTCATCACTCCGTGCTCGTCATCAAAAATACGCAAATTGAGCACTTTGTTGACTAGCCAATCTACATCATTTAAGGTATCTGCCATTTCGATCCCTAATAGCACCAAAATTCCTTGACTAATTTCCTCACTTTTATTTTCTTCAATGGTTACTTGAGCCTTTCGGACCCGTTGCAGAACAACTCTCATAATTTTTTATTTATCGATAAGTAGTGTCGTTTTCCATCATTTGTAAGTAACTCTGATATCTTGTAGGGGCAATACCTCCTGCATCTAAAGCCTGAAGAATTGCGCAATGAGGTTCGCTTTGATGCAAACAGTTATGGAACTTACATTTGGATTTCAAAGATGCAAATTCTGGGAAATAATTTCCAATTTCTTCGGGTTTCATATCAACCACCCCAAAACCTTTTATTCCTGGAGTATCAATTAGTTTCATCCTCTTGGGCAAAGCAAACATTTCCGCAAATGTAGTAGTATGTGTTCCTTGTTGATGTTGATCAGAAAGAGCTGCAGTTTTTAAATTTAAATCTGGTGCAATGGCATTGATCAAAGTAGACTTGCCTACACCGCTATGTCCAGAAAACATACTTACCTTATTTTTCATCATTAATTCAACTGAAGCAATATTTGTTCTTTCAGTAGCAGAAATTTTTAAAGTTTTGTATCCAATGGCATTGTAAATAGCAGCCAAATCGTTAATCTCCTGTTTCTGCTCTGGCACATATGTATCCAGTTTGTTAAAAACCAGAATAGACGGAATTTGATAAGCTTCAGCAGTGACTAAAAAACGGTCAATGAAAGCGGGGTATGTTGGAGGATTGTGTAACGTTATAAGCAAAAATACCTGATCAATGTTTGACGCGATAATATGGGTTTGCTTTGACAGGTTTACAGATTTACGGACAATGTAGTTTTGGCGTTCAAGAATTTCAACTATTGTCCCTTCAGGTTCTACAGCGAGAGTATCAACTTCAAAAATAACCCAATCGCCTACTGCCACAGGATTGGTGCTTTTAATCCCTTTCAATCGAAGTTTTCCTTTAATTCTACAGGCATAAAAAACTCCCTCACACTCAACTGTGTACCAACTTCCAGTAGATCTATAAACAAGGCCTTTTTTCAACTCTTTTTTTACAAAGTAACAGTTTTTTTTTCACCTTACTGGATTTATTGAAGAGCATACAAATTTGTATCTTTACATAAAAAATTAATGGCCCAAAAAACACTCTTGATGATCTTGGATGGCTGGGGGAACGCTCCTGACCCTAAAGTCTCTGCTTTAGACCAAGCACAAACTCCTTACATTGATTCACTATATAAAAACTATGCTTATAACGCTCTTAGAACCGATGGCGTTCATGTAGGCCTCCCAGAAGGACAGATGGGAAATAGTGAAGTTGGACATATGAATCTGGGGGCAGGTAGAATTGTTTATCAAGACTTGGCAAAAATTAATTTGGCTGTTGAAAACAATGAACTTCAACATGAAACGGTCTTAACAGAGAGTTTGGTTTATGCTAAAAAGGAAAGGAAAAAAGTACATTTGCTCGGATTATTGTCTGATGGAGGAGTCCACTCCCATATCAATCATCTGGAAGGCTTACTAGACTTAATAGAAGAATATGAACTTCCTCAAGTATTTCTTCATGCTTTTACAGACGGGAGAGACGTTGATCCTCAGTCTGGAAAAAAATTTGTGAATCAAATCGAAAACAAATTAAAAGACAAACAAACCCAGTTTGCTTCTTTAATTGGTCGTTATTATGCTATGGATCGTGACCAAAGGTGGGAACGTGTAAAACTAGCTTATGATCTTTTAGTCCATAGAAAAGGTGAAGCATCAACCGATTTTGAGAAAAGTCTTCAAGAGAGCTATGATCTAGGAACAACAGATGAATTTATAAAACCTTTATATAAAGAAAACACCTCAGCTAAAATAGAATCAGGTGATGTGGTACTCTTTTTTAATTTTAGAACAGACAGAGGCAGAGAGCTTACTCAAGCACTTTCACAACAGGCATTCCCAGAATATGCAATGGAACCTCTCAATCTGTATTATGTGACACTTACTAATTATGACGAATCATTTAAAGGGGTAAAAGTAGTTTTTGACAAAGACAACCTTCAAGATACATTAGGCGAAGTTTTATCCAAATCAGGAAAAACTCAAGTTCGTATTGCCGAGACAGAAAAATATCCCCATGTTACCTTCTTTTTTAATGGAGGAAGAGAAGTCCCTTTCGAGGGAGAAGAACGGATTTTATGTCCCTCTCCTAAAGTTGCTACTTATGATTTAAAACCTGAAATGAGTGCCTTTGAAATTCGGGATGCGATTGTTGAAAAAATACGAAACAATCCTCCAGACTTTATCTGTTTAAATTTTGCCAACCCAGATATGGTAGGGCATACAGGAGATTTAGAAGCTGCAATCAAAGCTTGTGAAGCTGTAGATCAATGTGCGGGAGATGTATTGGATGCTGCACTCCAACAAGGTTATGCCAGTTTAGTAATTGCCGACCATGGTAATTGCGAAACAATGATTAACCCTGATGGGAGCCCAAATACAGCTCATACAACCAACCCAGTTCCTGTGATCTTAGTAGATCCAGAAAAAAAGAAAATTAACTCTGGAATTTTGGGAGATATTGCTCCTTCTATCCTAGATTTAATGGATGTAAATCAGCCTGAAATAATGACCCAAAAATCTTTAATTAGAAAATAATGAAACAATTAATCCTTCTCTTTATCACAGCCCTACTTGTGACTCAATGCAAAAGTTCACAAACTCCAAAATACAGCTCCAAACCCATGAAAGTAAAAACCTTGATTGGAGAAGAAGGAGAAACGGTAGTGCTGGGTTATATGAATCGTGCAAATCTTAATACTGAGGAGTTCATGTCTTGGTTTAAACTAGAATACGATCGGCTTCAAATTCCTGAACAATGGGCAGAAGAGCATGTACCCCTGGTTAAAAATTTAGAATTTAAATTATTCTTAGGGACTTGGTGTGGTGATACCCAAAGAGAATTAGGTGGTATGTTCAAACTTTTAGATGCCTTAGGAGTATCGGAAGATCAACTGGAAATGTATGCTATTTCTGAAGCAAAAGACAGCCCCCTAGGATACGAAAAAGAATATGAAATCCTAAACATCCCAACCTTAATCTTCTTTGAAGATGGAAAAGAGAACAATAGAATCGTAGAATTCCCTGTAGAAAGTATGATTGAAGATTTTTCTAAAATCCTTAAAAAGGAACCTTACGAGGACGCCTACGCTGATTTTTAAGATGTCTGGAATTATACTAAAAACAAGAGAAGAAATTGAATTGATGCGGGAAAGTGCGTTGATCGTTTCAAAAACATTAGGGATGTTAGCTTCGGAGATTAAGCCTGGAGTTACCACATTAAAGCTTGATACGTTGGCTTATGAATTTATCAAAGAACAAGGTGCCGAACCAGGTTTTTTAGGGCTATATGATTTCCCAAACACTCTTTGCATGAGTCCTAATGCTCAAGTTGTACATGGCATTCCCAACGAAACCCCTTTAGAAGAAGGAGATATTATCTCAATCGATTGTGGTGCTTTGAAAAATGGCTTCTACGGTGACCATGCCTACACCTTCGCTGTAGGTGATATTGATACCGATACAAAAAAATTATTACGCATTACCAAAGAATCTTTATATGAGGGTATCAATGCATTTCGACTGAATAATCGAATAGGAGATTTGGGCTATGCCATTCAGTATCATTGCGAAAAAGAAGGCTATGGGGTTGTTCGTGAATTGGTAGGCCACGGGCTAGGAGAAACCATGCACGAAGCTCCAGAAGTTCCAAATTACGGTAAACGAGGTCGTGGAAAAAAGTTTTTAAATGGAATGGTCCTAGCTATTGAGCCCATGATCAATTTAGGTACACATAGGATCAAACAACTCAAAGACGGTTGGACTATCCTAACCGCCGATGGAAAACCCTCCGCCCATTTCGAGCATAATGTTGCCTTGATAGATGGAAATCCTGAATTACTTTCAACCTTCGAATACATCTATAAAGCATTGGGGATTTCTAGTGAGGAAGAAATTCCTTTCAGAAGTCATCCTTTGGTACTATGAAACAAATATTAAATTTATTTCCCCGGCCGTGGCTGATCTCCTTAAGCATCTGGCTTCGTCCCTTCATAAAATGGTATTACAAAGGAAATCGCTTCACCGATCCAATTGATGGAAGTTCTTACAGAAAATTTCTTCCTTACGGCTATCAAAACCTACGGAAAAATGCCTTGTGTCCTGGAACACTTTCTTTAGAGAGACATCGTTTATTATGGCTCTACCTTAAAAGAAAAACCACTTTTCTTGAAGACTCATTAAAGGTACTACATATTGCCCCAGAACAAGTTTTTTACACCAAATTCAAAGCTCTTGAAAATTGGGTATACACTACCACCGACCTCCACTCTCCTCTTGCTGATGTGAAAGCAGATATTTGTGCGCTTCCTTTTAAAAACGAGGAATACGATTTAATTTTCTGTAATCATGTTTTGGAACATATCCCAAACGATAAAAAAGCAATGCAAGAACTCTATCGTGTTTTAAAAAAAGGAGGAACCTTAATTGCACAAGTCCCCTTGGATGAAAATCGAGAAACTACTTTTGAAGACGATTCCATTACCGATAAAAACGAGCGTACTCAAATTTTTGGACAATACGACCATGTCCGTATTTATGGTAAAGATTACTATAAAAAGTTAGATGCTGCGGGTTTTAAAACTCAGGGTGTTGATTTTCTCAATGACCTTAGTCTCCATGAAATCAAGACTTTTGCACTCCCCAAGTACGAACGGATTCCAATTGCAATGAAATAATTGACCTTTATTCTTTTACAAACCCTTTAGAAAAGATCTCTTTTACTCCCTCTAAAGAATCTGAAACGATCCAATAGGCTTCCAATTTTGGTTTTGATTTAATCAATTCTTGTGATTGATCTACAGGCATTACCATAAGTGCAGTAGCGTAAGCATCTGCGGTCATACAATCTGATGCTGTTACTGAAACACTCAAGACTTTACTGGGTATTGCCTCTCCCGTTTTAGGATTAATGGAATGTGCAATTCGTAAACCAGTTTCTGCATCAATAGCATACTTGCGATAATTCCCCGAAGTAGCTAAAGCTTTATTTTCCAGTGTCAAGGTTCGGATAAAATCTCGCTGTTTTCCTTGTTGAGGATCATCTATGGCTATTTTCCAAAACATACCAGATCTTGGACTTTTCCCTTTAGCTACTATCTCTCCTCCTATTTCGACTAAAAAGGAAGAGACCTTTTTCAATCTCAAAAAATCAGCAATGACATCAACTACATAGCCTTTGGCTAAGGCATTGAAATCAAAGTATACCTTAGGATGTTCTTTCTTGATAGTGCCTTGGTCGGTTAAACTTGTTTTATCCCACCCCGTAAAACTCAAAATACTGTCTCGTTGTTGCGCTGAAATTTGCTTCAAAGGTTTTCCAGGACCAAAACCATAGGCGTTGACTAAAGCGCCAACCGTAGGGTCAAAATATCCCTGGGTGGCCTTCCAAACCTCACTTGCTTTGTGATATACTTTTACAAAATGAAAATCTATTTTTAAAAGACTATCTCCTTGATTAATTTTAGAAATATCGGAATTAGGAATATAAGTAGATAGTGACTGATTTAAAACCTCAAAAATAGAGTCTACTTTGTGGGTTAAATATTCTGGAGCCAAGGTATTGGAAACATAAGAGATGGAATATGAGGTCCCAAGGGCGTACCCCTGAATTTTTTGTAATGGAGGCTGTTCAGGAGTACAACTCCAAAACAGTAAACAACAGTAAAAAAAACTAGTGTATAGCTTCGAGTCCTTGAAAATTGACTGCATAAGGATCCTTTTTAGTTAATGGAAGTTCATAATTCTCTGCATGTGCAAAACCTACGCCTGCAAGAACTAATTGCGCATTATTTTTTGCTGCATGTTCTTTGACTTTCTCTATCAATTCTGGATCAAACTTTTTTGGCGCCTTAGGATACAATGTTCCTTGTACTAGAACAAAGTATAATTTTTTTTCCTTTACACACACAAACTGAGGTGATCTCTTAGGCTGAGAATTTACAGCTAAAAACTCATATCCTTCGGCTTCAAGGTGATCTCCTACCTCTTTCATTGCAAGATGATGAATTTCGTGATGGGTTAGATTATTCATAGAAATCCTAAAAGTAAAGGAATTGAACAAAGGTTTGAAATATTTTGTAATTTTATTGTAACAAATCTCAAACTATCATGAAAATTGCACCTTTAGCCTGTCTATTGGCATTGATTTTTTTTCAATGTCAGTCTACGCCAAAACATGCTGTTCTTAAAAAAACTAATAACGGCTATACCTACGAAAGTGTTACCAACGATCCTACTAACACTAGAATATACACACTAGATAATGGTCTTAAAGTTTACTTAAGTAAAGATCAAACAGCTCCTCGTATTCATATTTTTACCGCCATTAAAGCGGGTGGCAAAAACGACCCTGCAGACAATACTGGACTTGCTCATTATCTAGAACATATTATGTTTAAGGGGAATGATGTCTTTGGAACCAAAGATTATGAGAGTGAGAAAGTTCTCTTAGACTCTATCGAACGTTTATTTAATCAATATGGAAAAACAAACGAAGACCTAAAACGAAAGGAGTTATATCGTCAAATTGATGCAGTTTCAAATGAGGCTGCAAAATTTGCAATTCCAAATGAATACGATAAAATGATTTCTTTGATTGGAGGCAAAATGCTAAACGCATATACTACTGAAGATCGAACGGTATATACCGTTGATATTCCCGCCAACGAATTAGAACGTTTTTTACAAATTGAAGGAATACGATTTAAGAAAATTGTCAACCGTCTTTTTCATACCGAATTAGAGGCAGTTTATGAGGAAAAAAATAGAAGTTTGGATAATGACTATTGGAAAGCTTTTCAAACAATGAATAAGCATCTTTTTCCAAACCATCCTTATGGTAAACAAACAGTAATTGGAACAATCGAACACTTAAAAAATCCTTCAATTACAGAAATATTAAACTACTTTGACTCTTATTATCGCCCGAATAATGCTGCCATCTGTATGAGTGGAGATTTAGACTACGATAAAACAATTGCTCTTATTGAAGCGTATTTCGGTGAATGGGAACCAAATGAAAACTTACCCCTATGGACAAAAGTGGACGAGTCTCCGCTTGTTACTCCTTTTGAAACGGAAATTTATGGTCCACAAGAGGAACGGGTATCCATAGGTTTTCGATTTGATGGCAATCATACTGAGGAATTCAAAAAAATAGTGCTGATTGATATGCTACTCTATAATTCTTCTGCAGGATTAATTGATTTGAATTTAATGCAACAACAAAAAGTGCTTCGAGCAGGAAGCTATGTCAATGGATTAAATGATTACAGTATTCACACATTGTTCGGAACACCAAAATCCAACCAAAGCTTGGATGAAGTAAAGAATTTAATCCTCAACCAGATTGATTCAATTAAACAAGGAGCATTTGAACCTTGGTTATTAAAAGCGGTAGTAACTGATTTGAAAAAGAAAGTTATGGAACAGGAAGACTCAAATTACGCCAATTATTTCAGGGCAAATGAAATGGTACTAGCTTTTACAAATAACACCCCTTGGATTGAACGTGTAAGCTATTTTGATGATTTGAGTGCAATTACTAAAGATGAACTAGTGTCCTTTGCAAATGAACATTACAAAGAAAATTATGTAGTGGTCAACAAGAAAAATGGTGAAGATCCAAATGCAAAAAAAATTGAGCGTGGAAAAAATCCACCCTAAATTTCTTGATTTCACCAATGACTTGACACATTATTCAATAGGAAATCTACCAGTAATTTATAAAAGAAATGTAAATAATGATTTATTTGAACTCCCGTATGTATATGAATTTGCAAATAACGCAGATCCTAAATTTGGACTTGCTTTAACTGACTTTTTGGAGTTTGTAGGGACTGATGAATTAAGTCCAGAAGAAATAAAGCAAGAGTTTTACAAGCTAGGAAGTAGCTATAGTGTCCGCAATTCAATAGAAAATGACAGATTATTTATTACTTTGAGGGGACTAAATGAACATTTTAAGACTTCACTTAAACTCTTTGAAAGTTTATTAAACAATGCGTCAGGAACAAAAGAATCACTTAAAAGTTTAGTAGATCGAATTAAAAAGCAAAGAGAAGACAATCTTAAAAACAAAGGATATATTTTATGGAACGGCTTATTGCCATATTCAAATTTTGGGAAGAATAATCCCAGTAATTTAGAAGTCTCTAATAGTAAACTAGACAAAATTGAGGTTGATGAACTTGTAGAAATAATTCAAGAGATAACTAGCTACCCCCATAGAATTTCATATTATGGAAACTTAACTATAGAAGACTTAAGTGCCTCAATTAGTGAATATCATCAAGTAAGTGAGATGAAAAATCTTCCTGAAATATCTCATTTTGAAGAAAAAAATTACGACAACCCTGTCATATACTGGAGTCATTATGATATGGTTCAAACAGAACTGATTCTCATAGCAAAATCGTTTCCCTACGACCATAATAAAGAGGCTATTATTCGTCTATTTAATGAATATTTTGGAGGTGGAATGAACAGTATTGTTTTTCAAGAAATCAGAGAGGCCCAAGGTCTTGCCTATTCAGTTTTTTCAAACTTTAGACAACCAAATAAAAAAGAATTTTCCAACTACCTCACTTCTTACATAGGAAATCAATCTGATAAGCAGGAAGAAGCAATATCCAGCATGTTTGACTTGATCAATAAACTTCCAGAATCAAAACAGGCTTTTGAGATAGCCAAAATGGCAATTTTAAATAAAATTGAGGGTGAGAGAATATCAAAGTCAAGTGTGATATATGCCTATTTTAGAGCAACGGATAAAGGATTAAATCATGACATCAGAAAAGACATCTATGAGGCTGTAAAGAAATTCTCTTTTAGTGATTTATTAGAGTTTCATAAAGACTATATCAAAAATATTCAACAAAATATTGTTCTAATTGGAAATAGAGAAAAAATTGGTTTTGAGAATCTATCAAAATAAGGAAAGGTAATAGAACTTTCCCATGAAGAATTATTTGCGTATTAAAAAAAAAAGGGGTTGCTCCACACAACCCCTTTTTTAATAAAGTTAGATATATTATCCTCCAAAGTCATCAAATCGAACATTTTCTGGAGGAACACCAAAGTCTTCAGCCATACGTTCGATAGCCTGATTCATTAAAGGTGGTCCACAAAAGTAAACTTCAATATCTTCAGGTGATTCATGAACTGATAAATAATTATCAATGACCACTTGATGGACAAAACCAACAAACCCATCACCTTCTCCTTCCAACCCATCCTTTACTTTCCAGTTATCTTCTTCCATAGGTTCAGAAAGTGCTATGTAGAATTTGAAATTTGGGAAATCTTTTTCAAGTGCTTTAAAATGCTCTATATAAAATAATTCACGTTTGGAACGCCCTCCATACCAGAAAGTTACTTTTCTTCCTGTCTGCAAGGTTCTAAATAATTCATATAAATGTGAACGCATAGGGGCCATTCCTGCACCTCCACCTACATACAACATTTCGGAGTCTGATTCGTTGATGAAAAACTCTCCATAAGGCCCAGAAATAGTGACTGCATCTCCAGCCTTCTTAGAAAAAATGTAAGAAGATGCCACTCCAGGATTTACATCACTCCAATCATTTTTAGAACGATCAAAAGGTGGAGTCGCAATCCGTACATTAAGCATTATTTCTTTTCCTTCAGCAGGATAAGATGCCATAGAATAGGCTCGTTCGACTGTTTCGGGATTCTTCATTACTAAAGGCCACAGATTAAACTTATCCCATTCCAATTTAAATTTTTCAAGTTCTCCTGGATGCTCTTCAGGATGCGCAGAGATATCGATGTCTTCGTATTTTATTTCACAAGGGGGGATTTCAATCTGGATATATCCTCCTGCCTTATAGTCCATAGCTTCAGGAATTTCCACTACAAACTCTTTGATGAAAGAGGCAACATTCCAGTTTCTTACAACTTTAGCTTCATATTTTTTGATGCCAAAAACCTCTTCAGGCACTTGAATTACCATATCTTGCTTCACTTTCACCTGACAACCCAAACGCCAGCCTTCTGCAACTTCTTTTCTAGAGAAGTGTGGAGCTTCAGTAGGAAGGATCTCACCCCCACCTTCAAGTACCTGACACTTACATTGAATACAAGTTCCACCTCCTCCACAGGCTGAGGGTAAAAATATTTTATTATTCCCCAAGGTGTTTAATAAAGTACTTCCAGAAGAGACCTCTACTTCATTGTCTCCGTTTATCATCAGTGAAACAGGCCCCGAAGGCAATAATTTTGCCTTAGCACCTAAAAGCATTCCAACTAGAAGGAATGTTATGATTAAAAAAACGACAATACTTGCTAATACTACTGAATAATCCATCTCACATTATAATTTAATTCCCATAAAACTCATAAAACCCAACGCCATTAACCCGGTAATAATAAACGTAATTCCTAAACCTCTCAATGGTGCTGGCACATTAGAATAGGTGATTTTTTCACGGATTGCAGCAATCGCAAGAATGGCTAACAACCATCCAATACCCGATCCTAAACCATAAACTGCTGATTCTGCAACTCCGGAAAAATCTTTTTGCTGCATAAACAAGGATCCACCTAGGATAGCACAATTAACCGCAATAAGGGGTAGGAAAATTCCCAAGGCACCATAGAGTGCAGGTGCAAATTTTTCAACAATCATCTCAACCAACTGAACCATCGAGGCGATTACTGCAATAAACATGATAAAGCTTAAAAAGCTCAAATCAAGATCCGCATACTTAGATCCTAGCCAAGATAGAGCTCCAGGCTGCAACAAGTATGTGTCTAATAAAAAGTTAATAGGTACGGTAATAGCAAGTACAAAAATTACAGCAAACCCTAAACCCACTGCCGTTTTTACTGTTTTAGATACCGCCAAGTAAGAACACATCCCTAAAAAATAGGCAAATATCATGTTCTCTATAAAGATACTTTTTACGAATAAGTTTAAATAGGCTTCCATAGTAGCTCTTAATTTTTTTCAATTAAAGTTCTGTTGCGTGAGCGTTGTATCCAGATCAGTATACCAACCGTTATTAACGCCATAGGTGAAAGCAACATCAATCCATTATTCACATAGCCCATTTCGTAAACTGCTTCTGGGATCACTTGAAATCCACCAAGCTTGCCTGAACCAAAAAGCTCGCGGAAAAAAGCTACTAAAATTAAAATGACTCCATATCCAGCAGCATTTCCTATACCGTCTAGGAACGATTTCCAAACACCATTTCCCAATGCAAAAGCCTCTAATCTTCCCATCACTATACAATTTGTAATAATCAGTCCAATAAAAATGGAAAGTTCCTTACTTACATCATAGGCATATGCTCTAAGTATTTGGTCAACCAAAATCACCATTGAAGCTACAACTACCAGTTGAACAATAATTCGAATTCTATTGGGAATGAGATTTCTTAAAACAGAAATAATCACATTACTAGCTGCCATTACTGCCATCACTGAAATACTCATGACAACCGCTGGCTTAAGCTGAACAGTGATCGCTAATGCCGAACAAATTCCGAGTACCTGAACGGTAATCGGGTTGTTATCATCCATCGGATCCGACAATAATTTTCTGTTCTTTTTTGAAAAAAGAGGCTCTTTCTCTTTATTCACGAAGAGAATAGTAGGTTCCTTTTTAGTCTGAGATGTTTTATCTTCCATCTATAATTGGTTTGAAGCCAGACTTACGTCTGCCGATTTTAAATAAGGTAAATAATGTTGTAACCGCTCTTTAATCATATCCGTAACTCCATCCCCTGTAATGGTAGCTCCCGAGATAGCATCTACTTCATGGTCCTCTTTGTCTAAGTCTTTTGGATCATTGTTTGTTTTAGACACATTAATCCCGACAAGATTTCCATCAGTATCAAAAACTTTTTCTCCAACAAAACGATCTTGAAACCATTGTTGTGTAATTTCTGCCCCTAAACCCGCTGTTTCTCCAACATGATCAAACACAGCTCCTTGAATGGTGTTTTTATCTTCTTTCAGAGCAATATATCCCCATATTGCATTCCAAAGTCCTGCCCCTCTTAAAGGAACAACATAAGATTTAACTCCATCAACATTAGCCACATATAAAGGAAAATGTTGCTCCGCCAAGGGTTTTTTTAGTTCATTACTTAATTCCAATTCAAAAGCATTGGAATCGGTGTCAATTTCCCCACCAGAAACGAGTGAAAGTTCTTCAACAATATATTGGTTATACAAAGTCTCTGCCTGTTCGCGATCGGTTTCGATACCGATGGTTGCTAAGATATTCTGCATTTTTTCTTTTCGAACATTAGCGTCTTGTAGGTCTTTAAGCGAGCTTGCTGTAAAGGCAAGTACAGAAGCTACCACCAACACCATTAATGTAGCAAAAATAAATGTATATGCGTTACTGTCTCTATTCATTGTTAAGCAGTTTTAAGTTCTTGTGCATTGCTCCAACGCTTTTTACGT
Organism: Flavobacteriaceae bacterium; assembly: GCA_029249225.1. Classification (GTDB taxonomy): domain Bacteria; phylum Bacteroidota; class Bacteroidia; order Flavobacteriales; family Flavobacteriaceae; genus MS024-2A. The sequence goes on from JAQWHT010000096.1 coordinate 36,727, forward strand.
TTGTTGATATTACTATTTACTACATAGTGATCAATTGTTGGTGCAAAAACATTCATCAATAAAATAGCCAACATGACGCCTTCAGGATAGGCAGGGTTGAAAACGCGAATCATGATACAGAAAATACCCGTAAGTATACCATAGATCCATTTTCCTTTGTTTGTTTGAGCGGCCGATACTGGATCTGTAGCCATAAAAACAATACCAAATGCAAAGCCTCCAACTACTAAGTGATTCATCCAAGAAAAACTCATTAACGCATTAGCTCCCCAAAGATTGAACAATAATCCCATTACAGCTGCACCAAGTATTCCACCAGCAATTATTCGCCAGCTTCCTACTCCTGTTAGAATTAAAATCAAGGCTCCTACAGCAACCCAAAGAGTAGAAGTTTCTGCTATTGACCCTGGAATAGAACCTTGAAACATTTCCATCATTGAATACTTAACGTCTTGTCCTGCTGCAAGACTTCCTAAAATTGTTTCTCCTGAAATTCCATCAACTGCACTAGCCTCAGAAACCCAAACTTTGTTTCCGGACATATAAGTCGGATAGGCAAAAAAAGCAAATGCTCTAGCAGTTAATGCCGGATTAAGAATATTCATTCCTGTTCCCCCAAAAGCTTCTTTTGCAATCAACACTGCGAATGCAGTTGAGATTCCGACCATCCAAAGCGGGATATCTACCGGCATAATCATCGGAATGAGTAATCCCGTCACTAAATACCCTTCATTTACTTCGTGACCTCTGTAGACAGCAAATCCAAATTCAATGGACAAACCTACCACATAAGAAACGATTATCATCGGAACAATTTTCCAAGCTCCATGAATAAAAGCATCTATAAAAGTGAAACTTTCTCCGGTCTGGACATAATATTGGTATCCTGTATTATAGATACCATAAATTAAAGCTGGGAGTAGGGCAATAATCACAGTAACCATTGTTCTTTTTAAATCAACAGCATCACGTATATGTGCTCCTTTTTTGGTTGTGTGATTTGGAACAAACAAAAAGGTATCGAAAGCGTTAATTGCAGGTGCAAACTTTTCTAATTTTTGTCCTTTACCAAAAGGTTTTTTTAAAGCGTCTAATTGTTTTCTTAATGCATTCATACTAGAAATTTTAACCTACTTCATTTATCATTAATTCGATTCCTTGGCGGATAATCTCCTGAGCTTCAATTTTTGAAGTGTTGGCATAATCAATCAGTCCAAAATCTTCAGGAACAACTTCATAAATCCCAAGGGCTTCCATCTTTTCAATATCTTCAACCATACAAGCTTTTAAGAGCTGCATCGGGTAAACGTCTAAAGGAAATACTTTTTCCATTTCACCAGTAACTACCAAAGCACGTTCTTCTCCATTTAAGTTGGTATCAACCTCAAAACCTCTCTTTTTAAAAAGGCGGGAAAACGAGGTATTAGAAAGGCTGAGAATATTATTGTCTTTAAAAGGTAACCATCCGAACATGCGATAAGCATTCCCCTCAGGAATTACACTTATTTGATTATTGTAATAGCTAAGATGTCCCTCTAAATGGGATGTAGCACCTGTTAACACATCACCATTAACTATTCGATTTTGTGGGTAAAGAAGATTGTGATCTTCCAATATGGGTTGTAATTCAGCACCCTGTTTGGTGACAATATATTTTGGGTGTTCAACTGCATTTCCAGTAATAGCCACTGTACGTTGGGGGCTAAATTTCCCCGATTTAATAAAACGACCCAAATTTGACACGTCCTCTGGATTAACAGTCCAAACCTTATCTCCCATGTTAAGGGGAGCTAATTCTTGGATATGCAAACTGACGTTACCGGCAGGATGGGGTCCAGCAACCGAATAATTTTGTACTCCCTTAATCTCTTTAAAAATTCCCGGATGTGAGGCATCAGTTCCAAGAAATACTGGTTGATCTACAAGCTTATTAAGAACGGAAATCCCATTTTGAAAGGCTCCAATTTCTTGATTTAAAATAAACTCAAAGTCAGGGCAAAGGGGATTTGTTTTGTGAGTCGATACAAAAATTGCCTTGGGCGTGTCATCAGGGTTGGCAATAGTGCCATAGGGGCGTTGGTGAATAAATGGCCAGTTTCCACTCTCTAAAAGGAGGGATTTTAATTCTTCACGACTCAAATCCTCCCAACTGTTGACGTCATGAGAAATACTTACATCAGATGAAGATTTCTCAATGATAATTTCTTCTATTTTTCTTCTGGGCCCTCGAACAATTGAATGTATCATTCCACAAACAGGAGAAACGAACTTAATTCGAGGTTCGTTCTTGCTAAAAAAAATGGGCTCACCTGATTTAACTTCCTCACCTTCTTTCTTTAAGAGTTTAGGTAAAGTGCCAAAAAAATCATCAGGTTTTAGTGCGTAAGTGTTTGAAAAAGGAGTTTTTGAGAATATCTTTTCAGCTTCACCCTTAATGTTCAGCTTTGCTCCTCTTCGAGTTTGAATTTTTTTAATTATTTTCATTAAAAAAGTTAAATTCTAAAATCGGACAAATTTACTAATAAACGCTCTTTTTATTAAGTCATATCTGGAGGAAAAAGCTTATTTATATTCGTTCTAAATAGGTGTTTAAGGATTTCTTTTATAAGTCCTCAATTTGGACATCACAAGCTGAACAATTACATTTACATTTGATGAAAATGATCGCAAACAGGCTAAGTATTTATGTGCTTTTGATTAGCGCTCTTAGCACCGCCCAAGAGCGAAAAGAATTTGCTGCTCCAGATTACATCAAATCCGTTAAGTTTAGTAGCAGAGAAAATAGAGGTGCTTTTCCGGTAGTAGCTTTAGGTGATCAGATAAATTTACTATTTGATGATTTAAATGCCGATGAGGCAGATTACTATTATCGTATTAAATTTTACAATCACGACTGGACCCCTTCCCAACTGTTTCAAAACGAATATCTAGAAGGCTATGACAATTTAAGGATTGAAAATTACAGAACTTCATTTAACACACTCCAGTCCTATACTCATTACAACTTAAATATTCCAAATGAAAACGTACAACTCAAAGTCTCAGGGAATTATATGATTGAGATTTATTCCACTTATGATGAGTTGATTTTTTCGAGAAGATTTTGTGTATACGAAGATCGTTCTACAGTTCAGGCTGCAATTTATAAGCCTCAAAACATGGATCTTTTTACGACTCATCAATCCGTTCATTTTGCAGTATCACCAAAAAGTGATTTTTTTGTCAATCCTGAAGAAAATGTCAATGTGGCCATCTTACAGAATTATCAATGGAATGATGCAATAACGGGAGTAAAACCCCAATACTTTTCTGGCAACACACTTGATTATCGCTATGAAGGCCCCACTCAGTATGAGGGAGGGAATGAATATTTTTTCTTCGATACTAAAGATTTAAGGCTCACAACCCCTAATATCCATTATACTACCCGCACAGATCTTTACGAGTCTTATCTTAAAACAGACATCATCAGAAGTCAATTGGACTATACCTATGCACCTGATATTAATGGGGATTTCGAGATAAGAAATATTATGCGTTCAACCGATTCTAATTTTGACGCGGATTACAGTCTTGTTTACTTTAGTCTTGCATATCCTTATGAATTAGAACAGAATGAAGAATTATACATTTATGGCTCATTTAATAATTTTGAACTCAATGAATTAAATAAATTACATTTCAATCCAGCACTGGAAATATACGAAAGTGTCATATTACTTAAACAAGGTTTTTATAATTACAAATACGTCTTGAAACAAAATGGCGTGTTAATTAAAAATAGTATAAGTGGCTCACACTCACTGACTGAGAATGATTACCTTATCTTAGTATACCACAGAAACATCGGTGAACAATACGATGCTTTAGTTGGAGTTGGAAAAGCAAATTCATTTGAATTAAAAAATTAATTTAAAAAATTTGTTAACTAGTTGATTTTTATTACCTTTATGAATCAGCTACGAACTAAAATATCTAGTGTGATACAACAAATTACAAGAGGAATAAAAATCTCTGTAGAATCAAAATTTGAAGGAAGTTTTCTGAAAGATCAGATTCTCCACCATGCCTTTATGTATCATATTACTATAGAAAACCAAAGTAAAGACGTCGTACAACTGCTTACCCGCCATTGGAAAATATTGGAGTCTGTAAGCAGACCTCAGTATGTTAATGGCAATGGAGTTGTAGGAAAAAAACCCGTTATCAAACCTGGTGAGAGTCATACATACCAATCAGGAAGTCTAATTACCTCTCCTCTAGGCTCTATGACAGGAACATATATTATGATCAACTTTTCTACTGCAAAAAAATTCAATGTGGATGTACCAAGTTTCAAACTTAGTGTTCCTTACATATTAAATTAAGCCTTTCTGTTTTACGCCTTTTTTATTTTTAATCAATACTTTTGACTAAAATTAAAGTTATGGCTCACAGTATTTTTCAAGTTCCCTTTCCAAGCAATGAACCGATTTTATCTTATGCCCCTGAAAGCAAAGAAAAAAAGGAAGTTCTTAAAATGTACACCCATTTGTATAACGCCAATTTAGATATCCCTATGCGAATTGGAAATCAAGATGTACGCAGTGGAGATACTGCGAGTATGCACCCCCCTCATGACCATCAACACAAATTAGGAATATACCACAAAGCAGAGGCTACCCATATAAAAGAAGCCATAGCAACATCCCTAAAAGCAAAAAAAATGTGGAGTCAAATGCCTTGGGAATCACGGGCATCTATTTTCCTAAAAGCCGCTGAGCTGGTAGCTGGTCCCTATCGAGCAAAAATAAACGCCGCTACCATGTTAGCGCAATCTAAAACCATTCATCAAGCAGAAATTGATGCTGCTTGTGAATACATTGACTTTCTTCGTTTTAATGTTTCGTTTATGCAGGAGATTTACGAAAACCAACCTGAAAACAGTCCAGGAATCTGGAACCGTTTGAGCTATCGACCTTTAGAGGGTTTTGTTTATGCTGTTAGTCCGTTTAATTTTACTGCTATTGCAGGGAACCTCTGTGCGAGTGCCGCTATGATGGGAAATACAGTAGTTTGGAAACCAAGTGATCATCAAGTTTTTTCAGCTCAGGTATTGATGGAAGTTTTTCAAGAGGCAGGATTGCCAGATGGAGTAATTAACATGGTTTTTGGAGATCCTGAGATGATAACAAATACTGTGCTTGAAAGTCCTGATTTTGCTGGGATTCATTATACTGGTTCAACTGAAGTCTTTAGAGCAATTTGGGGTAAAATCGGCACACAAATTCATCGTTATAAGTCTTACCCAAGAATTGTTGGCGAAACAGGTGGTAAAGACTTTATCGTTGCTCACCCTTCAGCTAAAGCAAAAGAGGTTGCTACAGGAATTATTCGAGGAGCTTTTGAATTTCAAGGACAAAAGTGTTCTGCTGCTTCAAGAGTTTATTTACCTGCATCTCTTGCTGATGAGGTGATAAAACTTATCAAAACAGACTTAGAAAGTGTTAAAATGGGATCACCTGAAGATTTTGAAAATTTTGTCACCTCAGTAATTCACAAAGGGGCATATGATCGATTGGTGAACGCTATTGAGCAAGTCAAAAAAGACGATGAAGCTGAAATTGTCGCAGGTGGCACTTATAACGAAAGCATCGGCTATTTTATTCAACCAACCGTAGTAAAAACCACCAACCCAAAATATTCTACAATGACCAAAGAATTGTTTGGTCCACTAGTAACATTGTATATCTACCCAGATAGCGAATGGTTGGAAACTTTAAAAATGGTTGATAACACTTCAGAATACGCACTTACTGGAGCAGTTTTTTCACAAGATCGATACGCACTTGAAGAGGCTTTAAATGCATTAGAAAATAGTGCTGGTAATTTTTATATTAATGACAAACCCACAGGTGCTGTTGTAGGTCAGCAACCTTTTGGCGGAGCAAGAGGCTCAGGTACAAATGATAAAGCTGGTTCAGCATCTAATTTACTCCGTTGGGTATCACCGCGCCTAATAAAAGAAACTTTCGTTCCAGCAAATGACTATCGCTACCCTTTTTTAGGAGAGTAAAATGTAACATTTTTCATTTTTTTTCGTCTAAGTTTTAAAACTCAAATCAAAAAAAATGAAAACTCTAGCGTGTACATTAGCCCTTTTTCTGGGATTGGGTATAACTTTTGCACAAAATCAAGAAAACCCAGATGTACGGTATCATGTTGAAAAAGAATACGATCAAAACGGAAACCTGATTCGTTATGACTCAACCAGAGTGACGAATTCCTCAAAATTTTCAAAAAAGCTTAATTTCTTTTTTAAACGTGATACTTTGGGATTTGATCCTCAAATTCACTTTTCTCCTCATTTTTTCATGCGAGACTCACTAGACTTTGCTTTGGATCTTGACTCACTTATTGATCTCCGACTATCAAGCCTGAAAGACAAATTACCTCATCTTGATTCTTTGATTCATGAAAATTATTTTCCCGGGATGAACAACTGGTTCCATGACAAAAATCCCGAGCTCTCCAAGCTAAATAAACGCATGGAAGAGTTTGAAAAGTTAATTGAAAAAAAAATGCTTCGTATTGAGGAACTGCTAGATCAGCTGGATGAAGCCGAAAAAGAAAAATCTAAATACTGAGATACACCACTTTTTTAGTTTCAAAAAATGAGGTCGTATAATAATTTTTGAGCTCGAAGCACTTTGCATTTGGAAAATTTTGCAATTCTTGGTTAAGGTCTCCTCCTTTGAGATAAAGAATGCCATTTTTAATAGCATGCTGGTGTTTTGAATTCAAATTACTTTTTATTAATGGGATGAAAGCATCCATTTTTGAAACTGCACGACTTACCACGAAGTCAAACTTTTCATTAAAATCTTCAGCACGAATTTGAGTCGCTTTAACATTAGTCAATCCTAGCGACTGGTATACAGCGTTGACTACTTTTATTTTTTTACCTATTGAATCTATTAAATGAAACTCAACTTTTGGAAACAAAATTGCCAGAGGAATTCCTGGAAATCCCCCTCCTGTCCCTACATCCAATACTCGAGTCTGATCCTTAAATTTTAAAACCTTTGAGATTCCCAAGGCGTGCAAGACATGGCGCTCATAGAAAGATTCCATATCCTTTCTTGAAATTACATTAATCTGTGCATTCCAATATGTATACAGTTTTTTTAGCTCACTGAATTGCTTAGTTTGTGCTTTAGTCAAGTTTGGAAAATGAATCAATAATTCTTCCATAGTGTTTTTTTACAAGGAGTTCAGATTTAAAAATTTTTAAGCTATTTTTACAATTCAAAAATATTTATGCAAGCTACACAAAGACTCCGCTTTTCTAGAAAAGACCCCAAAGAATTTTTTAAAACTTTAAACAAACGAGTCAATTCTTATTTTCGTGAAAATAAGATTGAAAAAACCGGCAATTGGAAACTCTATGTTAAAACCTTTGTGATGTTTTTACTTCTCATTGCACCCTATGTATTAGTGTTAACACTGAGCATTAGCCTTTGGATAAAATTATTACTTTGTATCGTCATGGGTGTGGGGATGGCTGGTGTAGGGATGAATGTAATGCATGACGGAAATCACGGTTCTTTTTCTAAGTATCAGTGGGTAAATAACTTTATGGGTAGTAGTATTTATTTTCTTGCAGGAAATGTCTTTAACTGGAAAATACAGCACAACCTTTTACACCATACTTACACTAATATCCATGGTCACGATGAGGATCTAGAAGCCGGGAGGATACTTCGTTTTTCTAAGCATTCTAAATGGATGCCACATCATCGTTTTCAGCATTTTTACTCAATACTTTTATACGGTTTACTCACTTTAAATTGGGCTGTTTTTACCGATTTTCAGCAAATGAAACGCTACACTAAAAGGAAGTTGTCTTACTTAAATAGCAAGCGTCCTAGCTTTCAGTGGACAGGCTTACTGATAAGTAAAATTTTATATTTTTCGGTTTGGATTGCTCTTCCCATCTTTATTATTGATGCCCCTTGGTGGACAGTCTTGATCGGCTTTGTGGTGATGCATTACACTGCAGGACTCATCTTAAGTTTGGTCTTTCAACTGGCCCACGTAATGGAAGATGCTGAAATGCCAAAACCAGACTCTTCAGGTACCATGAAAAATACCTGGGCAATCCACCAGCTGCTTACAACAGTAAATTTTTCAACAAAAAACAAAATAGTAAATTGGTTCACCGGAGGATTAAATCACCAAATTGAACATCATATTTTCCCACATATTAGCCATGTCCATTACACAAAAATTGGAGAAATTGTCAAAAAAACAGCTAAAGAATTTAATTTACCTTACAACGAATATAAAACAACACGTAGCGCCCTATTTTCGCATTTTAGATTTCTGAAGCAAATGGGAGTGCAACCCAGCTAAAACCACAAATGGAAGCATTATCAAAACGAATTAATAGTCTACCGGTCTCTGCTACACTAGCTATGGCGGCAAAAGCCAGAGAATTAAAAAATCAAGGAATTGACATTATTGGACTAAGTCTTGGAGAACCTGATTTTAATACCCCTGAATTTATTAAAGATGCTGCTGTTCAAGCAGTAAATGACAACTGGAATTCATACTCTCCTGTTGACGGTTATGCTGATCTTAAAGAAGCGATTTGTAAAAAATTTGACCGCGACAATAATCTCTCTTATCGGCCATCACAAATTGTGGTATCAACTGGTGCAAAACAATCAATAGCCAATGTATGTATGGTGCTTTTAGACCCAGGTGACGAGGTTTTACTTCCTGCCCCTTATTGGGTTAGCTATTCTGCTATTGCGACTTTAGCCGAGGCAAAGTCAACCATTATCCCGTCCAGTATTGAAACAGATTTTAAAATTACTCCTGCTCAACTTGAGGCAGCTATTACTCCTAGAACCAAATTAATCATGTTCAATTCGCCAAATAATCCTAGCGGAACAATTTATACTGAGGACGAATACAGAGCACTTGGAAAAGTTTTAGAAAACTATCCTGAGATCTACATTCTCTCAGATGAAATCTATGAGCACATCAATTACGGAACCCCTCACTTTAGCTTTGCGGCGATTGAATCATTATATGATCGGACTATTACAGTAAATGGAGTTGCAAAAGCATTTGCTATGACTGGATGGCGTATCGGATACATTGGAGCTGCCGATTGGATCGCTAAAGCGTGTAACAAAATGCAAGGCCAAATTACAAGTGGGGCCAACTGTATTGCCCAAAGAGCGACCATTGCTGCAGTAACTGCTCCTGTAAGTGCAATTCAATATATGGTGGATGAATTTGCAACACGTCGTGAAATCATTATTGAATTACTTTCTGAAATAAAGGGGTTCAAACTCAACCAACCCCAGGGTGCATTTTATGTGTTTCCTGATGTATCTTTTTATTTTGGGAAAACAATCCGTGGAAAGCAAATCAAAAACGCTTCAGATTTTGCTTTATTTCTTCTGGAAGTAGCCCATGTAGCTACAGTCACAGGTGAAGCTTTTGGGAATGAAAACTGTATCCGGATCTCTTATGCTGCCTCAGAAGAAAATATTAGAACTGCAGTAAATCGAATTGCAGATGCTTTAAAGTAAGTGCTTTGACCTTTTTTGGATTTTATGTATCTTTAAGATGGCCTTTTGGCTGATAATATCTAAGAACCTGACTCCATGAAATTCTCCCCAGATCATTTCAATGCAGTTCATAAACGAGCTGATCTTCTCCGCATTGCTAAAGAAAATAACATTTCTTTAAAAAAAACACTAAATAAATTAAAGTACGAGGTTGAATTGCGAAAATTGCAATCTGAATTTGTCAATCTCCAAAAATGGATTTCTCAAAATAAAATGAGGGTTGCAATACTGTTCGAAGGTAGAGACGCCTCAGGAAAAGGAGGCTCAATAAAGCGCTTTAAAGAACACTTAAATCCAAGAAATTCAAGGGTGGTTGCGTTAACAAAACCAACTGATATTGAGCGGGGTCAATGGTATTTCAGACGTTATGTAAAAGTTTTACCAAATCCTGGTGAAATTGTTTTTTTTGACAGAAGCTGGTACAATAGGGCTGTTGTAGAACCAGTCATGGAGTTTTGCACCAAAACGGAATACAAACAATATATGGTTCAAGTCCCTGAATTTGAACATCTATTAAACGAGGATAATTTAATCATCATCAAATTTTGGTTTTCCATTTCTAAAGAGGAACAAAAAAAACGATTTGACTCCCGTTTAAAAAATCCTCTTAAAGAATGGAAGTTTAGCCCTGTCGATTTAAAAGGACAGGAACTTTGGAACACTTACACCCATTATAAAGAAGAAATGTTTAGTAAAACTCACACCACATTTAGTCCATGGATTATTGTCAAGACGAACAATAAAAAACAGGCAAGACTTGAGAGCATGCGTTATGTGCTTTCACAATTTAATTATAAAGAAAAAGGGACCTCTGGAATTCCCCTTCTTCCAGACCCAAACGTTATTATTAGATATCATCGGAGTGCAATCCAAATCGACATTTAATTTCTCAAAATGAATCAAACCAAAAAAATTACTTCTGAGGAAATTAACCTACTCAATTCTGAGCTTGGTCATTATATTCTGCTCCAGAATAAAAAAATAAATATTACAAAAGTACTTGAGGAAATTCGCTATTTCAAAGAATTAAAGAAAAAACAAAGGGAACTCATCAAACTTCAAAATTGGGTTATTCAGCATGATCAAAAAATTGTGATTCTTTTTGAAGGAAGAGATGCTGCAGGAAAAGGAGGAGCAATCAGAAGAATCACTGAATACCTGAATCCAAGACATTTTAGAACATTTGCTTTAAACATTCCTACCCCTGATGAGAGAAAGCAATGGTTTTTTCAACGCTACATCACACGCTTACCCAAGCCAGGAGAAATAGTTTTTTTTGACAGAAGTTGGTATAACCGAGCCGTAGTCGAACCTGTAAATAAATTTTGTACGCTACAAGAATATAAGGTGTTTATGGCTCAAGTCAATGATTTCGAACATATGCTAGTTCAGTCAAAAACTTTCCTCATTAAATTTTATTTTTCAATTTCCAAAGAGGAGCAAGCAAAAAGATTTACTGAGATCCAAAATGATCCGTTAAAACGATGGAAGATGACACCACTTGATCGTAAAGCACAAGACTTATGGGACGATTACACTCATTACAAACAAAAAATGTTTGAAACAACAAACACCAAAACAGCTCCTTGGTTAATCGTAAATGCAGATAAAAAGTCAACTGCACGATTGAGAGCTATTACTCATATTTTACACACCATTCCCTATGAATGAAATCTATGGATGCGCTAACCCTGCTGACTTTTTAGATAGTTATAATAACTAGCTACTGTTAATTGATGCCAGGGTAGTACTACAAAAATACCAACTATAAAACAAAGTACTCCCAACAAGTACCAAGGAATAAAACGAAGATGAAGTACAAACAACTGCATCTTATACCCGTCAGTTAGTTTCCAACTTTCTTTTAATATTTCCTCAATGGTTAACTCTGGATTTTCTATTAAAATGTAATAACTCATAGACAACCCAAGAGAAATGATAATACCAGGTACAATAAGGAGGATAAACCCTACTATTGTAGCTACAGAAATTACCAAATAAAGCAACAATACTTTTAACAGCGGTTTAAACCCTTCAATAAGGTTTTCAATGGAAGCAGGTCGGTCATAAAAAATATTTAATATATAAATACTCAAACCTAACTGGAGTGGTCCTGCTAACAAAAAAGACAAAAACTCCCCATAGTAATTGAGCTCTTGTGGTACACCCACAAGGACACCATAAATAATTGAGATGAAAAAAGCAATCAGCCAGTGAGGCTTCAGCTTCTCTCTCGATTCACGCATTAAGTTAAGTAGATCCATATTTTTAAGATTGGATTTTGAATTTACAAAATCTAGCTTAAGTATTTAGTATTTTTTCTTGTTTGTTGATCGATTCTTGGTGAATTGCTTTAAAAACTCGGAGAATAAATTCCTCAGAAAGTTGACGCTCTTGACCTTCTAAAATCATCTTTCCTAAGATTTCATTCCAGCGTTTATTGTGTAATACCGCAACATTATTCGATTTCTTTAACTTCCCGATGCCCACAGCAACATTCATTCGTTTTCCCAATGTATCTAATAAGGTTTGATCAATAACGTCGATCTGAGCTCTCAGATTATTCAATTCATGCTGGTAAGCTTCTTCATGGGTCGTTTTCTTTCGAACTCTCAAGTCTTTCATGATTTCAACTAAACGAGCGGGAGTTACCTGTTGTGCAGCGTCACTCCAAGCATTTTCAGGATCGCAATGGGTCTCAATCATCAAACCATCAAAATTAAGATCCAAAGCGGCTTGAGAAATATCAAAAATTAAATCTCGTTTACCCCCTATATGGGAAGGATCGCAAATCATGGGTAAATCTGGAAATCGATTTTTTACCTCAATCGCAATTTGCCATTCTGGAATGTTACGGTATTTTGTTTTTTCATAGGTTGAAAATCCTCTGTGGATCAAACCTAAATTTTTAATATTCGCTGTATACAGTCGCTCTACTCCACCTAACCAAAGAGCTAAATCTGGATTTACGGGGTTTTTCACTAATACAATCTTATCCGTACCTTCCAACGCATCTGCGATCTCTTGCATGATGAAGGGACTCACGGTTGATCTTGCACCAATCCAAAGTATGTCAACATCATTTTCCAAGGCCAATTTTACATGATCTTTATTGGCAACTTCGGTAGCTGTCAACAAGCCCGTTTCTTCTTTTACTTTTTTTAACCAACCCAGACCTATGGCCCCTACACCTTCAAACATTCCAGGGCGTGTTCTAGGCTTCCAAATTCCAGCACGGTAAACCGTTACATCGGTATCTTTCAATTCATGAGCAATTTTTAAAACTTGCTCTTCGGTTTCAGCGCTACAGGGTCCTCCGATCACCAAAGGGTGATCCAATCCAAAATTAGTAAGCCACTGTCGCATTTCTTTTTTATTTTCCATTGTAATAAGTGTTAAATCGTATTCGTTTTATTAATATTTTTTCCTTCTGGGATACCCTCCAGTATGGTTTTTATTGAATTTATCTCTTCCATCTGACGGAACAATGCTGCCCAATTTTTACTTTCCAAAAGAGACTTAAATTGTTCTAAGTTGGCTATATACTCACCCAAAACTTCAAGTATATTTTCATTATTTTGCTTAAAAATAGGAGTCCACATTTGAGGTGAGCTTTTTGCCAAACGAACTGTGGATGCAAATCCACTTCCCGCCATATCAAATATAGTTCGTTCATCTTCCTCTTTTTCCATTACAGTTTTTCCAAGCATAAAAGAGGAAATATGTGAAATGTGAGAAACATAAGCAATATGCTGGTCATGGGACAGGGGATCCATTTCCTGTATCTGCATATCCATTGATCGAAAAAATTGCATTGCCCATTCCAATAAATCTGGACGAGTTTTTTGTGTCTCACAAAGAATTTGTGTCTGGTTCACGTATAAGTCTGGAAAAGCCGCAGAAGGACCTGAAAATTCTGTTCCTGCGATAGGATGTGTACCTAAAAACTGGTTTCTTTTAGGATGTAAAGCTACCGCATTACAAATCGAGGATTTTGTAGAACCTGCATCAAACAAAAGTGCATTATCATTAATTTGATCCAATAATTCTAAAACCAATTTGGCTGCAACATCTACGGGTATAGCCATGATGATAACATCCATTTGTGGAATATGCTCAGACAGTAACTCATGGTCAATAATCTGTTTTTCGATAGCTTCTTTGAGGTGATTTGGATTTTTATCCCCACCAAATAGTTCTACTTCAGTAAGGTGCTTTTTTGCTGCTAGGGCAAAAGAACCCCCGATCAAACCCAAACCGATTACTGCTATATTCATGATTCAAATCGCTTTAAAACCTCTTCAATTGTTTTTTCTGGGACACATAGCGAAAAGCGAATATATCCTTCTCCCTGACTTCCAAAAATTGTCCCTGGTGTTATGAATACATGTTTTTCGTCTAAAATTTTATCTATAAAAACTTCAGCATCTTTTACGCTTTTCGGTAGTTTTGCCCAAAGAAAAAGACCCACACTATTCAGGTCAAATTCAGCCCCCAATCGGGTAGCTATTTTTTCTACTAACACTCTTCTACGGTGGTAAACTTTATTTAAATCTTCAAACCAAGAAGTCTCCATTTTCAACGCGGCAATAGCACCCTTTTGAATGCCAAAAAACATTCCAGAATCCATATTGCTTTTCACTTTGAGTACAGACTGAATAGTTTCTTCTTTTCCACATAGCATTCCAACACGCCAACCTGCCATATTAAATGATTTACTCAATGAATTTAACTCCAAAGCAACTTCGTGAGCACCTGGTCGTGATAGAATACTTTGAGGCTTGTCGGTCAAAACAAAACTATACGGATTATCATTGACCAATAAAATATCATGTTGCTTAGCCCAGTGGATCAAACGATCAAAGGTTGTAACATCCACCTTAGTTCCAGTTGGCATATGTGGATAATTAATCCACATAATTTTGATTTTAGAAGTGTTTAAAGCATTTAAGGCTTCAAAGTCAGGTTGCCAATTATTGGCTTCTGAAAGAGGGTAAGAAATAGGTTCTGCTTCCATCAATCGTGTTACAGAGGCATAGGTTGGATAACCCGGATTGGGAATCAATACTTGATCTCCTGGATTTAGAAAAGCCATTGAGATATGCATGATGCCTTCTTTCGATCCCATTAAGGGCAAAACCTCAGTATTTGGATCCAAAGTTACTTGATAATGAGTTTGATAAAATTCACTTATGCTTTCGCGTAACTCTGGAAGTCCCTGATAACTTTGGTACATATGTGCCTTTGGATGAGACAATGCATTTTGCAAAGCAGCTATGACCGTAGGATGAGCAGGCAAGTCGGGGCTACCAATTCCCATATTGATGATTGGTTGACCCTTCTTTATACGTTGAGCTACTTCTCTTAACTTTCTAGAAAAATAGTATTCTTGCACACTCTCTAATCGTTTGGCTGTCTTATTCATCTCTGATGCTGGGCGTACTCGCCTAAAATTTTAAATTCAGAAGCCATGATGGCTATCAACTGTCTTGCTTTCTCGTAGTGTGTAAAATCTTCAAAAGTCACATCAACAAAAAAAGCATATTTGCCTGGTGTCTCAATTACTGGGAGAGATTGAATTTTTGTCAAATTCAACTGGCAATCGCTCATGACGTTGAGAACCGCTGCTAAACTACCCCTCTGATGATCTAAAATAAATTTTAAAGCTGCTTTGTTGATCGATTCTTGGGCTATTAAATGACCTTCACTTTGAATAATTACAAATCGGGTAACGTTATTTTTTATTGTCTGAATTGATGATGCTACGACTTCCATCCCGTATAAATCAGCTGCTTCTTGACTTGCAATAGCACCTATACCTTCAAGCTGATTCTCAGCAATTCGCCTTGCTTCATCGGCGGTATCTTCAGCCTCCACAAGTCGTATATGAGGATGCTGATGAAAGAAATCCTTACATTGTAACAAGGCCATGGGATGAGAGTGCACTTCTTTAATATCCTCTATATTTTGACCTGATAACGCCATAAGTTGGTGGTGGATACTCAGACCGTATTCTCCCACAATCTTCAGTTGATTTCTGTCAATTAAAGCATAATTTGGAATTATGGATCCTGCAATGGAGTTTTCTATGGCCATTACTGCTTGGTTTGCAGTGCCTTTCAATAATGCTTTTACTGTATCATCAAATGTTTCACAAACCACTAGTGAAAAATCACGTTTGTAATATTCCTTTGCCACTACGTGGTGAAACGAACCTTTATTTCCTTGAATGGCTATGTTTATCTTATCTTCCATTGTACTCAAAAAAAAAGTCCCGAAAAATCAGGACTCTTTTTTTTATGTTGTAATAATCTTACTACAAAGTCCCTTATACTTCGTTAAAGAAGTAATAGAAAACATTGTAATAAGAAAAGTTATTTTTCATGACTTTTAAATCGGCACAAATGTAGCATTGCTTTTTAAAAAAACAAACAGTTCCTTCTTTTTTTTAGTGTTTTATTCGGAAAATAGCTCTATTTATTAAAAATGTGGCGAAATAAACTATCTTAACTGTTCAAAGATTCTATTCAATGATCGCAGCCGTACTGATCACTTTTTTTACAGTGCTTTTGGTCTTATATTTAGAACGATTAAAACACCCTTTGATCATCAAATTATTCAGTTGGCTTCCCTCCATTTTATTAGCCTACCTCATTCCTGCAATTTGTTCCTATGTGATGAATCAAAACTTTTCTGAGGTTTCAATCCATCAATGGAGCAAGAATTTTTTTATTCCTTTGGCAATTGTTGCTGTAATGAGCAGTCTATCATTTTCTCAACTCAAACAAGTAGGCTGGAAACCTATTGCTGTTTTTTTATCTGGTTCTATATGGATTGCTATTTTCCCAGTGGTATTTATGCTCCTTTTCCAACGAACAGATTTTGTGAGTGACGCATTAGTGAGTCAGGAGAGCTGGAAAGGCATTCCTCCTGTAGTAGGAAGCTGGATTGGTGGAAGTACGAGTCAGTTGGTATTAAAAGAATTGGCTTCATGTCCAGAAGCACTCTTCCTTACTATTTTAGTATTAGATAATATATTAGTGAACTTATGGACTATTGGGATGTTTCAAAGTATCAAAAGAAGTAATACACTCAACAAGCTGATGGGTATAGCTGCTTTTGAGCCTCCTTCAGAATTTAGTGCACTTAAAACAAAAAGTCACAATCCGCTATTAAGCCTCTTCATTTTATTGGTCACTGTTGTTTTAGCACAACTCATCCTGACTGCTTTTGTCGTTAAAGTTGTTATACTGTCTGTACTGGGTCTAGGTTTCGGATTTTTTATCAAATCTTGGAATTTCAACTTTGCACTTAAATTAGGTGGTGTATTGATCCTTATTGTAATGGCCGTACTAGGGCTTAAACTTCGTTTTGAATTAATTCAATTTGACCTGGCCTTTGTGGGCTTTTTAATTATCTGGTTGGGTAGCCATTTAGTTATCATGTTAGTTGCAGCCAAACTATTAAATGTTCATGCTGCTTGGGTTCCCATTGCAAGCATGGCAAATGTAGGAGGAATAGCCACTGCTCCTGCAGTTACTGCAGCCTATGAAAAAAAATGGATGCCCCATGCCATTATTTTAGCTGTCCTCAGTATGGCTACTGGAACTTTTTGGGGAATGGTTACCATTACTCTTCTTCAATTTTTTGTTTTGTGAATTATGGACAAAAACAACTCCCTACATTTTTTCTTATTGAACTGTGCCATGTTGTGCATCTCCACTTCTGGTGCCTTAGGACGTTCTATCAGTTTACCCCCTCCATTAACGATTTGGTCTAGGGCAGTTGTCGCTTTTGTTTTGCTATTCGGGTTTGCCCTTTGGAAAAAAAAGAGAATACTCCTCAACTTTAAAAAAGAAGGAAGCGCAACAGTTCTCAGTGGAATATTAATGGCCAGTCATTGGGTTACTTATTTTTTTGCTTTACAATGGAGTTCCGTGACCATCGGTATGCTTTCCCTCTTTACCTATCCCATGATCACGGTGTTACTCGAACCTTTTTTCTTTGAAATTCGTTATCAAAAAAGACACCTCCTTCTTGGCCTAATGATTTTAGCTGGGGTGTATTTACTAGCTCCAAGTTTTGAATTAAACAACACCGTTACTCAGGGGGTATTGATGGGAATACTCTCTTCTGTTTGTTATGCCTTAAGAAATATTCTGATGAAACAAAAAATTGCAGCAGTGGACGGTTCGGTTTTAATGCTCTATCAGATGGGGGTTACCCTGATCATTCTTCTTCCAGCCTTGGTTTACTTTGAAATGGAATCCTACATCATCAATCTCCCCTATTTACTTATTTTAGGGATTTTGACGACTGCCATTGGCCACACTCTATTCCTTAATAGTTTTAAAAAATTCTCCATTGGTACAGTGAGTATCATGAGCGGCATCCAACCCATTTATGGAATACTCTTAGGAATTCTATTTCTTAGTGAAATTCCTACTGGAAGAAGTATTATTGGTGGGTTGTTGATTATTTTAACCGTTTTGATCGAACAAAAAAGCACACGAACAGCTCAAGAGAAATAAGTATCTTTAAAAAAAAATAAAATGAGTTTAGTTATTGCGGATGTCGCTAAAAACTATGGCAGTATACAGGCCTTAAGTGGCATTAGCATGGAACTTAAAAAGGGGGAGGTTGTCGGTTTACTCGGACCCAACGGTGCAGGAAAATCAACACTAATGAAAATCCTAACTGGTTATTACACTAACTGGGAAGGACAAATTCATTTTTTTAATCAAGATCTAAGGACCCAACTGCGCAACATCCAAAAAAAGACAGGGTACTTACCTGAAAATAATCCACTCTATCCAGAAATTTATGTGGTAGAATATCTAAACTACTGCGCCGATCTCTATCAAATTTCCAATCTCTCATTAGTTGACATCATTCGTAAAACAGGCCTGGAAAATCATGCCCATACCAGAATCAACACCCTTTCCAAAGGTTATAAACAACGTGTAGGACTAGCTGCAGCACTACTGCACGACCCAGAAGTGGTGATTTTAGATGAACCTACAACTGGCTTGGACCCCAATCAACTCATCGAAATACGAAAACTGATTCGGGAGTTAGGAAAGGATAAAACCATCATTTTGTCCACCCATATCCTACAAGAAGTAGATGCTATTTGCGACCGGGTAATTATCATCAATAAAGGAGAAATTGTTTTGGATGATTCTCTTGAAAGCCTTCGTAAAAATCAACAGCAAATCATCAAAG
The DNA here is from genome assembly GCA_029249225.1 of Flavobacteriaceae bacterium. Taxonomy (GTDB): domain Bacteria; phylum Bacteroidota; class Bacteroidia; order Flavobacteriales; family Flavobacteriaceae; genus MS024-2A. The sequence continues at coordinate 55,578 of JAQWHT010000096.1, forward strand.
TTAGTTTTGACTACCGTGTAGAAACCGAAGCTTTAGCTAGACTTACTCAGGTTGAAAAAGTTAACAATACCCATGATTTTAACTACGAAATATTTATCAAAGGCACCGAAGACCAACGTCCTGCAGTATTTGACTTTGCCCACGACAACGGACTTAAAATTTTATCACTCCAACTTAAAAACGAAAGTTTGGAAACCCTTTTTAACGAATTAACTTCGAATTAAGACAATACTAACGAATTAGTCTCCTTGTTTTTGAAATCCAATAAATAAATACCTCAATTAAAAAACCTCTCTCCCAATCGCTTTAATATTATCGGATTTACTCATGGAGTAATAATGTAAAAAGGGGACTTGAGATTCTTTGAGTTCTTTACTTTGAGCAATACACCATTCTATACCCACTTGTTTTACTGCTTTATTGTCTTTGCATTTGATAACTTCTTTTACTAAGGCCTCGGGTAAATCTATATGAAAACGATGGGGAATCATATTCAGTTGCTTTAGAGTAGAAAGGGGTTTTAATCCTGGTATGATAGGGACTTTAATCCCCTCTTTCCGAACTTGTTTAACAAAATCAAAATACTTTTGATTGTCAAAAAACATTTGGGTCACCACATATTCTGCTCCAGCTGCTACTTTTTTCTTTAAAAAATGAATGTCACTCTCCATACTTGGGGCTTCCATATGCTTTTCAGGATAACCGGAAACTCCGATGCAAAAATCTGTCGAATGGGAATTCTGAAGTTCCTCATCCAAATAAATTCCATTATTCAAATCTGTTATTTGCCCTACCAATTCGTTTGCATAATTATGTCCATCAGGAGTTGCTTTAAAATAGGTTTCATTTTTGAGCGCATCACCTCGTAAAGCCACCACATTGTCAATCTCTAAGAAATCTAAATCAATCAAAAAATTCTCAGTATCCTCTTTAGAAAACCCTCCACATAAAATATGAGGAATTGCATCTATCTTATATTTCCCTTGAATTGCGGCGCAAATCCCGACAGTCCCAGGACGTTTTTTGATCACTTTCATCTCAAGAAGTCCGTTTCCAGCGTCTTTATAAAGATGTTCCTCTCTATGGTAGGTCACATCAATAAAAGGAGGATTGAATTCCATAAGTTCATCAATCACATTGTATAAAGCATTAATGCTCTGTCCTTTGAGAGGGGGTAAAATTTCAAATGTAAACTGGGTAGCCCCAGCAAAATTTTTAATATGGTCTGTAATTTTCATCGATCTCTAGTTATACGTAATTATTCAGCAAGATTGGGATTCAACTATTTTCTTGCCTTTTCAATTTCTATTCCTCTTCTCTTACTATAATTAATCAATTGATCTTCTTTGATTTTCCCTAAACCAAAGTAGAGTGACTTAGGATGGGCAAAATAATACCCTGAAACAGAGGAAGCTGGCCACATGGCCAAGCTCTCTGTCAAGCTTACGCCTATGGTTTCTTCTACTTCAAGAAGTTTCCATATAGTATGTTTTTCTAAGTGATCGGGGCAAGCAGGATAACCGGGAGCCGGACGTATCCCTTGATATTTTTCCTGGATCAAATCTTCATTTGTCAAACCCTCGTTAGCTGCATATCCCCAATGTTTGATTCGAATTTGGGTGTGTAAATATTCTGCAAAGGCCTCTGCTAAACGATCTGACAAAGCTTTAACCATGATGGAACTGTAATCGTCATTTACATCCTCAAATTCTTTGGCTTTTTCTTCTGTACCAAAACCTGTAGTTACACAAAAAGCTCCCATATAATCAATTGTCCCCGAGTCTTTGGGTGCAATAAAATCAGCTAATGCGATGTTTGGTTGTTCCTTTGATTTTTTTAATTGCTGCCTTAAGGTTATCCAGTTTCCTAGAATTTGACTTCGACTTTCATCTGAGTAAATTTCAATATCATCCCCAACTGTGTTTACAGGAAATATTCCGAAGCGAGCCTTTGCAGTCACCCAACGTTCAGTAATCATCTTTTGCAACATGGTCTGAGCGTCTTCAAATAAAACTTTAGCTTGTTCTCCTACTGTCTCATCTTCAAGTAAAGCAGGGTATTTTCCGTGCAAGTCCCAAGACCTAAAAAAAGGTGTCCAGTCAATATAGGGAACCAATAATTTCAAATCTAAAGAGGTAATAGTTTGCATACCCAATTCTTTGGGTTGCTGCGGACTAAACTGAGTCCAGTCAACTTGAAAAGGGTTTTCTTTAGCTTGAGCGTAAGTCAAGTACTCTTTGGCTGTCCCTCGTGCCATAAATTTTGCCTTAAACGCTTCGTATTCTTCTCTGATTTGAAGTGTATAAGCCGCTTTCTTATCTTTTTGCAAGAGGTTACTCACCACACCTACTGCGCGTGATGCATCATTTACATGGATCACTGCTGCTTTGGACCCTGGAGCAATTTTAACTGCAGTGTGTGCCTTGGAGGTTGTCGCTCCCCCAATGAGTACTGGAATATCAATATTCATTCGATTGAGTTCCTTAGTTACATATACCATTTCATCTAAGGAGGGTGTGATTAAACCTGAAAGTCCAATGATATCAACTTGTTCCTCAATAGCACGTTGGATGATAACTTCAGGCGGTACCATAACTCCAAGATCTATAATTTCGTAATTATTACACGCCAAAACAACACTGACAATATTTTTTCCAATATCGTGAACGTCTCCTTTGACGGTTGCCATTAATACTTTACCTGCGTGTTGTTTGTCCTCTGTTTTTTGGGCCTCTATAAAAGGTTGCAAATAAGCTACTGCTTTTTTCATCACTCG